>DOPG01000421.1:4500-9371 GCA_003513555.1 Rhodopirellula sp. | reverse complement strand
GCAACTTGTTACCCGGCGCATTAACCGAGGCGAAAGCACTTGAGCGAAGCACCGACCGCAACACGGCTGACCTGCAGTTCGGGGATTCATCCTCGTTAGTCGCTCCGCTAGAGGTCGCTGGTGAAGCCGCCTTCGCATTAGTCAACGTCGCCCGTTCGTGGACACTCGCTCAAGATGCCACTACCGCTGACGGATCGACGAGCGAAGAGCCAAATACCGAGCGTCCGCGAGTTCGAGATGTTCTGATCAGACGGGACGGAGAGCCATTTGTCACCAAGCACAATGTCGGGGAGGGATCCATTGTCACCGTATTATCGGGTCTTGATGGCAGATGGACAAATTGGTCCGGCGACCCCACATTTGTCGTCTTTCTGCTGCAGACAAACGCGCTGCTGTGGAGCGGCGCAGCCCCCGATACACAGCGATTCGTCGATTCAGGGCTTTTGAAACGCCTGCCGGTTGAGCTCTACACCGACCAAGTGACTTACATCCCCGCGAACGACGAACCCCCGCGAATCCCAATCGAATTGGCAAGCACCTTGGTAGAACCCGATTCGGCGGCTGACGAACCTGTTTATGTCGTTGACGTCTCGCCCGATGAAATGGTGATTGACGGCGATGCAAGCGTTGCCGAAATACTGCATCCAGGCATCTCAGAATGGGCTCTCACCCGAATCGATGGTAGCGGTCAGGTTCTGCCTGTCGCTTCGGTAATTCGAATTGGAGAAGGCGAGCTAGAACGTGCAGACGCGGCCGCGATACAACAACAGCTACTTCCATTGCAGATCACCTTCATGAAAAGTTCAGCGTGGAATAATGAAAACCAGGCTACGGGAAGCTCCACGATCACCCTGCTTTTGCTGGGTCTCCTTGGGCTCATCCTTGCGGCAGAACAACTACTGGCCTATTGGGCGAGTTACCATGCGTCGTCCGGTAACTCCGAGCCACGTGTTCGAGCAACCTTGGGGGCAAGCCGATGAATGACCCGCAAGGCACAAGCCAAATCATTTATGAATTTTCCCGTGTCTCGGCGCTGGAAGGTTGGTGGTCATGGGCATTAATCACACTGGCTCTGGCAACATTGCTTTATCTGTGCGTGCGGTTTTATCGCCGAGATGTACAGGAGATGCCTCAACCCATCCGGGTTCTGCTAATCGGCTTGCGACTGGTCACTGTACTCGCCTTGGTGTTTTTCTTCTTCGATCTGCAGCGGCGCACCGAACGAATGGTGACTCGCCCCAGCGAAGTTGCGATTTTGGTAGATACGAGCCAAAGCATGTCGTTGCCCACCGGAACCGAACCAGCGACACCATCACGGATACAGCGAGCGCAAAAGCTGGTCGGTGAAAGCGGAATGTTGGAAAAGCTATCGGCGGAGCATCGTGTCAGCGTTTACGCGTTTGGAGATGGAGCCGAACCGCGATTGATCGATTCGATGGGTGGGGTGGCTGTCAAATCAGAAGCCGAGCCAGAATCCGAGTCTACATCGTCGCCAATCGCAATGATCGGCGCCGCAATGATCGCAATCGGTGTAATCTTGGGTTTAATTTCTCTCGCACTGGGCGCGTTCGGACATTCGACCATCGTTGGTTGGTGGCTCCTGCCAGCCTCGCTTTCAATTCTGGCTGGTGCAATCTGCTTGGGCAGCGTATACAGCGTCCACACCGAACAGTCGCTCGCAGAAGTGCTGGGGCTTCAGTCACCCCGAACCAACGTGAATCCCGCCGGGACTTCTGATCAAGACACACCGGAAGAGCCAATTCGCGTTGTCGATTGGGGCGATGAATTAGCCGCCGTTGGAAGCCAAAGTCGGATTGGGGACGCTGTCCGTAACGTGCTTACCGATCATGATCCCTCGACCTTAGCGGGAATTATTTTGATCTCTGACGGTCAAAACAACGGCGGCACCGACGTCAACATCGCAATGGCAGCAGCCAGACGTAGCCAAGTTTCCTTATACCCCATTGGGCTGGGAAGTTCCTCTGCTCCTACGAACGTGCGGATTGTTGACATTGATGCCCCCCGCCGTGTGTACCCGGGTGATAAATTCGCAGTTACTGCCGTCCTGCAGGGCAGTGGAGAAAAGCCACTGGAAGTTGAGGTACAACTTCTTGATGAGCTTGATCGAGGCCCCGGCACAAGGCCTCCCAGCGAAACGAACAACAAGATTGCCGCTCCCGCTGACGTCATTGACTCTCAAAAGGTGCGGGTTAAAAACGACGGAACACTCACTGGGATTCGATTCGAACTCGAGCCAGAAGCAGTGGGCCGCCGCAGGCTCGCCATCCGGATTATCGCACCAGAAGCTGACAACAATGAAGAAGATGACATTCGAGACGCGCGGTATGAGGTCGTAGGAGAAAAGTTGAAGGTTCTCGCCGTCGCTGGCGGACCGACCCGCGAGTACCGGTTCGTGCGAAATATGCTGTACCGAGACAATTCAATTCAACTCGATGCATGGTTACAAACGGGACAACCAGGGATCAGTCAGGATGCAGATAACATTTTGACTGACTTTCCCTCGACCGCCGAAGAGTTATTCGAGTATGACGCAATTGCTTTGTTTGACCCAAACTGGCTCGACATTTCGGCAGAGCAGTTGCAACTACTAGATCGCTGGCTTTCCCAGCAAGCAGGCGGAATGATCATCGTTGCCGGCCCCGTTTACCATCCAGAGTGGAAGCGTCGGCGAACGGATCCACGAATGGCAACCATTGCCGGTTTCTATCCGCTGAACTTCACGACTCGGCCGATGCTGTTTGACGGAGGTCGTCAGGGAGGAAGTGTCGCTTGGCCACTACAGTTCACGCCAGAAGCAAACCGCGCGGAATTCCTCTGGGTTGCGGACACACCCAAAGAAAGCGAACAAGTCTGGTCCGAGTTCTCAGGAGTCTACGACTACGTTGATTCCAAGAGTCCGAAAGCGGGCGCAAAGGTCTACGCGTTGTTTGCGGACCCCACTACTGAAATCGGCGGTTCCTTGCCAATCTACTTGGCATCTCATTTTTACGGTGCTGGGAAAGTTTATTTTCAAGGCAGCGGCGAAATGTGGCGTTTGCGTGCCGAAAGCGATGCGTATTTTGACACCTATTACACCAAACTGGTTCGGTGGGTCAGTGAAGGCCGTTTGCTACGTGACAGCACTCGCGGTGTCCTTCTGGTGGACAACAACAAAGCGATGGTCGGTGACACAATCGTCGTTCGTGCGGTGCTGTCTAATGAACAATTCGAACCACTGGACGTCCCGGAGGTACCTGCCAAGCTGCTTTCACCTAGCGGTCGCATCGACGACATTTCGCTGCAACCACTTAAGGGTGAGCCACGCGCCGGAACGTATGGGGGACGTTTCATCGTCAGAGAGTCCGGTAGCTATGAGCTACGACTCACTCTTGGCGACGCCTTGGATGAGCAGGTTTTGCGCCAGTCGGTACAAGTGCGTCTTCCGACCATTGAATTAGAGCGACCCCGCCGAAACGACGAGGAACTTCAGCAATACGCTTCCATCACGAATGGTTCTTATATGCCCTTGGATTTAACGACGTCTGATACCGAAGTGCAGACTCAACTTGTGGCTGCAATACGACCGCAGCCGCAAGTCACCATACTTCCGGGCACGCCGAACAGCCAGTTCACAGAACGACGCAACGTCGTGTTGATGTGGCTTATCGCCACCATGCTGACGATGGAATGGGTCATCCGACGATTACACCGACTTGCTTAGGCAAGGCGGACTGCTAAAGATAAGACGGAAGCAGGTACCAAATGCAGTCGGGCTTGTGTCAGACGTAGTCGCTTCAACAAGAAGCACCTCAGCTAGTTGAACGATGCCCATCCAAGTTGCCTCCAACCAACCTGTGAACCGAAACGACACCGAATCGCAACTACACCAGCGATTTGAGCTGCTCGATTATTTCTCGCAGTTTTGGCCGCAGGATCTCGTTGACCCACTCATTTTCGTTCAACTTCTCGCCCATCATTGAAAGTTGATCTGCCACATGATCGAAGAAACGTTTTACACCAACTTTGGTCTCTGCCGACATTTCACTTAGCTTGGGCTTCCACTCATCTATTTGGTCGGACAACTTGTCCAATTCCCCCTTTGCCTTCTCTGCAGCCTCCTTGCTTGTAACGTTATTCAAAGAAGTTTTTGCTGAGCCATACATTTCTTTCATGTCGGCCAGCATCTCTTTGCCCCCCTCGAAATTTTTCATCGCCGAGGACGTTTTATCCCAAACTGCTGAAACACCACCCGCAACCGCCTCCACGGCATCCCCGGCAACCTGTTCGATCTCTTCGCCAGACGGCACTTTTGTTTTCAGGTCGCTTCCGCCCTGAACCGTCGTTTCGAGCGGCGATTCAGGAGCATCGGAAGAAGAGCATCCCATGCCCCCAAGCAGCAATGTCAGACCGAGCAAACACCCCATTCCAAACCCGCTTACTTGATTTCGCATGATTCTCATCCTGACTGTATCGAGGTACACAAACCCCCAAAAGGGAACCGACAACACAAACTGCTATTCACAACTAGTAACAGATACTACCAGCTAATCACAAACTGCGAACCTGGAACCAAGGAAACACGTGGAGTTGGTACTCACGGCACCACCAAAGCATTTGTTTGTCGGTTTATTTATCTTGCTCCGTAATTGTCGACTGCGTCGCTAGCTACCTGTACAGCCACACGAAGAATCGCTGACATAGCCACAGATGCTCCCAGCCTCGCTCCCTGACAACTTTTCAAAACTGCATCTCCCGCTCGATTTGCGACTTTTTTTTCCAAAAGCCGGTCACGGCCGCATGGTTGCCGCCAGACTCCTGAGTTCCTGAGTTCCTGAGTTGCTGAGTTCCTGAGTTCCTGAGTTCCTGAGTTC
>DOPG01000421.1:0-4268 GCA_003513555.1 Rhodopirellula sp. | reverse complement strand
TGAGTTCCTGAGTTCCTGAGTTCCTAAACTCCTGCACACCCACACTCCCCGAACACGATCGGATTTTCCCCAAAAGCAAAGAAAACGCAACATCACAGCAATGCGGTGGTTCATTGTTGCGGTGTCATCTGAGATAATCAAAGTACGTCAAGAGTAGGCTCTGCAATCGTTGTGTCAGCACATTTGCCGCAAAGCTACACGTCTCAACACACCAAGCTCTGTTGCCTGCCCTTGCACCGTGTCCTTGCAGAGTGCCTTGCAGCGCGATCATTGGCAGGCGGTATTCTGTTGCCTCAGCGTCGATGATCAGCCAAGTTGGTGGTCAGCGTTATGGATATGGAAGTCCACGCCTTGTCGATCCGCGCCCGCAAACATTCCAGAAGGAACAGCAACACCAAGTTCGCGTACAAATCATGTTTGGGTCACGCCGCAAAAAGACGAAACACTCCATTGATTGGCCAACGCTGCAAGCGTTGCTCGAAGATGATGACCGACGCGCGGCCATTGAATACACCTACCCAATCGAGCGTCGTGACAGTTTTCTTCAAGCGACCCGCAACTTGAACTCCAAGTTGGTGCAAGACCTGCTGGCTGCCGGGCGAAAAGTCCACACGGCAGAGCGTCTGATTGATTGGCCAACCGTCGCAGTGGCGGGAATGCTGAACAGCGGAAAGACCAGTTTGGTGGCAACTTTTTTAAGCCAGACTGGTCAAGCTCGAACTCTGCGGGGCGCTAACAACACACAGGGCACACACCGGTTTGTACTTTGGCTTCCTACCGCCTGGGAACAGGACACGGAACTGTGGTCGTTGTTGATGGAGCGTATTGGCGACGCACTGGGGCAAATGCCCGAGATGCTTGCCTCGGACCCAACGGAAGCGCACCGACAATACAACAATAGCGACGGCGAGGCACACGCACTCGCGGTCCCTTTGATCGCGACCGACCCAGCGCTCAACTCGATTGGAATCGCTTTACTGGATTGTCCCGACATTGTTTCGGATGCCGAGTTTGGACTCGGTTCCCCCGAGGTACGCCGCGAGTTACTTGGCCGCGCAGCGTCTCTTTGCTCTGCCTTTCTTGTGGTTGCCGCGGCAGAATCCTCACGTGACAGCACTCTGGGGGATCTCTTGCGAATGGCATCGGACCTGATGCCGGGCGTTCCTCGCATGTTGGCTGTGAATAAAGTCCGTCCCCAACAGACGCCTGACCTTGTTTACGAGACGTTTCAACCGTTAGCACGGTCAAACGGCATCGACACGATCTACGCGGCTTATGACTTTGAAGTTCCCGGTAGTCTTCCTTTCATTCCCAAGTTAGAAGAACCGTTACTCCCCGATGAACTGAACAATAGTGACCGGCTTCCTGTATTCTTTTCGATCGTGGAAGACCCCAACGACAATCCACCGGCATACATTTCCGAAGACCGCCTGCTCGCCTATTTACCCACGAAACTTGATCGGGGGCAACTCTTCGAAAAGTTCAGCGAGGCTCTCGCCGCGAGCTTGCGAAACGTCATTTGGGAGGAGGCCTTTGTGGCGCTGGACCGGGACTCTGCCGCGGCACAGCGGGCGACCGAAAAAGCACAGCAATGCCTACTCGATGCATCACTGGATTTCTTCGCGCATCGGCAAATGGGGGGTGAAGTCACTGAACTGAGACTGCACCAAAGCGAGAGAATACTGCGACAGCTGATGGATTCATTTTCGGCAACCGCTCCTTGGTATGCGCGGCTAGGCGTCAAGCTGAACACTCGGTTGCGGGCCATCTTCGGAGGCGCCACTGATCTCCTCAAACAACTCACGCCGTCGGCATTAGCGAAACGGACTGCCGGCGAGATCAAGGATAAATTCCAGCGCGGTGAGTATGGGGGCCTCATGACTCCCGAAACCCTAGGCGCATCACTGGAGCGTTACCACGGGGCATTGAACCTGCCGCACTGGACGACTTCAGATGGCAACTCTTTCGACCAAGACAGGTGGATTCAGGCGTGCGAGGATGCCATTCTGCGTTTTGAGCGAGACGACTTCACTGCGCTTGACGCCCGTCGACTGGATGACGCTGTCAGAGAAATGTGGAAAGAAATCCCGGCACACAAGAAGCTTGTCGCGGGCTTGACTCCACTTGCACTCATGCTTGCTGCATTCGGTGCCGTGCTGATGATTCCCATTGACGGTGGTGGCACAACCCTCGTGATGTCGGCGTCAATTCCAGAGCTATTGGCGGCAGCGGGGCTCACGACGTTGTCGACATTCTGGGCCGGCGGCCGTAACACCAAGAACGTAGGCCAGCAGGCCGCGCGGCAGCAGCTCGCTGACTTTCATGCAGTACTATGCGACACCTTTGGCGTGGCGAGAATGACCGAACCCGCAATGATCCGCATAGCAGGAAGCAACGAAAAGGTTCTGCCATCAAAAATTGTGGTGCGTGAAGCAGTGGATCGCACGCTTCAACTCTACCATATCCGAGACGAATTCCAAAAGGAACTTCAACGCAGCGTCCCGCGCAACGGTTCTCCCAGCCTCTGAGAAAGAATTGTTCCATGTCCAAATCAGAAAGTGATACACAATCAGGTACCGCGTTGGGACAACCAGGGCTTGAACACCTGACCCGCATCCGGCGTGCGGCTGCCAATGTATTAGGCAACAGCCCTGCCGGACGCGAAGTGTTAGAACTGTGTGACGACCACGCAGAAGCCCGCGATCGAATCCTTGATGACAGAAGCAGTGGTCTGTCAGTGGTTGCCGCCGTTGGTGCCACTGGCCAGGGCAAATCGTGGATCATTCGCCAGCTCATCGGTAGCCGAGAGGCTAGTCAACAAATCAAGAGCGGAAATAATGCGGACGAAGCAACCGAACAGCTGATTTGGGTTGGGCCAGCCCCACCCGACAATCTTGACTCCACTCACGAACAATACGTGCACTGCTCCGTGTCGGAAATGCAACCGATCGGGACCCCCTATTTGCTGGTTGATGCCCCAGGTGCCACGGACGACCGTAAATCGATTGCGAGCGTAGCGAATCGCGCATTGTCACTTGCATCTGTAATGTTGCTTGTCGTTCGTCGTGATCAAATCCGCAGCGAGAACATCACAGCGTTAGCCGCGGCCAGCGAGGGAACCATTGTGATCCCTGTAATCAACGCCGTTCGTTCACAAGACGAACATCTATCAACAGAAGTCGACACCTTGCTGGCACGAATGCGGAAAGCAGCTCCCTCCAGTACGATCTCGTTACCCGTGATCGTCGATGATTACGAAATTGAAAATCGATCTGAGTCACAAGTAGGCAACCTTGCGGCCAAAGACATCGCGGACAGACTGAAGAGTGAACTCGAATGTGCCTGGGCTGGCGATCGCCGGCGAAGTGCCCGCCTTGCGGCTATCGACTTAAGGTTTCAAGTTGCTTTGCACGCAGTTTTGAGTGACCAGTTGCCGGGTCTCACCGCCGCTGTCAGAAGACTCAACACCGAGGCAAAATTGCTGCCTGGTGAGATTGCCGAAACCCTTGTCGGCCGCGATGGTCCTTTACGAGCTGCCGTACGTTCCCGTCTTAGACTCAGTCTACTCACCGAAACAGTCGCCTTCTTTTTTCCCTACCGAACCTTCCTATCCATTCTCAATATGACCCACGGCGCATGGGACCGAGTGCTACTGTCACTGTCAGGTTCTTTACCGTCGCTGGTGGGTGCAGTTTGGACCAGCACCAAGAATTTAAACGCGAATCGAGGCGCCGAGCAGGACCTGCGAGAAGGGTTACAGAATCGCTGCTCCGCTGCAGTCAAAGACAGGCTTGGGCCGCTCGCAGAACGTTTCCACGACGAATTGCTCGAGTTACGCGCTGCTAAATCGAAACCGTCCACAAGTTCCAGTGTTGCCCATGGAACCAGAACCCAGGTCGCCTATCTTGCCGGGATCGACAGTCTTCAGGAAAGTTCTCAGCGTATCTTTGATGAAGAGGTAGAGCGAGTCGCGCCGTCAAACTTGACGGCAGCGATCTGCGGCCTTCTTGGCACGGCACTGTTTTGGTTCTTAATGGCGGGTCCCATTGTGGCGTTATATCGGGGATACTTTGACGCAAGTTATGACGCGCTGAGCCAGTTGGGCGGAGAGCTAACTAGTTTCCCCAGACCAGATTTGGCGATGATATTAACGAGCCTACTGCTTTCCTCTCTTCCCTTGGCAATCTTTGCGATGATGGTTTTATCAGCTTCCCAAAGTCGCTCGAAGGTCCGAAAAGCAGAAAAACGAATACGTGATGTTCATCACG
>DOPG01000203.1 GCA_003513555.1 Rhodopirellula sp. | reverse complement strand
TCTACATTCTCAGCTGACGTAGTCACCTGCCCTTTTGGGCCTGCCTTGCTTGGAACGGAAACGATTACCAGTTCCGTAAAGTTCGGACGAGTCGCCAGTAAAGCCAATCTTTTGCTGTCAGGTGCCCAAACCAATCCATCTCCCAGACTTGTGTAACGATGCCCTTCCCTTGGTACAAGAACTCGAGATTCTTTCTTTTCGGTGTCGTAGAGCACAATTCCGTTGTCACGAAAAAAGGCGATCGTCTTACCATCCGGTGACCAGCGCGGTGACGTTCCTTGACCGATGGAGTTGCCTCCCCTGCCGTCCGCCGCCATCACCCAAATCTGTTTCCCTGCGTTCCCCTCACCAACCGTTCTTGCACAAACGAACTGACTTGCGTCAGCCGACCAAGAAGGCTGCTTGCCACTGCACAGCTCTGTAATCACTTGACCCTTTAAATCCGACAGCACAATCTGACTGCCCAGTTTGGGATCATTTGAAATTCGATGAAAAAGCATTCGAGTTCCATTGGCTGCAACATCCGGCAACCCGAGGACGGGAAACTTCTCATCCTGAAAAATCACCAACGTTGATTTACCATCCACACTTTCCATGCGAACCGCATTTGGTTTCGCTTCATTGAACTCAAACTCATTGGGCGATAAACGCCGATCACGATTGCGATCTAGGCGGTGAAAATACCAGCGGCGCTGCAGTTGAAACAAGTCCGTGTTGTGAAAGATGAACTCATCATAGGAAAGCAATCCATCACGATTCACATCAACCGGACGCTCCGACCATGGGTAATTCATGTTCCCGAGCATGGAGATTCGCAATTCCTGAAGTGAAAGGAGTTGGTCCTGATTCTGATCAAACGCGACAATGGTCGACCCCACCAGGTGGCGCCGATCCTCGTCTACGGCCTCCTCGATCTCCGCCAGATCCAATAGACCACTCAAATCAACATCAGCTTTCCTGAACCACTCAACAGTATCAAAATAATTCTCGGTGTGCCGGTAATCGCAGTACTCACGAAACGTGATGCGTCCATCCGCTTCTGCATCCAACCGCTCGAACTCTTCTAATGAACGTGCGTTCCAACCGTGCGTCTTAAATTCGTCAAGTGTCACTGATCCATCTGTATTGACATCCGCAATCAGAAACCGGTCGAGCCGCAGAACCCTCCCCGTTGGCTCTCGAATCTCATGCCCATCGCCCCAGAGCATTCCCAGCTGGTAATTCAAAAAGTTTCGTGCGTCAGCACGATTCATCTGCCCATCACCGTCGGGATCGGCTTGCCGCAGAATCCTTCCGGTAACAAACTTTTTTCCCTCCGGTGAGATCGAACCTATGAAGTTGGCAACAAAGCTATGCGAATTGACATATTCGCTAGGACGCATATTCCACTGTTCGTAAGACTCATCCAAAGCAGCGACAGCATTTTCCAGCAAATCATTCACTGGATCGGGAATGCTACCTCGAATCCATGCCGGACAGAGGCCTGATACCGATGAAAACTCAGCTCGACTCAATGAACCAGATTGATCAAAATCATAAAGCGCAAAGTCACGAGTCAACTCTGCTTTGTTGTCGCGAAGCTGCAAGAATTCATCCAGCTTTAAACGCTCGTCCTGATCTGCATCAAGCCGATCAAATTCAGCTCTTATCCTCAACACAGAAGCCGCCAACACCGTCGGTTCATCCGCCATCACAGCCGAGTCAACCACTGTCCAGACGACCAGGAAGCACAAGAGTTTGCGTACTAAGAACAACCGAAAACCACCGGAACGGGGAAGGAACACAGCCCCTTAAAAGATAGTTGTTTGCCTCGGGCACGACAACGTAGCACGATTTTTCTTGTTCTGTCTATGCGGCAGTAACCGCTATTTTGCAACAGGAACGGAGTTACTGAGAATTTAAACACAGCGATATCAACCGCCGAATCCTATGAATTGAGCCCGCGAGCGTTCTCCCCAGAATCTCCCCCCACCGCAGAAGGCCGAATTGAAAAAACGAGTACGGCAAAGGTCATCGCGTAAATCCAATGCGAACCGAGCATGCCGATCGCAAGGGACCAACTAACAACCATGAACTTGCCAATCTGACTGCTTTTTGGCAGCCATGCTAAAATCAAACCCAACGGTAACGCGATCATCATCAGGTGAGTCACACCTTCATGAACAGAAACCTGTACCAATAACGAATCAGCACCGGTCCAATCGATAGTACGGTCTTCAACTGGAGCTGCCAATGCATAAGCTCCCAACCCGTTGAACCAAACTCTTCCCCCCAGCATGGCAACCCAGGTGGCGACGCCGATTACGGTGATTTGTGTAGCAAGTAACCTTTGCGAAAACCCAGCAGTCCAGTGACTGACAACCGGGTAATCACTGCCGTTTCGTTTTGCTTGTCGCTTCGTGGAAAATGCTGTCCACATACTGCCAGCGGGTGAAATTGCGGAAGCAAATAAACCGAGGCTTAACAATGTTTCAGCCAACCCGGATAGCAACATGGCACGATTTGCCCACCCGACAAACAAGCACCACAGCACAAAACTCATCCACCGACCTCCACGACCAAACAAGACAGCCAAAGCAGTTGCTATCCCACAAATGAGATACAGTTGATAGGTACGCGGACTCTCAGTCAAAAACAGCGGAGAGACGATCCAACGTCCTGCAGATTCCAGACCGCCGGTTGTGAGAAACGCAGAGACATTGGTTTCAGAAAGGGGACCACCATCGGCATACCAAAATACAGCATCAGACCAAGCACTAAAAAAGTAGATCAACGTGATCAAGGCCAATAAACCACGAATCATGCTGACAGGTGCAACAGGCGCGTTGGAAAACCAATAGCGATCCCAAGCACCAATCTCTAATTCGTTTTCTGCTTTGACCACTTTTCGATTTTCATTCATTCGGCACCTCCGCCCCGTAGAGGTGACTTGCTTGGCTGTGATACGCAGCCAGGGGTCCCGCCAATGCATCCCTTGTCTCGCCAGGCTGTTTTCCAACAGGCCACACCGTTTGCGCGCGTCCAGGACGAACGACCGACACCCGAGGCTGTGCAGATAATCGTGATTCCTTCAATTGCACCAGAGAAACCCTGCCTTGGTCGCGTACGACTCGAGCAACATAGGGGACGGTGACCCCCGAGTTAATGTCATTGAGATCCGTGGGATAGCGCACGATCCTGACACCCTGAATCGCAGGCTGGTTGGCCACGACCGGCAAGACCAAATCAGCGACGAGGCTTGGTTGATCATTTTCTGCCAACATTGCGGCTGTCGACAGCCACCTGGCGACTCGGTCGGAAACAGCCAATCCAGGCGTCGCTGCAATACCACCACCCTGCGCTGGCCCAATCACCCGCCACTTCAAATCTTCCGAAGTTGCAACACCAGTGAGCAGGTCTCTGGTCACCTCAATGCGATGTGGCTGATCATCAGCATCACCATAAGTCAGATAGACCGGTCGATCATCAACAGAGAAGTGCGTAGGTCTCAAATACGGTTGTAAAACTTCCGACAGCCTTCGATGAAGCGAAGAAGGTTGAACCACGGATGTGAACGACACCGCGATCGCCATCAAATGAACGACCACCCAGATCGAAAGCCATGTCTTGGCTGACGTTGAAGGCCCCTTGTCGGCTGCATTTAAGTGCCCATGCAAGGAATGCTCCACTTTTAAAGCCCCAGACTCTTGTTGCGATTTTAACGTCTCGTTTCTCTTTTTGTTTTTCATTCTTTCCCGACTCATCTCACATCAGAAACCCAACTCGCAGGATAATTACGGTGATGCTTGATTGCGCCAAACGCACCGGAAAGAAACCCGATTCGCCATAAAACAGTAGGGCAGAGGCTCAAGCCCCCCACCTTGAGCGAGTGCCTCGCCTGCCAGAATCGAGTTCGCCGAGTTGCAGCCGGCCAACACTTCGGGAAAAGATCAAAACCAGCCGCAACGGACAGCCTGCCCGCGGCCGATAGTCACTATCCAATTCAAAAGCAGAGAACGGCGTAACGTAATCATCCCAAGGGAAAAGAAACTGTAATTAATACAGCCGCATTTCATTCTGAACGAACACCATTCACTGCAAAATCGCCAGTTTTGAGCCTTCGCATAAAGCTGGCTTCCCTTCCGAGCTGATTGCCCTCTGATGCAGAACACCAAGCATCACTTCTGTTGGAAACGTAATACCGAAGGAACTCGAAAGGACTCCACTTTGTACAAGCGCCAGGCCCCGTGAGCCCTTGCAGACACTCGTGAGGTGCTAAACTAGCCTGGTCCGCGTTGCAAAGCACGCCAAAACGGGCAGCTCACCTCGCACTCTTGCCAACGGATCAAGCCGTTACCGGGACCTTCTGATTCTCCATAAAATCCAATTTCCGGAGCCCTTCGGCTCACACTGATCGGCACGCTTACCGAGTCAATTTCGATTGATCTCCTACATAATTTGCCGAGATACGCCCACATTTTTACTTAACCGACAAGATCGTCAGTCGTTCCAGTTTTGGGGAGACTGGTCGGACGGGTTTTTTACGTTTGTAGGCTTCCCAAACGAACCCGATTTATTTAAGGTTGTCCATTCTGCTAGCCGCTCGAGGCGGTGTGCAGGTGGCTTCGGTTAGTTCTTGGCTCTCGGGCGGAACTGACCATTCCGGCCATCAGTGTTGTGATCGACTGCGAGAAGTGCTGTTCGATGGCGGACTGGAACAGGAATGACGTCAAATACCCATTTTTGGGTGCCATGACACGGTGGCTATAGCTCAGTTGGTTAGAGC
>DOPG01000088.1 GCA_003513555.1 Rhodopirellula sp. | reverse complement strand
CCACCAGTAGTCACGGTGCATCAACCCTAGCATTTCAGGTCATCAATGATTGACCAACCAAACCCATACAGCCAGCCGGAAGAGACTAAGGGGGTGCTTGTCGGTGAGGTCGGCATACCCAGACAAAAGAAATCGTTGGGGACCGGCGTTGTGATCGCCTGCGTACTGGGAGGATTGTTAGCCCCGTGCATTTTGGCCGCTGGTATTCAATGGGGCTTTGGGCTCCAAGGGAACGGATCGAGGATGAATCCAAGAGAAAGACCATGGTATCCACTCCGTGATCTGATACCTGCCGAAGATCGCGTCGAACTTGACAAAGATTGGAATGAGCTTCTAGATAGCGCGGAAGATAGCGTAGATCGTTTCGAAAAAGACCTGAACAAAGGACGCTAGCTGTCGCTGTAGATCGACTGCCCACACCACAAGTCACCCCATAACAGAGATTGATACATGCTGCTCGGCGATTTATTAAGTGAATATGCGGTTGTGTGGATATTGCTTTACGTTGTGTGTACGGCATCTAGTATCTTCTGGTTAACAAGTCGTTATCAGAAGAAGATGATGAGTGGTCAAGAACTTGCAGGTAAGATTTTCATAATCATGCTTCTCGGATTTCCCTTTGTCGCTGCAATGCTTTGGTATATAGCCGTGTCGTTGGCTTACTAAACGCCTACACCACCAGCTGTCACCCTGCTCAACTCCTAGGGTTCAACGTCATCAATGACTGATCAACGTCATCAATGACTGATCAATCAAATCCATACAGACACCCGGAAGAGAGTAAGGGGGTGCCTGTCGGTGAGGCTAAGACGTCCACAAGTAAGCGGCGGGGCTGGTTCTTGCTCTTTATGGTTTTCGTTATTCCACTTGCACTTTTCGGGCTAGTGGTAATTGGCTTTGTGATCTGGCTTGTTATTGAGCAACCTACAATTGGCGTCTGAGTAAGTCCTACATCACCCACCCGCCATTTAGGGCTGATTTTTTCCGACGTGACGTTCTCGGCCTAGCATCACAACATTGCGTGTGTTCGCACCCCACGGGGGGCGAAGGCGTTAGGCCACTGGGGCGAACGTGAATCTTTTCAAAACTGCTGTTGTTTGTTTGGTTGTTGTTGCGATTTGCGGCCGTGGTCAACACAACACAGCAGTTTACCTCATTGCTACTTCTTTCAGCGGTGTTGGTAGTGAGTCGCTCTCGTCGCCATGAATCCAGCTTAACGCGTCCGTTCGTCGGCGTTGGGTTAATAAATTAGCCCTATGTTGCGTGATGCAAAAATGGGTGTGAAAATCGGCTAGGTGAATGCCTTTGGAACAATTGCCAGGATTTTAATCGAAAGAAACTCACCAAGCCTTCCCAAAATTAACGCGGTTGTAAATAGATCGGTTGTGCAACAAACTGTAGGTCGCGAAATTGGACTCGCGTCATTCACAGGATGCTGGCTGAAGACTTGAACGCAAAAAGTCAACTGGATGAATATGTCAGTAGAAGAGAAGCAAGTGCCCAAACCGAACCGCCGTTGGTTTCAATTCCGTCTGCGAAGTTTGCTTGTTTTGGTCCTGCTCGCCTCCGGAGCGTTCAGGTGGGTCGGATGGGAATTGGATCAGCGACGAAGGGAGAAGGTGTCGATTGCGTGGGTGGAAGGAATGTCAGGTTCAGTATATTTTTCTGGCGATGAATACAATGGCTGTCGTAAAGCAACCTGGTGGATAACAAAAACAAATGCTTGGTTCGGACAAAGAGTAGCCTCGGTTGTCCTTAGGCAGGAAGATGTGAGGGACCTCTCTCCACTGACAGAACTGAAAAGCCTCGAATCACTTGCTTGCCGTGGTACAAACGTCAGCGACCTCTCGCCACTGGTAGAACTGGAGAGCCTCGAATCATTTACCTGCCGTAGTAGAAAAGTGAGTGACGCAACTCCTTTGGCAGAACTGAAGAACCTAAAGATACTTTCTCTCAGCAATGCGCAGGTAAGTGACCTGTCTCCTCTGGCAGGTCTGAAGAACCTTGAGTCACTTTGCGTAAGCTATATGCAGGTGAGCGACCTGTCTCCTCTGACAGAACTGACGAACCTCGAAACACTTGATTTCCGCCGTACAGTCGTGAGTGATGTAACTCCTCTGGCAGGGCTGAAGCAGATGAGAACTCTTAATCTCAGCAGCACCGAGGTGAGTGACCTAAATCCTCTGGTAGAGCTAAAGGGGCTATGGATACTTTCTTTCAACAATACTCAGGTGAGTGACCTGACTCCTCTAGCACGACTGAAGAACCTCGAAAGACTTTTTTTCGCGGATACTGAGGTTAGTGACCTATCTCCCCTGGCAAAGCTGAAAAACGTCACCATGCTTTGGATAGATCATACGCAGGTGAGTGATCTATCTCCTTTGGCAGGTATGGAGAGTCTAACGCAGCTTCAGCTCTCCAAAACCAAGGTGCGTGATCTATCTCCTCTTGCAAAGCTGAAAAGCCTCTTTCTGCTTCATCTGGATGATACGCAGGTAAATGACCTAACTCCTCTTGCACAGCTTAGGTACCTATCAGAACTTAGTCTCGCCAGAACCGAGGTTAGCGATCTATCTCCTCTGGCAGGTCTGAAGAATCTCCGTAGCCTTGACCTGAACGGAACAAACGTGACGGACGAACAGATTGACCAACTTCAGCTAGCCCTTCCGAATTGCGGGATTAGCCGCTAACCATCAGGTGATGCGCGCAGAATTTTCGCTAGCACGCGAACAAGACCCATTCAAGCAAGCTGGCAAAGTGACGAGAAAAGCGACGCCATCTATAACGAGCCTTTTGAAACCTTTTTGGAACGCCCGGTCCTACCATTGGAGGACGTACCCAAATGCTCACCTTGCTACGGTGCTAATTCATTCCTTGGCCAATCTGAGAATGAATTGTTGTTATCTGCCCTTTATCTGCTATTACGCGCACTGCCTGGTCTGTCTTGCTTTCGTAATGTTTGTAGTATTTGCTTTCTGACGCTCGCTCTAAGTAACTAAACGCCCACCCCACCAGTCGTTGGCAACGGTGATTCTCAGTGTGCCAGTCAATAACGCACGGGGTAACTCTGGACACAAAGCATTGGTAATCAACAGCCCGTTAGCATCACTCTCGGGTTACCCGTCGGAGTAACCGCTGAATCACAGGCTTTGCATCGGGCCGTCTTTGTTGAATCGAAGTTCGTGTCAACTGTTCATCCCAAGAAGGTCCACCGCTTGCCTTTTTTGCAACCTGTTGCTTTTTGCCTTTATTCAACTGCTTCACGGTTTGTAAATACTTTGTGACTTTGCCATGACTGGTCTCTGTATACTCCCACTCAATTAAATTTTGCAGAGGCTGAAAAGATTTGACAGTCGAAAAACCATTGAAAAAGCTTCCTTGGTCGTAGCCAGAATAACTCGACAGGACAGACTTAGTGCGCTCATCCCAGTACTGCAGGCCCACGCCGATCGAGATTACTTCGCCACTTGCAGTTTCCATGCGGTGCGAAGCACGTATTGTCTTTCCGCCTTCTGCTGACTCGAGAGTGTATGTGGCAGTGTATTCCTGGCCTGCTTCAATTCCCGCCCACATCCCTTGGGTCACCCCCTTCGTCTGAAAAGTGCCAAAAGCATTGCTGGATTTGTGATATTCATAAAAGTCATTCCACGACGACACTACACCTTCGCCGTCCGAAGCATACGAGTGAGAGGAACCATGGACGAGGCAACAGACACTAATGAAAACCAAAAATTTGTTCATCGGGAACTCGATTCAAATGGAGTGAACATGGCTTGTTAAAGAAACAAAGTTTAGCATCCTCCAACAACGTGGAACCACGCGCACAACCAGCATCAAAAGGTCCATTCACTCGAAGTCTATCAAGGGCTAGCGGTTTGGGCCTGTGTGTTAGCCCCCCCGACATTCTGCTCGGGAGTCTTCGTTGGCAACGTACGCTCCCTCGGAGCACATTCTCTTACCCAAACGGCGTTGGGAGTGGAGATTGAATCTTATTTTCGAGATGTTCGTCGGTTTTTGCGCCCACTTTGCTGCTAGGTTCGGCAATAGAACTAATGACGCCAGCTAATGTTCTGTTTTTAATTCAGTTACTCAAGAGGAGAACTACCGATGGAGATGCTTTTGTATTTGTTCGCGTTGATCTATTTAGTCGGTGCTATTTGGACATGCTACTACGGCTGGCAGGATGGAATATGGTGGTTCTTGCTCATGTTTTTCTGTCAGATTGGAATTCCAATCTGGTGGATCTTGAAGTTCGCGGGTGACAAGCGTGAGTTTCAGTACCTAAAGTTTCCGGCAATGTGTTATTGGGGCGGGTTAACTGGGGTCATCATCTGTCAGGTGCTTTTGGCGTAGCAGTACCTCACATCAAAATTGACTAACGACAGCGAGGCTTCTTCGGGTCTCGCTGTTTTTATGCGTTCTGAGTGCTGGTGTTTGCAGCTTTGCTCGTAGACACCAATCAGTGGACGGGAGACGAGACGAGCGAGACGGAGACTGGGCTGTCTATTGGTGAGCCTAAGACTCCACCAGGTCCGCGAGGATCCTTGTTCTGGGCGACTGTCGGATGCCTTGTGTCAGACGCACTGATGGAACTGGCAACCATCGAGTTCTTGGTTTGGGTGTCTTTCAATTTGCGGGATATTAGCGTCAGGTGATAGCAGCATAGTGGCCCGCACATTTTTGTAATGGCGTGTTTGCACATGACGTACGCCCCCTAGCGACGCTGGATTCGCCATAATTGGAAAATCTGAAGTGCGTGAAAATGTGGGGAAGCCGCAATTTTGTTGTCCTGTTTTTAGCATGAAAATCGCTCTAAATCTTGCTGCGCCGAGCGGTGAGGTTTCGTTTATCCTGGTGGCGGTCAACCAATCTTTCAACAGTTAGGCAAGCATGCAGCCCTTCGCATCTGTCTTTGTTTGTGTGCTTCTGGTTTGCGGATGTGATCGTTCTCAACTCACGCTACCCGTTGCGACCAACA
>DOPG01000391.1 GCA_003513555.1 Rhodopirellula sp. | reverse complement strand
GGTTCTTCGTATTCTAAACTCGTTTGGCCTCAACAGCTTAGCTCTTATACGAAAAGCACGCTAAACCCTGTAGCCTGCCATGGAGGACTACGTTTCGTCAATAGAAATGTTCATCACAGACGCGGAAAACGCGTTTCTTAACAGGGCATGTGGGACAAGTTAACAGTTGTCCCTCACATAAGTTGAGGGCTAGATTGCGGCAGGAGAATCGCAGCAGTGACACGGCCATGGGCCCTGCTCTAACCATCTTTTGTGCTTGGGGACGAGAAAATCCCAAGTGAAGTCACCACCACCCCCCTCTGCAGGGGTGCGCCTCGACAATGCAATGCTTTCCAAAGCTTCGCAAAAACACGTAAAAACCCGGTATCGCAATAGAATTTGAACTCGCCGGGTAGTTGCGGCGACCACAGTCTCACCCGACCCTTTGGCCACGTGCTTATGTCGAGAAGCCGCATCGATGTCGTTAACTCTTGAAAATCCGAAACAATGCCAAACTGAAGCCAAATCCCCAGAGCAACAACACCGATTCCTATTTAAGCCAAACTCGCTTTTTCAAAGCAACGCGAGCTACCCCTGAGAATTGTAAGAGTGACCATCAAAGATGTTTTGCTGATCGCCCTCCGAGTTGCATTATTGATTTTGCGATCAAACCCGGGACACACCCTAACAAGGGCAACGCGAATCATTTTGCTAACTTATTCCTTATTCGGGTACTCAAAACACCTAACAAGCCGATACCCAACCACAGCAAGCGAAACGGGAATCAAGATGAACGCACCAGATCACAACAACACCACCGAGTCGGAAGAACCCCAAAGCAAAACGAGCTTTCGTTCCTCCGGAAACCGCGTTGGGGTGGGTGTCGCCATTGGTACTGCGATTGGTGCAGCCTATGGAGCATCGTCAGGACACATGGGGCAGAGCTTAGCAATGGGTGTAGCACTTGGCGCTGCACTTGGGGCGGCCTTTAGCTTCAATCCTCGGGGAAGTTCATAAACCATCGCGGCAAAAGTAACTACGAACAACGAGACCTCTTCGGTCTCGCTCGTTCTCTGCGCTCTGATCACCTGCATTTAAATTATCGCTGGCTGTGCACATGGATTCGCACAAGCGCACGTCAGACTTAAAAGTTTCTAAGTTCGGCTTCGCAGAAGCAACACGCCTCGTTCTGTGACGACACGTTCCTGTACAGGCGATACTTTACGTTGCATCAACGTTGACGACGCAGCACACCCTGCTTCCTCACTACGTTTGATCCGGCAACAACCAAGTAAGTCAGGAATGCACCCAAACAGACGGCAATCGCTGTATTTCCAATCAAGCCCAAGGGGTAATAGGTTGAATGGTATTGGCAGGGCCCAGACTGGTGCGCCAAATGCAGGGCAGTGACATCTGTCCGCGTATGCATGGGCCAGCCCCAATGGCTTGCCCACGGCTGCCTCACGCAATGATTTGGATACATCCCGAAATAATTGGGAAGGGAGTAACCGCCATTTGGGATTCGATGAGTCAGGAGCAACACACAGCACACCGTAAAAAAAATAAACGACGTTCGTAGCCCAACCTGCGGCCGTCCCATAATTCAATCCGCTTAAATCAAAGAGAAGTTGCATTCCCAACGCCTGTCACAGTTGCAGATTGTACCGTGCATTGGCCTTATTCAGGTTGAGTGGTGAGCATTGAGCACAAGTCCGACACAAGCACATTGCGGAATGGTCATTGAACATGATAATCAAGCGTTTCCTGCTAATTAGTACCATGGTAAAGTCGAGATGTCTCAAGTGTTCCCCTACATCACAAATCTGTCCTGGATTGCCCGACACCATTGATTTTTGACTTTACCGCAGCTCAACCATTCGATCAGTTGTGAACCTAACCCTGAATCGGCCTCGAAAAGATCCTGCTTTTTCCCCGCTTGCCCAAGCAACGGGAACACAATGAGGCACATGCGGAAACATGATGTCTTAAAAAAAGATGCACGTTGCAACTTGGGCAAATATCCATGTACCGAGCTCAAGCTAATGCGAACATCAAACAACATGCCGCTAAGGCCAGACCAATGTTTACAACTCAGCAACCGATCTCTATGGGCAAATAAATTTGGACGTTTGCACTTCCCTTGCTGTTCTTTCGCCCTCTCTATAATACACTGTTGTTTCGATCGAACATTCACCCGAACTTTCAAATACACTAACGGCCCATGTCACTACTAACTCGCCGGCAGGTGCTTGCCTCCGGGATCGCTGCTGGCCTTACCACATCCCTCCCTGTCCAAACCCTGCGCGCAGCAAACGCAAACGATGAAATCAACCTCGGATTCATCAGTTGCGGGGGCCGGGCTGGGCAACTAATGGGCTACTTCAACGAAGTCCCTGGTGTGAACATCGCTGGCCTTTGCGACCCTGACCAGAAGCGACTGAGCCTTGCAAAGCAGCGTTTCCCCAAAGCCGAGACTTGGACGGACCTCCGCGAACTGATCGCTGCCAACAGCATTGATGCAGTGGTGATAGCCACCTGTAACCACTGGCACTGCCTCGCTGCGATCTGGTCGATGGAAGCCGGCAAAGACGTGTATGTTGAGAAACCACTGTCACACAGTCAGTGGGAAGGCGAACAAACCGTCGCCGCAGCCCGCAAATACGATCGAATCTGCCAGCTAGGAACTCAGCAACGCAGCGACCCAATGCAAGCCGAGATCAAAAAGTTTCTGCACGAGCAAAAAGCGCTTGGCGAGATTCAAGCAGCGCGGGTCAATCGCTATGGCGTGCGGCCTTCGATTGGAAAACGCACTACCCCATTGCAGATCGAAAAAAACGTCACCTATGATCTTTGGCTCGGCCCAGCTCAAGACGAGCCCATCTACCGAGAAAAGCTGCACTACGACTGGCACTGGGACTGGAACACCGGGTCGGGCGAAATGGGCAACTGGGGGGTCCATGTGTTGGACGATTGTCGCAACAACATTTTCCAAGATAGGGTTGCTTTGCCGAAAAAGGTTCTCGGCGGTGGAGGACGGGTTGCCCTGAATGATGCAGGACAAACACCGAACGTTCACTTCGCATACTTTGACACCGGATCGATCCCCGTCGTAATCGGCCTATCAAACTTGCCGGACGACTCTGATGCGGCAAGAAACCAAAAAGGCAAACGAACAAGCCCCGAACACCCAGGCCCGAACAGTGGCTACATGGCCTTCTGCGAAGGCGGACGATTCGAGGGTCAACGCGGTGGCGCGGCGGCATTTGATAATGACGGTAAGCAGATCAAAACCTTCAAGGGAACGGGCGGCAATGGTTTGCACCAAGCCAACTTCATTGACGCGGTTCGCCAGCATGATCGCTCCCTATTGAACTCCGAAGTCGCGCTAGGGAACGATAGCACGGGCTGGTGCAATTTAGCTAACGTTGCTTATCAAGCAGGGAACGTCTTTTCCCGCGACGAAGCCAACGAGATTGGGCTGGAACAATGGTCAAGTCTAATCGCTGATATGGACAAACACCTTGCAGCCCATCACATTGCCATGGAAAGCGATGCCATTCGCCTAAGCCCATTGATGACGTTGGACGAAAAGACGCAGCGGTTCGTCGGTGATGGAGCCGATAGCGGCAATAAGTTCCTTAAACGACAATATCGCGCCAACTACAAAGTTCCACAGTTGGCGTAGCAGATCGTTCGACGTCTCTGGACTGAACAAAAAAAATGCGGGTTCGCGTTCCGTGCTGCCGTGGCTGCCACCGCGGCTGCGGCGTGTCGGGTTCACGGAGGTTGTGTATCAAGGCCTTCGAACTCACTAAGCGAATTCGTGTATGGTCTTTGTTACCAACCTTGTGCACGCTGTGATTGCGCTGAGTATTTCGGGTTTGATCGCGTCGCCCAGACCCTGCGGCTTTAGTTTCAGCTCGTTAGCACATTTTTTTTTGGTAAACGCTTAAGCCAACGACGTGCGATAAAGCCGAACGAATTGCTCGACCTCATCGGAAATCCCGTTTCAGTCCACGGCATTTTTTTACCTTCCTCGCTCACCCACGCTGAAAGGGAGCTGGACCCTCGTGTCAGGACCGCGGTCAGCGCAATGGCACCGCTGTGTCCCCCAAATGCGATGAGACGCTGCACAATAGCAGGCGTAACGTGAACAATAAGCGGACACGCCAGTGACAAACACCATCTGCCTGCTACTGTCAGACCACCGACCCTACACCCGCCGCTATTCGTTATCGCCCTCATGAAAGCACCGGCGGCCTGGATACAAAACGCACGCCATGAAAAGCAGATACCCACTGAACATCGCGGTAAAAAACATCATTTCAGGCGCCTTCAATCCAGCCGGCGGAATGGGCGGCATCACGCACAGCAAACATTCGAACCAGACCAGAAGCGCAATCATCGCCAACAGGCCTATCCGCTGTAAGGATTTCACCCGACTACTGCAGTAATTCGTACGGATGTGCCTCATCCCGAACGCATACCTCAGCAAAACCCCAAAAATCAGGCCGCCTACAACGGCGAAGACAAAGAACCGATCATTGTTCGGCGGCCCAAACCGCCGTACCAAAAACGGCAGCGACCACATCACCACGGGAACTACCCCATCCCACGTCAAGAGATGAATAAACCACTTCGCATGATCAACACGCTGATACCTCTCTGGCTGTCCGTTGGCATTCAAAGAGGGATCGTCCTATACCGACAATAACAGGGATCTCCCCAACGTGTTCTATTCATCTGAACCATCTTCGTCCTTCGACCTAGGTAGGCGTTGTGAAAACATCCACTCGTATACCCCCTCCAACTGCTTGGACTTCCCTGAAGTAGTTGCGTGGTTCGCACCTTCAAACACCGTTGTTTTTACAACGGTAGACCCAAGCTCCTCCAATGCCTTTTTCATTGCAGGGATCCCCTCGGCCCGCGGCTTACTATCTCTCGTTCCCACCATTGCCCAAATGGGCAACTCAACCATCCCCTCCAGTTTCGAAAGGTCCGGAATGAACGCTTTCGGAATAATTGCTGCAAACCGATGGGGTGACGCCATCCCCCATTCCCAAGTTCCTTTTCCCCCCATGCTGTAACCCACGCAATAAATGCGGTTAACATCAATGGCGGGATTGGCTTAAAGTACGTAGTCGAGCATTTTCCCCAGCGAAGCGGGGTCCCAAATTCCTTTGCTTTGCGGAACCAAAATATGAAC
>DOPG01000394.1:516-3048 GCA_003513555.1 Rhodopirellula sp. | reverse complement strand
GGGGCGGTGAGGACGAAAGAAACCAACGGACATGAAAAGTGGCGTGTCGGATTCCTGCTCCCACTGATCAATTGCCCATTGAGCTACTTTGTAGTCGCTCATCTGTTCGTCACTGACCTGCAACGCGTAACCATCGTTTGGCGGATGCAAAGCTCCAAACTTGTCTTTGCCCGCAGGAGGCTTTGGATCTTGAGGGCGGCGTAACAGGGAGTCACCTCGGTTACCTGGGCCACCGTGGTGTACTTTTCCACCGCTGGCCACGCGGTAGCCATGATTCGAGAAAAACTCCTGTAGCGAGGGAGTTGTTATCTTTTTCTCCCCTTTGAACTTGGCGTTGAAATAAGTGCCTGTCCGAAAAGGATAGACCCCATGGTTCAGGCTAGTTCGGGATGGTCGGCATTGCGGCGCGTTGCAGTAAGCTTGGGGAAATAACATCCCACTCGCAGCCAAAGCATCAATGTTTGGGGACCGGGCATCAGGATGGCCGTGAAGACATCCCAGCCAATCATTCAGATCGTCAACAATGATGAACACAATGTCTGGATGCTGCTCAGTCGCTTGTACACTTTTCTGGAAAATGACAGCCGCTATCAACATGACAAAAGTGTAGATCGCTGCTCTCCGGAAATTGTTGCTAGAGAAATGGAGCATGGAAGATTTCACCGTGGTTGTATGATTTGGGAAGAGCACTGACGTGTGGCAGGTACGGCAGGGGAGATGCCGCGATCTGAAGTTTGGGACCATCAGGCAAATCGTCCACTCGCATGGGGTGGCATGTCCAGCCGGCATTGCAGGAATGAGTGTGGACTTCACGTACCTAAGGCTGAGTTGAAAGGTTCAATCACGGAATTCTACCGTTCTGAATCAAGCAGGCAAATCGGGGCAGGGGTTGTGGCGTTTACTTTTGTCAGTGCCAATGATGACTGATCTGAACAGGCGAAACTGTCAACTCTGGCTGCGACTGACATTTGCAGTGAGTTTCAATAAGAAAGGTCTGCAGCGTAAAGGCGACAGTATCTCACGACCGTTGAGGGGCGTGTGACTACCGCTGCTTGAGCCCATTTGCTGATGGTAAGCGAGAGAGAATGCTAGCTGCGATACGATGGTCAATTTGTAAGGTGATTTAAAACACAAGCGAGACGCTCAAATTGGCATGCCTGATTGTAGGCGTGCATCGATATGCGAAGGCACCATTGCCCAGAATCCCACAGCTGAAAGACGGGCAGTTCAAGGCCATGTTCTTGATAAAGCGTACGCTGCAGGGTTGCCGTTGCCAGGGTGTGCCCCGCTGAACGGGATGTCTTGGCATGAAGGGGCACTGAGGCCATCGATCCGAGCATTTCACTGTTGCAGGGGACATCCGTTTGCAAGGCATCGCAAATCACTTGTCTGGCTCGAACTACCGATTCGTGATTTCGCTGATAGAGTTGGCTAAGGCCTGCGGGGTAAAGTGTTTCCAAAAACGCGACCGCGGTTGGCAAGGTGAGAAGTGGTGTGGGATCGTAGGTGCCAATCCAGTCGAATTCTGTCAGAAATCGCGAACGATTGGAACAGTCTTGGTTCGCACCGTGGCTAATCACATTGGGTCGAACCTGTGTCTGCAGTTCGGGCTGAACGAATAGGAAACCCGAAGTCTTAGGGCCGCACAGCCATTTGTGGTGGTTCGCAGTATAGTAGTCGGGAGCCAATGCTGTCAGATTCAGTGGAATCATTCCTGGCGCATGTGCACCATCAACGAGTACGCGTATGTTCTTCGTACGCGCCAATGAAATCACCTGTTCGACAGGGAGTATCAACCCAGTGGGGCTCGTCACATGGTCGATCAAGATCAGCCGTGTGCGTGATGTGATCTTGTTCTCAATCGCGACCATGACATCCGTTTCTGAAGTCAAGGGAAACGGGATGTCAGCGACTACCACTTTAGCTCCGGCCTTTTCTGCGACATGACGAGCCGCATTGTTGCATGCGTTGTAGCCATGGTTCGTGATCAAAATTTCGTCATTTTGTTTTAGCGGAAATGAACCCAATACAGCGTTTACCCCGTCGGTGGCATTGCGGACGAACGCAATGTCTGACGCAGGGGCTTTTACCAAACCGGCAATGGTCTGTCTCACTTGGTCTAACTTGGGTAGCAGGTCTCGTTCTGGCGCGAGGAATTTAATCGGGTCTTGTTCGAGTTCGGTTAATAACTCTTGTTGTTTCTGCAATACGATCCGTGGGCATGCACCAAAGGAACCATGGTTAAGAAAATCAATGTCAGGATTGAGTTGCCAATGATCGCGGATCTGCATGACTTGATATTCCAATTTTCAAGAATGATAACGTTGGTCTGCTGAACGCGGCTTATGAACTGATGAAGACTTTGCGTCAGAAAGAATTGACCCAGGATTCAGTCCTTCATGCTGGAAATCGCATTGTTGATTTCGTTGGTCACGTCAGGATCTTGTTCGCGTTTCAGTTGTGCTTCCAGCGCGTCATTAGCCGCTTTGCCTCCAATCTTGCCCAAGGCCCATGCGGATGCGCCTCGCACCA
>DOPG01000394.1:0-211 GCA_003513555.1 Rhodopirellula sp. | reverse complement strand
AGCACGCCTCGTCGGCGGGCACGCCACAATGGTGTTTTGCGAAAACGTCGTCGAAACTGCTCGTCATCGATTCTGAATAGTTCAGACAATTCAATGTGCTCGAATCGCTGAGTGGCCGGTTCCTGTCTAGTCGAGTGCTGCTCTTGTGATACCTGCGGCTCATTCTCTGAACCAACTGCGGGAACGTCGCGTGTCGGTTTGCGGTTCCAAG
>DOPG01000105.1:11392-15061 GCA_003513555.1 Rhodopirellula sp. | reverse complement strand
ATCAGTTGGGCGCGGGCGTGGTCGGTGTCTTGAGTCGCGAACGGTTGCTTTCGGGTGGTTGTGTAATCACCCTCGCGGGGCGCCTGTCGGGTAGACTCTCGATTTGGATTGTGTGCGTATCCCGTCTGCGCTGGAAATATTGTGTCATGCGAAATCTATTAGCTGTGGTGTGTATGCTTTCTTACGCACCGTTTGTGGTCGGGGAGCCGCCCAATGAAGCGTTCGATTCCTATTCCAGCCCGGAGAGAGCTTATTTCAAGCGTGTTCACGGTCAACTTGGAGCTTTGGCCTACACCCCAAAATATCCGGGAGGTTTTGAAGCTTGGCAGCGTGCGGCTCGAGCAAAGCTGAAGGAGTTGATTGGGATCGACCGTATTGCTTCTCAGGTGTCGGGGCATCAGCCCTTGGTACACCTTGAACAGGAAAAACTGGTCGCAGGTTATCGGCAACAGTTGGCAAGGATCGAGACAGAGCCGGGGATTTCTATTCCGTTTTGGATTTTGCGTCCGCTGGGTTTGGAGCACAAAAAGTTGCCCGTCGTGATTTGTGCGCATGGGCATGATGCAGATGGTTGGAATACTTATGCCGGCGTGTACAAAGATCAGCAGCACCAAGCGATCACAGAAAAGAAGCAGGGGAATCCCGGGGTCCAAGCAGTGTGTCAGGGGTACATCGCGATCGTTCCAGCGACGCGAGGACTTGCCGAATCGACTTCGATTTCCGATCCTAACGGCAGGCACGGAAACAGAAACTGTCGAGCACAGTTGATGCACTGTTTGCTGGCAGGACGAACAGCGATTGGTGAGCGGGTTTGGGATACAACTTGTCTGCTCGATTGGATTGTGTCTGATTTGCCCGGGGCAGACGCGGAAAGAATCGGTATGCTGGGCAATTCAGGTGGCGGCGTTCTGACGGTTTACGTCGCGGCATTAGATGAGCGAATAGCCGTGGCGCATCCTAGTTGCTCGCTGACGTCGTTTGTCAGTGATTCTGGTTACATCTTTCATTGCGACTGTTGCATGGTGCCGGGCATCAAGGTTGAATTAGCCGACATGCCCGACATCGCAGCATTGGCGATACCTCGCCAAATGGTGGTCGTCCACGGTGAAAAGGATGGACTGCATTCGGAACCAGTTGTCAATCAGGCCATGAAGCGACTGGGGAACATCTATTCCCAATGCCAGGTTCCTGGCAAGTTCAAATTTCAATGGCAGCCTGAGGGCCATCGTTACTATCCCAATGTCTTTTGGCCGGTCATGCGGAGTGTGTTGCAGCAAGATGATTGATTGCCTTGAGGCGGAGTTGAGGCTTTTCAATGTCGGGCTCAGGTTGTCGATCTTGTTGCAGTATTATTGCGGCGATTCATGAAACGCCTGAGTGTTTTGATTTGTGCATCACGAAGTAATGAGTTTTCTGTTGGCCTGCGTCTGTGAGCCGGGTGTAGCAATTTGGTTGGTATCAGACTTATGAGGCGACTTGGCCTCGTTTGGACAGCACGTTTGGTGGGCTTGTGGTCGGATTGTGCTGGTCTTTGTTCGTTCTCACACTATTCTGAGCCTTGATTTGGTGGGCGTTTGCCATACGGTAAAGGCAAGCCGTTCTGCCGCGGAGTTTTTGGGCGAGTATTGGAAAGCTCGCGAAGCATTGAATGTATTTTTCCTCTCCGCGTGATCTCTACCTAATCGGTAAACTCGACCTGACTACTCGGGTTCTCTCAATCGGATGTACCCGCATCATCGTGATGGCAGCCCCACTCGTTGGGATAAATTCGCTCATTTGTGGCTGTCCAATGTGGCGATTGTTCCAACTGTCCGGGTCAGCGCTATCGCACTGGTTCTTTTGAAAAGTTTGAAAAGAACGGCTGTCCCACACTTTGCCTCCCAGTGCTGTGGTGCCTCTCGAGTGAGGCTGAGCACTGAGAGGGCAAAGGCAAGTCTCGATGCAGTATGAATCAAACACAGGAAAATGAGATGCTTGGAAAGCGGTCTCGAACAAAGCATAAGCGGTCATCCCACAAAGCCTCGGGAATCGGTAATTGGATTCAATCCAGAGGGATGGCTTACTGTCTGGCTGGGGCGGCCACCGCGTTTTCAGGGTGTGCTTACACCGGAGGAGTGAAGGAATACATCGACAACGGTTTCAAAGTGGGACCGAACTACGCCAAACCTGCTGCTTCTGTGGCAGAAGGTTGGATTGATAGCTATGACGAGCAATTGAAGGATGAATTGCCGAATTACGCGGATTGGTGGACCACTTTCAACGATCCGATTTTGAACGGCCTGATGGAAGAAGTCTCTCAGCAAAACCTGACGCTCAAGTCAGCCGGTCTTCGGGTCATGCAGGCCAGGTACGTGCGAGATATTACGGTGGGAAGCATTTTCCCTCAGCAGCAAGAAGCGTTTGGGGCATATCAACGTACGCAATACAGTGACACCATCGCCTCGGGTATCTTACCGAGAAATACTGACCTGTTCCAAGTTGGTTTTGATGCATTTTGGGAATTGGATGCTTGGGGTAAGTTCCGCAGGTCAATCGAATCTGCAGACGCAAGCCTCGATGCATCGGTTGAGGATTACGATGCGATGATGGTGTCATTGCTCGGAGAAACGGCAACCGCCTATATCGATTTTAGAACCGCCCAGGAGCGACTGCGATACGCAAAGGCGAATGTCGAGATTCAGAAAGGATCGCTTAAAATTGCACAGGCACGGTTCGACGCCGGAGCCGTTAGCAAGCTCGATGCTACGCAAGCTGAAACAGTCCTCGCCAATACTCAGCAATCAATTCCCTTGTTCGAGAATCAAGTGCGAGCGGCTAACAACAGTCTTTGTGTGCTGCTGGGGATTCCCCCACGGGATCTCAGCGAAGAACTCGGTGATGGGGCCATTCCCGATTTGCCGGCCGATCTGGTGGTTGGGATCCCGGCCAATCTGCTACGACGTCGACCTGATGTTCGGGCAGCAGAACGACGGGTGGCAGCACAAAGCGCGGCAATTGGTATCGCGGCTGCGGATCTGTTACCGCACCTGTCGGTGACCGGTTCGGTATCACTCAATGCGAACGATTTTTCGGAACTGTTCAAGTCAAGCAGCACAGCTGGAATGATTGCACCAGGATTCAGCTGGGACATCCTGAACTACGGCCGCTTGGCGAACAACGTCAACTTGCAGAGAGCCGAGTTTCAGGATTTGGCGGTCCAGTATCAGCAGACAGTGTTGGATGCGAACGCCGAAGCCGAGACAGCGATCAACACTTTCTTGAAGTCAAAAGAAAGGTTGATCTATGTCAATAAAGCGGTGGATGCTTCGAAAAAATCAGTCGATTTGGCGGAGATTGAGTATCGAACGGGATCGGTGGATTACAACCGTGTGTTTAATCTACAAACCTCGCTGGTGTCAGATCAGGATAATCTCGCATCCGTTCGAGGCGATGTTGCCCGAAGCGTGATCGCGACTTACAAGGCGTTGGGCGGCGGCTGGGAAATCCGATACGAAAAACGTCGCGGTGCCAAAGTGATCTTGGAGCAGGTTCCTGTGCCGCCCGCTGGGCAGACTCCGGCTGGTGCAAACGCCGTTGAGACACAAGGCGAGGCAAAGCCGAAGGTGGACGAGCCCGCAACTGAGGCTCCTCAGCCGCCCAAGGCGGGTGCCCCAGCAGTTGAGCCAGCGG
>DOPG01000105.1:0-11166 GCA_003513555.1 Rhodopirellula sp. | reverse complement strand
GTTGAGCCAGCGGTTGACCCGGGCAAGGCCCAACAACAGAAGCAACCCGCAAGTGCAGGAAATACTTCCGAGGTCAGTGCTCCACGAGTTTTGTTACCCGAAGTGATTGTCGAAGAGTTTTAGGCAAGATCGGGAGTCGTGTAGATTCCGAAACGGTTCGTGCAGTGAATCGGTTGAATGAACGGCATTTTTCGCAAGCTAGGATGACGTCGAGATGATATTGAACAAGCATACTGTTGCGTTGTTTTTTGCAACGGTGCTGTTAGTGCCCCATTTAAAAGCTGGGGAACCATGCCGTAAATTCCTCGGCTACCCGGTTCCCGATTGTATTGGCAAATGGTGCTGCGACGATTACAAGCCCAAGTGCCTGCCCTGTGTGAAGGTGCCGTTGTGCTTTGGTTGCGACGACTACTGCCGAAAATCAATGCCTCGAGTTTGTACACCGCTGTGTTTTACTTGCGATGACTACTGTAAAAAATGTCAACCGCCAGCTTGCAGGCCGCCGTTGCTCAGTACGCTCCGTTGTGTGCCCAAATGCGGGGCCAGTCGGTGCACCACTTGCTCGCCAAGCAGCTGTGACCAGGGGAACGCGATGATCAACGAGCCAACGCTGCCAAGCATGCCTCGGGTACAGGTGGCGAATCCTCAGTCACCGATTCGTACTGTTGCCACTGAGGCTGTGGGGATCAAGACCAAGGCTGTTGAACCTGGCGGGCAGGATGCGAGACGCCCAGTAATCATCGAGCTCTTACAACGCTGAGTCACGAGGCGGAAATATTGACGCAAGCAGAAACAGCGTAGCGAGCTGACCGCACGGGGAATTCGCCACCCGCAGTCGACAAGTGGTCGGTAGAGAATAATCGGTCGAAGCGTATGGCGACCATCGCTTGCGTACACGCGGCACCTTCAGCGACGCGAAGAACGCGGTGCAGCACGACTCATGGCAGTCAACGCGGTGCAGACCGCCGGGGCATTCACGGCATCGCCGGATTACGGATGGTTGCCCGGGGCATCTTCATCCAAATCATCGCCATCCAGATCATCATCAAGGAATGCTTCGTCCTCGAGGAAGTCGTCATCATTGAACTCGGGATCGACGAATGGTTTTTCACCGAATGGCTCATCAGTGAGGTGATCCTCATCAAAATCTTCATCCTCGTTGGCTGGCAGTGATCCTCGCTGCAACAATTCTTCAGGAGGATTTTTGTCATTGTCAGGGATCCAACGAATGGTCGGTCGTGGGGGGTCAGACAGGGCGTCGATGCACTCCATCGCCATCCAATTCATGTCGCCGGGGCCTTCGGCCGTGTCGCCATCTTCGACTTGCTCGCCGCCTTGCAGCATGTAAAGAGACGCGCTGCGTAAAAAACCCTCGATGTCACTCGGCTCAAAATCATCCGTGGTGTAGACGGCTTCCAGGTCGGGCAGGTCAAACTGCCCGTTGCCGACCGTGTCCATGAGTGACCACTGTTCGGTGGCTCGAAACAGACGCACGTTGGTCCACATGTCCAGTGGCGGAAGTTCGTGACTCCATGCGTAATTCATACCCCGTCTCAAACCGTCATCGTCACGGAGAACTTCACCACCCGGATTGAAATAGCAAACCGCGTCTGGCATCTCCAGCAAGGTGGCCACGGCTTTGGATAAAAAGTGAAGCTCTTTTAGTGGTTCGTAATCGTCCGGCAATAATGGCACGTCGTCATCGTGATCACTCGCGTCCTCTGCTCCGAGCACGTAGCTGATCAAAAGTCTGATGTGCGCGGTGTGTTCTTTGACCTTCTCGCCACCATCTTCCCAGCCCCACGATTGCTCACCGGCTCGTTCAAGGCATCCGGGAAAAGCAAGTGGCGAGTATTGGCCCAAGGACCACGCCACGAAGCGTTCTGGCGACTCATCAGGGTCGCCCATGTCGTCAGGCCATGGCGCGCTGGCCGGCGTTACCAGAAGGTGACCATTGGTCTCCGGCGCATAGTCGTAAACCAGGGTTTGCGGCGCATCGTCATCGTCCATTGACTCGTGTTGCCCCACGCAATCAAAGTCCTTCAGCTGCTCACGCAGTTCGGTAATGTCTACCGGCTTGCGAAACAGGACACACATGCCCTGTGTAAACAATCCCTTGGCCATTCTTTCCTCGAAGGCGGTGCAAAACCGATCAAGTGTTCAGACGTTGAACTGATCGACTGGATGTAAGTTGGGTCGCATCATAGCGAGCAGAGCTGAAGCGATGAACGGGATGCACCCCCGTTTCTGGTCAAATTCGTCAGCAAACCTGCACTCCCCTTAACAATTCCCGCCGCAAATTCTCGGGGCCATGCTGCTGATTGCAGCACTAGAATCACCTAAGAGAACAATTCTCGGCTTAGGCCGCCCGGCGGCTGTTGGCCGCGGGCTGTGCACTTGTCCGGGGGGACTTCGCACCGCTGATCGAAGGAATTGGTTGTTCCCCCTTCGGTTCACGATCGTTGCACGCCGGTTTCCACTGGAAACCCAAGAGTTGCCCGAAGCGAGTGGTGCGAACGAAAACCTCGTAAGTTAGCAGTGATAGGCAGCATGCGATGGCGAACGAAAGGGGCATCTTGACGATAGAACTGTCTTGAGGAAGCAGTAATTTCAGGTCCAGATGTGTCAGTCCGAGGATGGGATGGTGAACGATGTAGATCCAGAAGGATGCTGCCGCCAGATAGCGAATTGAGTTGGGTACCGAGGGAATCAACTTGGTTGACAAGCCGATTAGCGAAAGGGTCGTCAGTAAAGCACCGCAGGCGGTCATCAAGGCCAGGAAAATTCCTGACAGGGAAAAGCCACTGTGACGGATGTCTGTTGGCGTACTGATCCACTGCTCGAGTTGCCAACGCCCCATCAACAAAGCAATCACACAGGTGATCAAGGCTGGTGCGACAAGACGCGGTGAGCACGATTTGACCCACGTCAGTTTGGGGTCGTGGATGCCCAGCATCAGACCAAGTGTGAAAAAGATGCCGCTGTAAACCCACTTGGCTGGCACTGGTAAGAAAGAGTGTTGAAACCCCCAGACCACTTGGGGCTCAAAGCAAAGAATCAACGTTGCTGCTACCACCGTCAGACCGAGTGAGGTTCTTAGATTCGGTTGATATTCCTTGATCCAAGGGTAGCGTTTGGCTGCAACAGCAAAGATCGCCAAGCAAGCTATGTAAAGAAAAAGGTATTGTAGAAACCAGAGGTGACTAAGCCCCCACAGATTTTGACCTATCGGGTGATCCAGTTTTAGGCTTTTCAATTTGACAGGTGATACGATTCCTTCAGCAACCCAGCTGCCTACCCAGCAATAAAGATCCAAGGGCAGAATCACCAGAGCCCCGAATAGCAGTGGAACCAAGAGCCGGCGAGCACGACCGCTGATGAGCGTGCGTGGGCCACGACGCTGCAGGGTCTGCCAGGCAAAGAATCCCGCCAACACAAGAAACAACGGCATGATGAACAGCTCGATCGACCAGAATAGAATGTCGATGCTCGTGTTCGGGGTGTCCATGACTGACCAAGTAAGGCCTGGCATCGGATAACGCAGGTAAGGTACGCAGCTGTGTAGCAAGACGACACCGAAAGCAGCAAAACAACGCAGCGCGTCCAACCCGGCAAAGCTTGGCTTGTCAGTGGAAGCAGGTAATGAGGGGGCGGGGGCCGCCTCGTTGGATCGCATTGGTAGGATATCCATGATGCGTGCTGGTTACCAAAAAACAGCCGGATTTCGGAAGTGCAATGCCTTGCGTCTTGATGGAGGCGCACCGCAGTCGCATTTGCAAATGCTTTCAAATCACGGCTCGTTTGTTTAGCTCAGACGTTTGACAACTGGCCAGGCCAGTTGGGGAAAAGTCGCCAGCGTGCTACCGATTGTCTTTCTTGCCCATTTCGAGCGCAGGGCATTGGTGACGATGCGGCAAGTTCGCTTCTTGCTTCGTAATAACTTTTGTTGATCAAGATCCCACTGAGTTCCGATCGTTGCCAGTACGGCTTGGTTGTGCTGAACACTGGCTAAGCCGATTCGATTCGCAGCCGCGATGCCGCTTTGCAGCCCCCAAGTCATCCCTTCGCCTGTGAACGGTTCGACGTAACCCGAAGCATCACCAATGGCTAGCAGCCGCCCCTTGCCGGCAAGGCGAGTGCGCCGCAAGGGAGCAGTGGTCATGATCTTGGACGGTGTTCCCCAGTCAAACTTGGGGAAACTGCTCCGTTCAAGAATTTGTTGTACCCGCTCAACGGGTGAGCCTTGTTGAGCTGCAGCAGATCCCGAGCGAAGAGCAGACGCGATATCCACGAGACCACTTTCCAGCCGAACCAAGCCGACATAGCCGTCGTGATCGCAGGCCATATGGATCACTTGAGGAGCGATTTGATCGCACGGGGCGGTCCACGAGATACCAAAGGGACCGTGAGGTGCTTCTTTCCAAGGTAGAAGCGCTGTGATTCCGGGAGAGTTTAGTCCTGTTGCCAGCACCACCAGATCGAATTCCTGTTGCTCGGTACCCGACTTGTGTTGCAGGCTGACTTGAACGTTCTGCTCGGCCAGTTCGTTGATGCGGGCCTCGCATGACATCCGGACCTTGCAACCCGCATCTTGTGCTGCTTCGATCAAGGTTGAATCGAGTCTTTCACGCGACAGTGCAATGCCTGACGGCAGGTCAACCTGAATGAGGTGTCCGCCCAAGGATGCTCGCCACTGCTTCACTGGTTCGGCAGCTGTCATGATTGTTTGAAAGACCGCACTCCCGTCCAAGGACGCGGCTGATGAGCTCAAGTGCCCTAGTCCCCTGAGTGTCTCGATTCCGACACCACCGATGCAGCAACCGCAAACCTTCGTTCGCGGGAACTCAGCCTTCTCGACCAACGTAACGTTTACCTTGTGAGCACGTAATTGGATCGCGCATGCGCTGCCAGCAACTCCACCTCCAATAACGAGCACAGTGGGTAAATTCATGCTGAAGTTGCCGCGTTTGAGTGTCTTAGTTCATGCAAAGCATGGCATCGGTTGTTTCGACGCAACCTCGTCGATGGTGGCAAGGAACCGGCAAGGAAATAGCCGCTGAATTTTTGTGGGATGTCCCAGTGCTTGCTGCGAGATCTTTTGAAATTCAGGAATTGTAAATGCACCTTGTACGCTGAGTGTGGCGTCACAGTGGACGACCTCTGACCGTGACAGCAATCTGCTTGCCACTGATACCAAAGCCAGATTCAGGTAGGTGCGTTCCAGATCGCAAACAATCACGGTGCCGTTACTGGCAGTTTTCATCGCGTGCAGTAATTGTCCGGCTTGGTGGTTCTCGAGGTGGTGCATGAATAACGAGCAGGTCACCACATCAAAGCCTGATGGCAAAGGAGTCTGCAGGCAGTCATGTTGCATGGAAAGCACGTTTAAGCCAGCTGCTTGGGCACGGCGTTGCTGCTCTTCAACGGCCACCGACCGCACATCCAGTAAGGTCAATTGTAGGTCCCACCCTTCCTGCTTGGCCCACTTGGCCCAGCGTAGTGGCACGTCTCCCGAGCCACTTGCGACATCCAGCAGGCGAAGTGAACGAGTTTCATGGTTCATCGCGAGACGCTTCAGACGTCGATACATTGCCGACGCAACGCCGCTGCAACGGTTCAGTCGTGCAAGGCCACGCAGTGCCTGTTCATGGGCATCCCTCGGTAAGTGGGGATCATCCATCACTTCTGGCTGCAGATTGCGTTGCCTTAAAGATAGATTAGGCATGGCTGCGGTGATTTTGTGTGACCAGGTTCAGGTAGCGGACTGCAGGTATGGGAGTCCATCAAGGTACTCGCAAGAGCATCTTCCCGTTAGTCAAGTCCGGGCTGCGAAGTCATGTCCTTAGTTTTACCGACTTGTTCTCGGGCGGACCACACGGTAGTCGATGAAAATGTTTGAAGGTGATGACTAAAATGTGACGAGACGGTCTGTAGTCGTGGCGGTGATAAAGGTGAACGGCGTGATGCGATCGATGTGTTATTTACGAAAGCCCGTTGCGACAATCATGGTCAGCCACCAAGCTCAGGGCTCGAGACCGCTGCAGTGGCTTGTTTACGGCTGTAAAGAAAACCGAGTCCAATGAGCGAACCAGCGAGTACGCAGATGCTAACCCACTGCGAGATGGAGAAATCTGTCCCGAATTGGCCAGATTCATCGACGCGGACCAATTCCAATACGAAACGCAGGACAGCATAGCTTGCGAACCCCAGCATCATTACTGTGCCCTCGCGAAAACGCTGCACAGGAATCATGCAGAGCCCAAGGCACAGCAGCAACGAACTGACACTGCTGAGAATCTGTGCCGCAAATACTGGCAAGGCAGTCTTTGGCAATTCCCGGGGGGACCAGCGATACCTGCGTCCGTCTATGGTGGCCACCACGCCCGTCCTGGCGTCCTCGGCAGGAATATCTCGTGATGCGGTTGCGAGCGGTGTGTAATCACGATCCAGCGTATCGACCTTTTGGCCCGCGTTTATGCCAGCGCGTTCCGCGAGTCCGTCAGGGCTGATGCTTGTGATCAGGCGTGTTTCTGGGTCAAAACGAAAACCTAGCAACTCGCCGCTACGCCACTGGTCTTCATAGACTGGGCTGTTGGGTGGGAATTTCAACGCGAACTGGTTGTCCTCGCAACGGCCTCCATAACAGCAGCCGTTCATGACGCAACCGAGCCTACCAATGAAGACGCCTAAAAACATGCATGGAACAATCACGTCACCAAATTTCAGCCACGGCAGCTTCTTTCGATAAAGATAAATTGAGCCTGCGAGGATGCCGCCAATGAATGACCCATAAACGACTAAGCCGCCCTCGGTGAATTTCAACATGTTCAAAGCGGTCTGTGACCATGTATCTGCAATAAAGCTGTCACGGTACTGAATCACATAGAAAGTGCGAGCACCGAGGATGCCGCCTGCAAATACCCACGGTGCCACGGAGTAGATCACCTCGGGATCAAACCCTTGCCGTCTGGCGCGATACGCTGCTAGTCCAACGGCGGAACCTACCGCCAGCAGCAGCATGACGCCGTAGCCGCGTATTGCCATGCCAATCGGTTCCTGATCTACATTGGTTAACTCTACCCGCGGCAGTACGAACCAGACGATTCCCGACATCAACGCCCAAACCGGCCACTCACGCGACAAAGTCTCGAAAACTGCAGCTCCCTGCAACTTGGCAATCAAGAGGCGAAGAGCCAAAGCAATGAGGATCGCGAACAGCAGCCAACCCATCCCAAACACGGGGATGCCGGCAATTTCGTGGGGGATTAGCACAAGAGTTCGCTGCATCGAAGCTCCATCATGGTCGTCATTCAAAGAGGCTTTGCCGCATTGGTCTGGACGGCTTGCCTGCCTATTTTCAACGCTCCATACCGCTTGCGAGTCCAGATCGTACGCTGGCCTTTTTCCGGAAATGCCAGCAATTGTCGGTTGCGATCAGGCCAAGCCTGTCCCCAGCGTGTGGGGAAAAATGTCCTGCCCAGGAATTTGATCATCGTGAATCAATCATGTGCCTCATTGCTCATTACGGCCTTATTCATGCTGGTATTGGAAAACTCATTGGCGACCGCCAATGACCAAATCTTTTGCGTGACGACGAAAATCTTTGTGGGTGAGGAGAGCGACCCGGTTTCGGAGCATCAAATTCTGTTTGACCAGGGCTTGGTCTATGATGTCCCGTTAATCGACCGTCGCTTCGTTACGATCTTTGATCCGGCCCAGAAGCGAGTCACGCTGTTGGATCGCGAAACCCAGGTGCAGACCTCAGTTAGCACAGAAGATCTGATCAAGATCACGGCTCAAGCGAGAGCCGCCGTTGTTAATGACGAGCAGAAGAAGAAACTCGGGATCGAAGCCGAGGTAAAAAAGATTGATCAGGGTGCCGCGTACGCGATTCAATTTGCCAATCTGGAATATCGTACCACCACCCAGCGACCTGCAAGTCCGAAGATAGCTGCAGAGTATGCGATTTTTGTTGACCTTGCTTCCCGATTGAATCTCGTTCGGCGGCTCGGACCGCCACCGTTTGGACGGATGAGTTTGCATCAGAAGATTGCTGCTAATGGCGAATTGCCGCTGGAGCTGACTCTGACAATTACGGGTAGCAAACAGACCGAACAATATCGGTCGACCCACTCGGTCGGTGAGGTAGCTGACTCAGAACGTCAAATGATCAACGAAGTTCGAGGCTGCTTGGCGCTTTATCGGCCAGTTGAACTGAAAGCATTTCCAAAGTAGGAAAAACAAGCTACCTGTCAATCTCGATGGCAGCGTTACTTTTTCTTTTGCTGCTGGCGTTGCTTTGCTTGGGATCGACGTTGAATGATCCCGGCGAGTTTCTTTTTTTCTGCTGCTAACACTTCAGGTTTGATTTTCGCTGGTTCTATTTCTTTCATGTCGATTGTGTCTTCGGCGTGAAGTTCTCTCAGTTGGATATTGCGATACCAAACAGGGTCACCGTGGTCTTGCAAACTGAGGTGTGCGCCACGGGCGTCCAAGTTGCCTCCGCGTTGTTTGAGTAGCTCCACTTCGGATGCCCATTTGCGGGCTTGGTAGTCAAGGTGGATGACTTTCTCACCATTGAGCCAATGTTGAATGATGGTTCCTTTGCAAACAATGCGGCCTGTGTTCCACTGCCCAACTGGGTTGGTGTTGTCTCTTGAGGGGGGCACGCAAAAGTAGAGTGATGCCGCGCTGGTGCGAGGGTTTTTTCCGTCGACATGTACGTCGTTGTCCAGAATCTGGTACTCGTATTGTGTCGGACGGTAATACACGCCGCTATTGCTACCCTTGCCAACCTTCCATTCAAACTTGAGCTCGAAATCATCGGGGACTTTTTTACCCATGTAGACAAGGCTGCCGCCCTTCCCTTGTCGGGAGATGATACCTGCCTTGATTTGCCAATTACCATTGTGCTTCCAGCCATCAAGTGTATCTCCTGCACTTAAAGCCTCGAAAACGCTTTTGCCTTGAGATGGTTCTGGCAAATCTCTTTCATTGGGTTTGGCGAACGCTGGATTCACAATGCTGAATGCATACAGCAGGACGAATACAGGTAGGCAGACAAGAGCTAAGTGAAGAAAACGTACGGCGTGATGGCAGTGTTGTAGACGGAAATTCGAGGGCATGGCTGGTTGGCTTCCGAGTGAGTTTCTGGCGGGCTCTGGATAATAGGTTGGTATTTTAGTTCAACACAGTTCTGGTTTCGGCAATAGAATAGGACATTTTGCGGATCGTGGCTCGTTTTTGCCAGCTTGCTGTGGTGGAGGCGATTACTGCGAGGCAGTTTCCAGAGCTCCGTCTCGCTACAAAAGCTCATGATCAGCTGCGGATGAAGCTTCACAGACTTGGACTCATTGGGGGCGTATCAAAATCACGAATTCGGCTACACTGTGCTCTCTAGGCGTTCCGGTAAATATCTGCAACCTGGATTGGCAGTCAACGATCGTTTGCGGTGTGTTATTCGTGTGAGGGAGGGTGTTGACGTACACATCGGCGATCTCGCGTCCAGTTTGCCCAACCCGTTGGTCTGGCTGAGGTTGAGTTGCAGCGTGAGAAAGTAAGCACGACAAGACACGTTGTTTCAGTCATGGGTTGTGCGATTAAGGTGTTGTGAAAACAGTCGCTAGTGCGAGTGCCGCATTGCACATTTCGGTAGTACAACGAAAGAAATCAACGTGAAAATCAAATGTCCTGCGTGTAGCGCCGTGTTGCAAGTCGAGTCATCGATGTCGGGGCAGGTGGTCGATTGCGAATGTGGAAAAAAATTGAGGGTGCCCACTGTTGCCTGGAAAAACCCAACGCCGGATTCTGCAACAAGCTCGCGTTCAGAAGCACTCGACGGCGAGGAGCGTGCTGTTGATCGATCACCAGAATCGCCGCAAAGTAACAGTTCTAACGTTAGTTCTAACGCTGGCGCGAATCTTGGCTCGCGTGCTGTTTCAAATGCTGACTCGAGTGCTGGGGGTGGAACTCCAGAGCAAAACCCATTTACGACGACCTCAAGTGAGGTGAATCCTTATGCGGCGTCAAATAGTCCTCACGATGGCACTGGCCAGCCTGTTCCGATGCAAACGGGGGGGAGCCAGGGACTTGCCATTGCATCTTTGGTGCTTGGTATCTGTTCTTTGACGCTGATTTGTTGTGGTGGTTTTTTGATTGGCATTCCCGCCGTGATTTGCGGTGTCATCGCGATCAAACAAGCAAATCGAGGTGAAGCCACCGGTAAAGGAATGGCCATCGCAGGCGTGACAACAGGGGCAATCTCGTTGACGCTGTTTGTCGCTTACCTGATCTTGGTTATCCTGAGCGAGTTTCTTTAGCCTTAAGCGATTTCTGAGTTTTCAGAACCGACACTCTGGCGGTGTAGTAAGTTTTGATCTGCGGCCTGATGATTTTATCCACGATGAAAAATCTCAGGGCTCTTAGGAGTACCCTTCCTCTTTTTTTACATCTCACACTTTTGTTGTGATAAGCATCTCGTCAGCACGCCGGTTTTCTGTTCGAGTAACCTTAGCAATCAGTTGTGCTTGCGGAATGCACCCTGGCGAAGACTTTGAACGAAACAATATTTTATTACCAGTTTTTCCATCATGCACGAGCGTGACTCTTTGGTACGGAGCCTGTATGAAGATTAAATGCCCTGCTTGTCAAGCTGTTCTGAATATTCCACCAACAGCTGCTGGCAAAGTAGTGAAGTGTCCTTGCGGGAAGCAACTACGTGCTCCAGCCGCACCTGCAAATGCTGGTGGAGGTGCCGCTGGAACGGCGCCCCCAAATCAGTCGGCTCCCAGCCCGATAACTCCTGCAAATGGAGGCATTGATCCGGCTCTGTTTGATGACTTAACCGACTCTGATATGCAGCCGTTTGGCAAGCAGGATCAACCAGTGCACAAGCCAAATCCTTATCAAAGTGCTACCAGCATGGGACCCTCGGGCACTCCGCATGTTGCATCTGCTGCTGCGGTCGCCAAGGTTAAACCTGTGGCGATAACCATGCTCATCGTCATCTCGATCTCGTTGGTACTCGTGGTGCTCGATGTGTTGTCCAGATTGGTCATGGGCGGCGCTTTGTTGGCCGGTGCGGCTCCCGGCGATATCGGACCCGAGCAGGAAGCAATCATGTGGTTTAGCGGTATCGCAGGGCTCGTCTTTGGAGGCATCATGTTT
>DOPG01000489.1:905-7248 GCA_003513555.1 Rhodopirellula sp. | reverse complement strand
TACGAGCGGAGGCGTTTCCGTTAGGCCCAAGCTCTTCGCAGCATCCGCAACGGATTCTGCTTCTCCATCGGCAAGTCCAAGAGAGATCGCAGTGGCAGCGTTTAAACCTTGGGTGAGTTCAATTTGTTCGCCTCGATTCCACTTCGCCTTCTCGATATCCGGATCATCAACGTTGAGGACCAAGTCTTCCTCTGTTGCATAACGGATGCGCCCCGTCCTGCGGTTTGTGTAGCGGTAAACCACCGCAGTGGGGTCCAACAGTCCCCGGATTAATGCAGCCGGTCGGTTGGTCGAAATTGCGATCTGTTCGATCACCTCTTCATAAGGCTCCAGAACTTCGGTACTAATTGCATAGGAACCGGGGCCACCGATAGTACTGTCGGGACCCATCAGCAACGGTTTGCATGCCAAGGCTACTAAGGCTGCGTCACCTCTGGCCTCCCCACTTATATTCGCTGCGACAGTTCGAAGGGGCGGTTCAGGTTTGGAGAACCATCCCGCCAGAATCATGCTTCCATTGAGGTCTCCGCCCGTCGAGTCCATTGAGATCAGCCAGGTATTGGTCTCACCGGATTTCAGGGTCGCGCTGAGGTTGCTTTGCCAGCGTTTCACCCTTCCTCCGGTGATCGACCCTGTGATCTCAAGCATGGCTCCCTGTGCTTCTCCCAACAGTCCTGCTCGTTGCAATGGTTCCACTTGTGCGAGGTCAAGTAACTCGAGTCTCTGTTCAACAGTATCGACGATTCCCGCAGAAATACGTGCAGATCGTAACCGTTGTGCATCGAGTATCAGCGGGATACCATCCGGGCTGAGGATATTCTCCTTCAGAATTTTCCCTTGCTTACGAAGTTCGTTCAGAGTTTTGGTGGTTGCGTACTCCTGTTCGCCACCCACTCGAGTGATCTCGGCCAATTCGAGTCCCGGATCGGCTAGGGCAGCGACAATCGGCGTGGGGAATAGTCCTCGTCTTTCGGCGATTGACTCGTAAGTTAAGAGGATGGTTGGGTCCGCCTGTGTCTCGTTGGCTACAGCGTTACCGATCACTGCTTCAGGGGTGGTAACCAAAGCTTCCGAGGCAATGATCGGTAGCACTGAGTGCCCAGTGATTTCGCCATCTAGGAACGCCACCATTTTCAGTCGACGCAGGTCGGGTGAGGTGATTCCCCGAGCCACTTTCAGTGCGTCTTCAAAGCTTGTTTTATCAGGGGCACTTGAATCGACCATGAATTTTAGTAGCACGGTGGTGCGTCGATCATCTGGGACCGAACTGGCCAATTCGGTCAGGTTCTTTATCAGTTGAGTTGCCGATGCTGCGTCCAGCGGGTTGGGAACGTTGGTTTCATACCCGGTTTTCGGCTCGCTTTCGGCCGCATCTTGAGCGTGCAGGCTTTCCGTGAAGCCGCCGATAATCGCAGCAAAACAGCACAGAAATCGGCAAACAGTGATTGGTTTTGGTAATGAGCTCGAGCTGTTCGGCACTGTTAGCTCCCACGGTGCACAACATTGTCTTGTTTTACTGTGTTTCATTATACGGCTCTAAACAGGCTTCCGCGTGGCGGGCAAAAGCCCTCATTTGGAATTCTTCGCATTATCAGGGAGCTATTCAACGCCCACAAATAAGAGACAATACAGTGACACGCAAACGAGTAAGGCTTTGTGATGGGTGGCTAAGTGCTGCTGATTGTGGAAAAATTTTGTTTCCCATCGCGACATTGCCGGCTTTGACGAGCGTGACACCCACGGTGACATCTGATAATTCAAGTGAGTGCCCAGCATGATGCAGACGCATGAATCCCGATCGCACGATGAGGCCAACGCTGTGGCGTCGAGCAAGCCCGTTGCGATGGTGCGAAATTCGGGTTCGGACAAACGCCGACGAAGGCAACCAGTTGGGGCCAACGGTAGCCAAAATACGAACGCGGCTAGGAAAGTCGATGGTGGTCACAATGCTGACGCCGCAAAAGCAGGAAAGGATTTCCATTCGATGCCACGCCGTGGTGGGTTCTGGGGCACGCTGCTGGGCGGTGGGATTGGTCTGATCGTTCTCTTGTTTTGGGTGGTAAGGGAGATGGATCGTGGACCCGATGTATCGGAACCAACTCTGGGGGCTATCCCAGCAGAATACAAGCCTGGCCGTGCGTTCGCTTATCTAACGGCTCTTTGCGATCTGGGGCCGCGTCCGTCGGGTTCATCGCAAATGAACAAACAGCAGCAGTCGCTGAAGAAGTTTTTTGAGACACAAGGTGCTGCTGTGAAGATGCAGAGTTTTGAGATCAGGCACCCTGAGACCGGAGCCCCGGTGGGGATGTCGAATCTAATCGCATCTTGGTATCCCCGTCGTCCCAAGCGATTTCTTTTTTGTGCTCACTACGATACTCGCCCATTTCCTGATAGGGATCCTGACAATCCACAAGGTGTGTTTGTCGGAGCCAATGACGGGGCGAGTGGTGTTGCGGCGTTGATGGAGCTCGCTCACCAACTCACTGTGTTACCCGTGGATGTTGGCGTCGACATTGTGTTGTTTGACGGCGAAGAATTTGTCTTTGAACAAGGGCGTGACGACTATTTTCTTGGCTCAACGTTTTTCGCAGAAAAGTACAAGACGCAGCCACCGGAGATTCCCTATCAGGCGGGTGTTCTGTTGGATATGGTCGGTGATCGTGAGCTGAAGATTTACTACGAGCGAAACAGCCTCAAGTATGCACGGAATGTTGCCCGTGGTATTTGGAATACGGCGGAGAAGCTTGGTGTGAGTGCTTTTGTTTCGCGCCCGCGGCACAATATTGATGACGACCATATCCCACTGAATAAGATCGCGCGTATCCCCACGGTCGATCTGATCGATTTTGATTATCCTCGACCCGGATTTGGTGCACCCCAGTATTGGCATACCGAGCAGGATATCCCAGCTAATTGCAGTGGTGATTCACTTGCTGCGGTTGTCTGGGTGGTGCACCAATGGTTGCAACAACAGTAGTGCCATGCTCGTAGGACGAAAAAATGTTTGCAGGTAGTTTGGTTCTTGGCATGACGCTGATCGCATTTGCGTGTTGGCTGCATTTTCAGGATAAGCAAGGTTGGCCCAGCGATAATTTCACGACAGACCTGGATAAGACGTATCACCAGCGTCGAACGCGAGCACGTCGCCGTATCCACGTGATTTTAGGCGGGTGTGGTGCTGCTGCGATTATTGCAGCGTTCTATGGGCTAGGGCCAGTTTGGGTTGCCATGTGGAGCGTCGTAATGGTGGCGCTGCTGGTGGTGGTGGCTTTGGCAGGAATGGATGCCTTGCGCACACATCGGTACATGAAGTCGAAGCTTCCAGAAATACGTGAGCGATTGTTAAAGGATGACGAGTGAAGCCAAGCAAGCATTCTAGTGAATGTTTGGTTGTTTCTCCGCGGTTGGCAAAAAAGTTGCTGCACCATCTTGTAGAATGCGTTATTTTCACGCTTCCCCCCAGTGAATTGAATTCGCTTTTTTCCTACCTGTTGCACTTGGAGTGTGCTGATGCGCAAATTGCTTGTTCCGGCTTTGGTTGTTTTGTTTCCTTCTGCCAGCATTTTGAATGCGGAAGACTGGCTGCAGTGGCGCGGCGCTGGGCGAGCTAACTTGTCTGCCGAAACCGGGCTCTACACGCAGTGGGGCGAAGATGGCCCCCCGCTAGCCTGGATGGCAGAAGGCTTGGGGTCGGGGTATGCAAGTGTGACTGTTGCAGGTGATCACGCTTACACTTCAGGTAACTTTGCTGATAGCCAGTCTGCCTTGGCGATCGACACCCAAACAGGAAAGGTCGTGTGGAAGACCGCGATCACGGAGGGCGCACCGAAACACGGGTTTGAAGGGAGTCGTACCACGCCGACGATCGATGGCAACCGTTTGTATATGGTGTCGAGTGATGGAAAAATTGTTTGCCTGAACCGTGAAAGCGGAGATTTGCTTTGGTCGAGAGACTTCTCCGACTGGGGTGGGAAAATGATGAGCGGATGGGGATTTAGTGAATCGCCACTCGTTGATGGTGACTGGGTGATCTGTACTCCAGGTGGAGAAAAGGGCATGGTTGTCGCACTCAATAAGACCTCCGGGGCAGATGTATGGGCAGCCGAATTACCTGACTATGGAGATGAGGAGGGGGTGAACGGAAAAGGACTTCGGGATGGTGCTGGATACGCCTCGGTGGTGGTTAGCAATGGCGCCGGTGTGAAGCAGTATATCCAGTTGGTCGGACGTGGTCTGATTGGTGTCAGGGCAAGCGACGGAAAGTTGCTTTGGCGGTATGAGCGTGTTGCCAATGGAACCGCGAATATTCCTACCGCAATCGTTGATGGCGACCACGTCTTTACCAGTACGGGGTACGGAACTGGATCCGCGTACTTGAAGTTGGTAGCTGCAGGTGATGGTGTTTCCGCTGAGGAAGTCTATTGGCTCGATGGCAAGGAATTCCAAAATAAACATGGTGGTATGACCTTGGTAGATGGTTACATCTATGCAGGCCACGGGAATGGGAATGGACTACCAATTTGTGTGAACATGAAGACCGGTGAAATTGCATGGGGACCTGAGCGGGCTGCTGGCAGCGGAGAAACCAGCCTCATCTATGCAGATGGCCGCATCATCATGCGACGCCAAGATGGTATTGTTATTTTGTTAGAAGCTACTCCCGAAGAATACCGTGAAATCGGTACCTTCAAGCCTGCCTACCAAAAAGGAAAAACGTGGGCGCATCCCACGATTGCCAATGGTCGTCTCTACTTGCGAGAGCAGGACAAGTTGATGTGTTACAAGCTCAAAGGTTGATGCTTTGAGCTGGCTGATCAGCGATCGGCTGTCGCAGTGTTTTCTGTTGTAACGCTTGCCCGTTGTCAAGGATGGAAAAGCGTGGCCAGCCTTCCGGGTCAATACAGCCAGCCGCTTGGCTGTCAGACGCCATGACGTGCTCCGAGCCACAGCGGAAGGTTCAGGTGCAGCCCTTGCGTCGCTTCACTGATGTTCTCAATTTGTTCTGCAAATGCTGTCTGGAGTTTCTGGAGACGCTGGCAAAGACGCCAAGTCTGCGGAAAGGCGAGTTTCGTTGTCAGCATGGCTTGCTGGAAGGAGAGCCGCGTTTATTACCGCGTCGCAGATAGCGACGCGCCGGTCCACTTATTGTGATAACCACATGGCTGCTTGAGTACCTTTGCTGTGGCCGCTTGTGCTGAGCTTTTCAGGACGCGTGCCAGCGGTTTTATTCTTTCTCGTTGCGGCGGAACACAGCGACAATGTCGTCCACGGGGACTACGAAAAGCTGGTTGTCGTGTTCAAGGTCCACCGGAATCGCATTTTTGGGGTGGAACAGAATCTTGTCGTACTGTCTTAAAGGCAGTTCTTCATCATTTTCCACAACGGCACTGATGGTAACGATTCTTCCTGTGATGGTGGGAATTTCAGCAGCATCTGGAAGCGCGATTCCGCCGCGTGTTTCGCGTTTCGGTTCGTCCTTCCGCACGAGCACTCGATCTCCGATGGGTTCAACGTGCTCGAATGTCGCAGCTTTCTTCTTTCCCATGTTTGGTCCGGATTGTTCTTCTAGGGAGGTCAAGTATTTGAGATAGGTTGTGCATTTTGACTTGTGTCGCCTGCTTCGTCGAGGGCGGAGAGCACTAATGTTCGTATCGGGTCGAAGTTCAGGAACTGCTAGTCAGTATTTCTGGCACGAAATGCAATAATCTGCCAAAAGTTGGACTGTCGCCAATTGCCTTAAGCCGTCGACAGTCAGGAGCAGGCCGACTGGGATGAGACGCTCTCGCAAGCCGTGCATTTGGCTGGCATGCTAAACGCATGCTCGGTTGCGTGCGTTGCATCGTGGCGAAGGCTTGCTTGAAGAGGATCAGCTAGGCACGAAGTTCTTGGCATGTGCCTCACGCTGAGCGAGGTCGTAGTCGTGTTGCGTCATGATGCGGGCTAGTTGCTCGAGATCGGTGGTTGCAGTCCAACCCAATTTCTCCTTCGCCTTGGACGCATCTCCCAGCAGCAGGTCAACCTCGGCGGGCCGGAAATAGCGAGGGTCGATCTCGACGTAATCTTCATAGTTGAGATCAAGTTGCTCAAAGACGAGGCGACAAAAATCACGCACGGATTCGGTGCGGCCAGTGGCGAGAACAAAATCATCAGCGACATCATGCTGCAGGATCCGCCACATTCCCTCAACGTAATCTTTGGCGTAGCCCCAGTCTCGTTTTGCATCTAAATTACCAAGATACAATTTATCTTGAAGCCCCATTTTAATTCGTGTAGCAGCACGAGTGATTTTTCGAGTCACAAATGTTTCACCACGTCTTGGTGACTCATGATTAAATAAAATTCC
>DOPG01000489.1:0-814 GCA_003513555.1 Rhodopirellula sp. | reverse complement strand
AGTCTCGTTTTGCATCTAAGTTGCCGAGGTAGAGTTTCTTCTGGAGTCCGGCTTTAATCCGACCCGCTGCTCGGGTGATTTTGCGAGTCACAAACGTTTCACCACGTCGCTCGGACTCGTGATTGAATAGAATTCCATTGCTAGCGTACATGTCGTAGCCGCGACGGTAGTTGACGGTCTGGTGAAAAGCATAGACCTTTCCGCAAGCGTAAGGCGATTGGGGGTTGAACGGGGTTGTTTCTTTTTGAGGTGTTTCAAGTACCTCACCAAACATTTCACTGCTGCTGGCTTGATAGACACGCACGTGCTTGCGGCGGTTCAGTAGTCGAGCGGCTTCCAGCACGTTTAGGGCGCCGACGCCAACTGTTTCCAACGTGTAGACCGGTTGGTCATAAGAGACGCGAACGTGGCTTTGTGCGCCAAGATTGTAGATCTCATCGGGCTCAACATCGAGAACCAGATTTGACAGAGCTTGCCCATCAGTCAGATCACCGTAATGCAAGCGTAGTTGGCCGGCATCGTGGACGTCGCTGTAGATATGGTCGATGCGCTCTGTGGAAAAGGTACTGCTGCGCCGAACGAGACCGTGGACTTTGTAGTTCTTTTCCAGTAACAGTTCTGCAAGATAACTACCGTCTTGCCCTGTGATGCCGGTGATAAATGCTGTTTTGGTCATGGTGTTGCCGTTGAATCGTTCGTTGTGCGATTTCTTGTTGAATTCTTGAAAAATACCCGTTTGAACTCCTGACATCAGGCTGAACGCAAATTGCCTGCGTCAACTTCGCGACAAAAAGCTGCATAAGTATTTTTGAGG
>DOPG01000201.1:2301-5526 GCA_003513555.1 Rhodopirellula sp. | reverse complement strand
AAACGTGCAGAATCTTCCGCAACTTTGTAGATATTGCTAATCAGCTCATCTGCAGTCTGGGAGGAAAGGACGAAGTCACTGTTCTCAGGCACAGCGGAATATTCAAGAGCGGAACGTTGCAGTTTCAGCTTGGACCGTTTGATGAGCAGTATCGTTGCACACCAAACCCCCAGAAAAACAGCAACAAATTGGGTAGGACCCCGATCAAGCATCGTCGCACGAAATGAAATTTCTGGCAGAAAAAAAATCGTCGTAAAAAAAAGTACAGTTAAAATTGCTGCCACGATTCCCGCAAACCATGACTTAACCGCTGTACCTGTACCCGCACTGATGCCTACCCTTGATTCAAGGTCGGTTCGAAACGCAGAAAGTTGAGTCTGAGGCATGGCTGGCTAATGAAAGGGGAATGGGATAAGTATCTGGTGTTGAGCGTGAAAATGAGCCCATCAGATTCAGGGTGGATTTCTCGGCTGACTTACCACTTGAAGGGTTCGGGTGGGCAGAGGTTATACCTCGCGTCGTAGTCGCCTTGTGGTATTGTCAAATAAAGGATTCCCTCTATGAAGGACACCAACGCAGGTATGAAGGTTGGGCAGAAAACAAGATAGATAATGCCCCATCCAATACTGCCGTGATAAAACTTGTGAGCCCCCAAGCCGCCAATGAAAAATGCGAGTATGGCAGCTGTTGTCTTGTTATAGTTGCCCTGCACCTGCGAGTTGGAGGTCACGACGACATTCGGCTGGACGACCGTAGGTTGAGCAACCACAACCGTCTCCGTGGCGTTTTGCTGTATCGCAGTACCACAGTTCAGGCAAACTGCCTGATTGGCCGACACCTGGCTTCCGCAATTGCTGCAGAAATTATTCAGCATTGATTGACAGTGTGGGCACTTGATTGCTTGACTGCTGATCATCTGCGTGCAGAAAGGACAGGGTTTTGAGCTTGCCGCAGTGGGCTCTAGTTGCTGTGCAGCAGCGAAATTGGGGCCTGATAATGGAGCATTTGAAAAAAGTTCAGGTACTGCTATGTTTGCCGCTTCCCATTCCTCTGTCCCTTCTTTCCACACAAGGGTCTCTTGGGTTATCGCGCCGGCGGATATCCATTGTGCGATCTGATCCTTCGTTACTGGACCTTTGTTTTCATTATTCAAGTGTGCATACCATTCGGCCACATCGGTTGGTGGTTCGTCAGGTTGCATGGCTGCGTCAGATTGACTGACTTGCTCGAAACCCTGTGCCGGCTGATTCACAGCCGGGAAAAGCTCAGGAAAAGCATCAGCCTTTTGCCACGATACTCCGTCTGGGGACAGTTCATGCATTCGTGTCACCTGTCCGCGTTTGATCAGGCCACGGACCTTTGCTTCGTCAAACGGTCCAAGGGTCCGGCCACGGAAGCGGACGTAATATTTCTCATCAGACATTAAGTTGGCTTATTGTTGGACATGAAGAAGTGAAAGATCAGCACGAATTTGGCTAATCCGTCTGGCTTAGGAAGAAGAGTGGACGACCCGCGTTTAATTCACTCGAGTTTTCATCGAGTGTGAGTGTTCCAGATTCCCATTTGCCAACCGTGATTATGTCGGCTTTGGTTGGGTTGTCTGTAGCGGCTCGCATGATGAAAACCGGTCCTGATTGCGTTGGTTCTTGTACTACGCGACCCAGTATTTCACCCTGCAAATCGCGGTTCAGAAATCCAATCCAGCGATATTCAAGCTTTGTCGCCTGTTTCAGATCAGGAGCCTCGTTGTTTAACTTCTGGTACGTCGATCCGAGCGGTAAAATAACATCCTGTTGGAGGCTTTGGTTTAATTTGTCATTCGGGGCGCTGGGGGCGCCCCACGACTGCCTGATCCCCTCCCGAGACCTTAAGACGCTGATTGGATCCTCGAGTTCTTCGTTCAGTTTGCTGCTTCCCCGAGCACAAGTTTGCAGCACACGATAGATAAGCTCCTCTTTGATCAGGGAATCAAGATCGGTGCGTTGAGAAATTTCGTAACACAGCTTGAGCATCTCATGCCAGTTTTTTTCAAAATCCTTCTTTTTTGCCTCCAATGTGTCCAGCAACCAAGTGATCGTGCGCCCTGGTTCAACGTGTACTCGTGAGGCTGGACCGCTAATTGTGGTGGTGCGGACGCTGCCATCACCACCTGCTAGGTGGCGTATTCCGATTTGAGCTTCCTTTTCTAGCTGCTTTGCTATTCTTTGGTAGTCGCGATTATAGACAAAGAACCGCACTATCTCGTTATCTTCGGACGTTGATTTCACCTCAATTGAAACCAGTTGTTCAATCGGAAGGCGTGATATCTCGGTTTTGAGGCCTTCGATCTCAGAAAGGGGATCGCCATTCTCACTCAATACACTACTGGTTACTGATTTGTACTCTTCGAGCAGTGGATTCATCGCAGTTTGGGATTCAACCGTCTGCTGCAACTCTTGCAGGGCCTCGATTTCTGGTCTTGTTAAACCGGAGATCAGGGATCGCCGAAAAGCCTGCGGAAGTTCATTCGACTGCATACCTTTTTGCCAAAGCCCGCTTTCCTTTAACGATTGTTCGTATTCACTACCCGCTTTAGTAGCGGCAATGGCCCGACTGTAGGTCCTGAGCCCGCTTTCAAATGCAGTGAGCGTCCTCGCGGAAAAGAGGGGCCGTGTAGCAGCTTCCATCTTGGCCTTACGCGCTCGTTCATCCTTGATCGAGTTTTCGAGCGATGTTGCTCGCGACTTGGTGATCTTGAGTTGCCCGTCGACGCTTCGTACTCTACGCGGGTAGAGGCGCGGAATGTTATCAAGCGTCACAATCAGGGTGTTGATACTACCAAGATCCAAATCCTCAAGGGGAGTTTTCTCAAAAGTATCAATCTCAACTCGGACCTTCGCAATTGCCTCCAACGCAGCAGCGGTTTGCTCGTCTGCAACCTGGCGCGCGTATTCTTCGACTTGTTGTTTGATCTCAAACACGCGAGACTTCTCGTTTTCGGACACTGCCAGTTTCTCAGCTTCGTCCAAGGCGGCTTGATCGATTTGGGCGGCATCTTCATTCGAGGCCTGTGTGAGGTATGATTCAAACTCCTGCTGTCGGTCTGCTTCTTGCTTGAGCTGTGCTTCCAACTTGCCATACAACGAAATCAATTTCGCTTCACGAGTGAGAGCAACGTCCTGTGTCTTGAGCCGTTCCCAGAAAGCTTTCGCTTCGTCCACCTTCTTGGCATCAACCAAAGAAGAA
>DOPG01000201.1:0-2107 GCA_003513555.1 Rhodopirellula sp. | reverse complement strand
CGCATCAACCAAAGAAGAAAACTGTGTTACTGCCTGAGTGATGCGTCTTTCTTGCAAAAGACGGTATTGCCAAAACGCCACTGCGCCAGCAACCAGCAGGGTAGCCGCTACGATCGACGCAATTCGTAACTGTGTTTTGCGTTTTCCAGCTAGCTGGATTTCTTGTACGCTGGTGCGGAAACTCTGTTCCAGTGCTTGTGGCACGGGTTCGTCAAATCCACTTGCTCTGGTAAACGCTTTTTGCAGGGCGGGCAAGTCGCGTCGTGCATCGAGCGTGCTTTCAAGTTCCACGAGTGCTTTATCGCGAGCTTGTGCGACTGCTGCGTACGAGTCCAACTCGGCGAGCCACGTGATTGCGGGTTCGACTTCTTCGAGCAGGTCGGATGGAACAGTTTTGCCAAAGCTCTGGCATTGATTTTGCCATTGCGTTGACAGTGATCGGGCCGCGGACTCATTGAATTCTGAGAATGCTGCGTGCAAGCGTTCCGCTGTCTGTTTCAACGCCGTCAGTTGAGCATCGATTTGCCGTTGGGAAATGGCTCGCTTTAATGAATCGACCAACTTCTGAGGTGGAGGTGTGACCCAGCTGGTTTTGGTGAATTCTGCGTAAAGTCTTTCGATTGTGGGATGGTCGCTGCTTTTGATCGCTGCGTTTACTTCATCAGCCAGCGTTTTACTACGCGCAACTTCATAGCTTTCGATGTCCTCGAGCCAGATCGGATTCATTTCGTCGACTTCGGCGATGCGACGCAAGACTTTGGGCCGCCAGCTCAGAGGCGCCTTGGCGATCGCCAATCGTCGATGCTGCTTCAGTAACTCCTCGATTGGCTGTCCTTCAACAATCGCTTCATTAAGTTGTTGGACTTTATCCTGATCGAGACGTTGCGGTACGCCGATGCCCAGGAATTGAAGGATTTCCTCCCACTCAGGCAGCTCTGGAAAGTCAAGGCTTGCCGCTGCTTCCATCGCATTGGGGCGTCGGTTGGCCGCCTGGATTGCCTCGCTTCGTAAGTTCTTTCGCAGTAAAGCAACGGCTTCGTTAAGCCGTTCGTTGACTGCGCGCACTTCATCATCAAACCGCTCCGCAAGCGGTTGCATCGTTTCTTCGGAGATTCCATCAGGCTTTTCTAGAGCCTGACGGATTTCATCAGGTAGGTGGGGCATGTGGCGGATCAGGGGAGGGTGTATTTGCTATTTAAAATTTCAGTTTGAAACTGAGAGGGATAGTGATTGTTTTACCAACCGGTTTGTATTGTTCTATTTCGATTTTCAGATCTAAATCAAGCCGCTTTATTGCGAGTTTCGCAGCATCATATTGTTTGGCCTTTTTCTTTAGGTGCTCAAAACATTTCTTTGTGAAGTCGTATAACACACCGTCCTCTGTAAACTTCTGATCTTTACCTGTACCTGTGGTGGGAAGCCGCTCAGAGAGAGAGTTGTTCACGGTATGTTTTTTGCAGGTTTTTTCGAAGATGGTGAATTCAAGCTTTGGTATGTTGGCCAACTCAATATCGATGAAACTGCTCCATATTTTTGCCATGGTTGTTCCATCTTTTAAGAATCTGTGACTAGGCTTTTGCGGGGCATAGCCCTGCAGCAAGGCAGTTTTTTGAAATGTCACTTCGGGCGTGATGTCCATTTCAAGTTCCTTAAGCAGATCTTTCGTATTCTCACTGCTTTCTTTTGGTTTCATGTCTTTTTTTGTCAGCAAATTGATGTACGTGTCTCGTTCTCTTTTACAAACTTTCATCTTATAGAGTTTGTTGCCCAAATTCTCTTCGCTTCTTCTTAAAAATAGTTCGCATTCAATTACGAAATAGTCTTTAAGAGTGATAACGGTGAGCTTCTTCAGTGGCTGTTCCAAGTCGGTGTCGAGGGTCCATACCTTTGGGTGATTCCACTGGGTTTCGACATCGAAAGTGTCAGGGAAGGGTAAGCCGGACAGTTTAGATTTAAGTTTCTTTAGAGTTTCTTCAACGCCGAATTGCGTGGTGGTTGGATTGCTACCGCGGCGAAAAGAAGGGTCAGAGATATTGTTCCCTTCGTTAACCCCAGCAGCTGGAATGAGAACGTAGATGCGAGTCGGGTCGTTTTCGTCGATGTATGC
>DOPG01000416.1 GCA_003513555.1 Rhodopirellula sp. | reverse complement strand
GTGATCCCCTTATTGGACGCCGCTACCGAAGGGGTCACGCCAATCGAATCAACGGATCGCTTGGGCGTGAGGCACATCCTCTGGCCCGTAACGGATGAGGTGGTGGCGGCCCGTGTCAGTGAGCTGATGGAAGATCGACCTATGTTCGTAGCTGATGGGCACCATCGTTACGAAACCGCCTGCAATTATCGCGATCAACTGATTCAGGAGACGGGAGGAATCGCTGAGGATCATCCCGCCAATTTTGTGATGACGATGCTCGTTGGGATGAGTGATCCAGGGATGATTGTGCTGCCGACGCATCGCTTGTTGCGTGGGACCCCAGCTTTTAGCTCGACTGAGATCATCGAGAAGCTTGCTGGCAAATTCGAATGCGAAATCGTCGAAGGTGGGCTTGATGCTGCCGATCAGGCTTGGGCAACCATGGAAGCGGCTGACGAGCAGGGTATCATTGGGCTTTACGCGGTCGCCGACGAAAAATGGGTGCTTTGCAAAGCTGTCGATGGGGCACAGGCACGGATCAAACAGCTGGCGTCAGCACAGAGTGAAGATTGGCGTGGTTTGGGCGTCAGTTTGTTGCATCGCCTCGTGATCGACGATTTGCTGGGTTCCCAGGGCCATCCAAAACCGACTTACGTCCACGAAGTAAGTGAGCTGTTGGAAGGAATGAGAGGGGAGGGTAGTCAGGCTGAAAGCGACAGTGACGAGCCGTATACGCTGGCTGCCTTGGTCATGCCAGCCAAACTCGAACACGTCGAGGCGATCAGCTTGCTGAAAGAGCGTATGCCAGCCAAAAGCACCTACTTTTATCCCAAGCTGCTCAGCGGACTGACCTTTAATCCCCTTGCCTGAACTGCTGTGTGGCTTGCTTGGTGTGCTCCCGATCGCGGACTGGCTTATCGGCTTTGTGGAAACGCGAATTGGAACCTGCGGTCGGGATTGGGGACCGGACGCCAGGTTTAGAATGCGGAATCTCGGTTGCCGAGCTCAGGTATAGATTGATGGATTCTAGTTGCCTCGGATTCTCTGGAGCGGCGTTCCAGGGCAAGCAGCAGGTTCAGCACTGAGTACCTTGCTTCACGGGCCGCTTCTGTTGTCAGTCGCATTTAACCGCCAAGGAACTGCCCGCTTCCATCGCAGAAGGTAGCCGGAGGCTCCCGCTAGAAGGTTCACCACCCCTGCTGGGGTGTTTTGCGAGGTATCCCAAGCGTTTTTGTCGGTGCGGGCAGGGCTTGTTTTCTGGGAGGACTCCGTTTTTACGGAGATTTTTGGTGTCAAGGTCAGTTTCTTGTGAAACCAGTCTTGTTTCACCAGCTAGGAATCTCCTAGTTTCCCGCTATGGAACGACTCGCGGTGAGTCGGTGTTTGTTCGCTTTCACATACGAGAGCAGTCCTCGTGGGAAGGATCCTTTGCGTGGTGAACCAGAAGGGAGGCGTGGGTAAAACTACCACCGCCGTGAATCTCTCTGCTGCCCTCGCCCTGTCTGGTCAGCGTACGCTGCTTCTGGACATGGATCCTCAATGCAATGCCACGAGTTCACTAGGACTGCAGCCTACCGAGGGGCATGCGTTGGTGAATGACGAACCACTAAACGCTAGCATTTCAGAGACTGATTGGGATGGGCTCTCGATGGTTCCCGGAAGCCGTACCTTTCACGACATTGATAAGTTGGCAGAAGGGGGTGACCGGGAGTCCGGTCGCGTGCGTTGTCATCTAGATGAGGCGATGCAAGACTACGAATTCATTTTGATTGACTGCCCGCCCAGCGTTGGGGATCTGACGCAGACGGCTTTGGCAGCCAGTACGGAGGTCCTGATGCCGATCCAGTGCGAATATTTCGCGATGGAGGGGCTGACGCAGTTGATTCAAACGATCAAACGCGTGATCATCGCGACAGATGGTCGACTGGCCTTTGGGGGGATCTTGTTAACAATGTACGATCCTTCGCTCGAACTTACACGCGAAGTTGACGAGGAAGTAAGAGACTTCTTTGGTGACATCGTATTTGATAGCGTTGTGCCTCGTGATGTTTCGCTAAGCGAAGCGCCGAGTCATGGCCAACCTGTGTTTGGATACGCGCCCCGTTCACGCGGAGCGTTCGCATATACCCAACTGTGCATGGAGGTGCTTCAGCGTGACTAGTACTGCAACTACAAAAGATCGGCGTTTAGGCAAGGGGCTGGCCGCGTTGCTTGGAACGCCGTTGGATGATGAAGGTAACCCAATTGAGGGCGAATCAGGCAGCCGGATTGAGACCCTGGAGTTGGCTGTCGACGCGATTGAGAATAATCCGTTTCAGCCTCGTCGTGAATTTAATCATGATGAGATCGCTTCGCTTGCGGAAAGTATCAAAAACCATCAGCAACTGCAGCCCATCCTGGTGCGTGTTGTCGATGGACGCTATCAACTAATAAGTGGCGAGAGACGCCTGCGGGCAACAATCCACGCCGGCCTGAAGAATATTCGAGCTGAGGTGCGTGTCGCTGACGATCGTTTGGTCGCTGAGTTGGCGATCATCGAGAACCTGCAGCGAAAGGATCTCAATCCGATAGAGAAGGCGATGTCGTTTCGTCGCTATATCCAAGAGCATAAATGCAAGCAAGACGATCTTGCCCGGCGGCTCAGTATCGATCGCAGCACGATAGCAAATTTGATGCGATTGCTTGAGTTGCCTCAGCAGATTCTTGATCTGCTTGCCGCTGGTGATTTAAGTGCTGGCCATGCAAGAGCTTTGCTGCCAATTGGTGATGAGCCGATTCAGGTTCGAACTGCGGCAAAGATCATTGATGAACGTTGGAGTGTGCGGGCGACCGAAAGCTACGTTTCTGAATTGCTGAAATCTGAGGAGGATGCAGAAACTGGCAAGAAAGTTGTGAATGCAACGCGGCAGAAACGCCGGCAGGTTTCTCCACACATCGAGGCGATGCAACAGGAAATGAGAATGGTTTTCGGTACGAAGGTGGAAATTAAGAGCTCGGCACGCGGCCGAGGAAAAATCACCATTCACTTCACCGATGCAGAAGAATTTGAGCGTCTACGCGATATACTGTCGGATGGTGTGAGGCCTCAATTGCGGATTGCCGGCTAAGTTTCCCGGCAGTTTCACGCGGCTGTCAGGGAAGTGCTTCCTTGGCAGGATATGAAAAACCCAAGGCGAGCTTGGGTTTTCTGCGTTTTAACAGTGTTTCCTCCGCTAGTGAATGATCGATTCGTCGGTTTGCCGCCTTTGTCGTGGGTGATCACCGGTTGGTGTGAACCCAGCGAGCTGGTTTTGCGTAGTGATTCCACTGGTTGATCGGTTCTACTGCCCCCTCGTTTTCGTTTCTAGTTGGCCCCATGCCGCTTGGTCACGCTCCACCGGAAAGCTCGCTTAGCGATCAGTTCGTTGGGGTGGAGGGTGATCGGTTTGCGCTTCCGTTGATACGGTCGCGTTGGGTGCGAGTGAACCTGTCATCTACAGTGTTTTTAGCACTGGCGATTCTTGTGGTGGTTGTGATCAGCGTGTTGCGCCAACCCGGCAATGCAGATTTGCCAAAGGTAGCAGTTTTCGCAACGCTTGCCTGGTTGTCGGGCTGGGTTTTGCAGGGGTTGGCATACGGCTTGGTGGGCTGGGGAAGCGGGTACCGTGTGCGAGGTTTTACCATCGGGGTGCTCGGGATCGAGACCGTGGCCCGCCATTGGCCTGCACGAGTGGCCTTCTTGACGGGTTTAGCGGCGTCGATGAGCGTGGTGTTGTTGGGATGCTTTTATCGTTTAGTCGATGGCGGCTTTCAGGTACCCAGTATCGAGGTACCCAGTATCGAGGTACCCATTGATCCTATTTGGCAGTTGTCCAGTGTTGGTTTGGGTGAGGTTGAATCTGTTTGGCGCACGGCAAGTTGGCTTTGTTTCCTGCAGGTGATTGGACAAATGATCCCGCTGCCACGCACGCTTGGCCGACAAATGTTGGTTGCGTCAGTTTCTTTTGTCGGTGGGAAACTTGGCGTGGCCGGGCAGGTCAAGGTTCTGCGATTATTGATCGATTGTTTTGCGTTGGGGACGCTTGGGTTTACGATCTGGTTGATGAACACGGGGAACCAGATTGCCGGGGTAGGCTGGCCTTTGCTGATGTGTGTCGCGGTCTTGTTGTGGGTTTCGTCCCGCTGGTCTGATACAATGCGAACTTTGGAGGGGCTAGACGCTGGCAGGGGTGATCAGCAAGGGCGTAATCGGCGAACAGTCTGGAAGACGCTGGTCTACCGCGGGCGGCGTTGGCGAGATGGACGGCGGGTCCGTCACGCGCACCGCGTTGAGCAAGGTGAAGCCGTTGATGCCCAACGCGTCGATGAAATCCTGAATCAGTTGCACCAACAGGGGATCGAATCGCTCAAGCCTGCGGATCGGCAGCTATTGGAAAGAGTCAGTGCTAATTTGCGAAAGCAGCGATTGAGTGAGGCTGATGACGCTTGAAACGACTTGATCGAGTCCGGGGATTCGGGGCTGCCAACTGTGGGCGGAGTCGCGGTTTTCATTGGCAGGCGGGTGATGGGACTGCCACCCAACATTTTTTGCTTTGAGTGCGCGTTTCTGAGTTCCGCGTTTCTGAGGCCAGCTTTTTAAGGTTCATGCTTTCTAGCGATTCCGTTCATCAGGCCGAATTTTTTGCGATGTTCCGTCCCGTCTGTTCATGGCGAGTCGTGGTTATCATAAAAGCGGGCCTTCATGACACACAGCGGCCTGTCAAACGATTAAACTCTGCTGCAAGATCGCAACGCTTCAATTGTTAATATGAGAAAGATTGCTGCGTTGGAGATTCGAAGTTTGAATCGCATGAAGTGCGTTACCTGCAAAGCGTGGTGCCGGATCATGCATGCGAGATGTCGGTTGTCGTTGAAGCATCTTCTTTGAGGTTCGTGATGCGAAGTTTCCTTGTAATTATCGGTTTCGCTTTGTTGCCGCTTGCATCGAGCAACTGCGGTTTGTGTGCCTTTGCTCAGGCACAGGACGCGATTCCGGCCGTCGCTTCTCAGCAGCCTGACGCTGAACAGTCGCAGCCAGTTAGCACTGCGGTTGCGGAGGAGGAAACGGCTAAAACGGCGGACGACCAATCATCCCCAGCGGACGCTGCGTCTTCTGAAAATATGCCAACCACTGGGCTGGGCGAGGGCGTTTCAAAGAGTGCTGTTGCGCCCGTCGTACTGCTGGTGATTGGTATTGTGTCGGTATTGGGAATGATCATTGGGCTTAAACTCAATGCATTCATGGCTCTGATCATCTCAGCGTTGATCGTGAGTCTTGGCGTGGGGTGGGTCGATGGTGAGGATGCGGGTTCCCGTATGTCTGCTGTTGTTCAAGGCTTTGGTGGTGCCGCTGGTGGGATCGGGATCGTCATTGCGATGGCGGCGATCATCGGCAAGTGCATGTTGGACAGTGGTGCCGCGGATCGAATTGTTCGCAGTGCGATTCATGTGACCGGGGAAAAGAAAGCTTCGTTCGGTCTGATGCTCAGTGGTTTCGTGCTTGCGATTCCAGTTTTCTTTGACACCGTGTTTTATTTGCTCGTACCGCTTGCTCGGAGTTTGTACCGACGTACGAATAAGAATTAC
>DOPG01000060.1:915-18296 GCA_003513555.1 Rhodopirellula sp. | reverse complement strand
CTTGATTCTAATCCTGCCAGCGTTCTGTATCGCTGTGGACGCACAATCGTTCTTTGTACCGCTTCGATCGAAGCATCCGTACCGTCATGGCTCGAAGGAAAAGGCAAGGGTTGGGTTACAGCTGAATATAATATGCTTCCTGGCAGTACCAGCCCGCGGAAGCGACGTGATCGCGGTGGAAAAATTGATGGAAGGACCACAGAGATTCAACGTTTAATCGGACGCAGTTTGCGAGCCATTGTTGATCTTGAAAAATTGGGTGAGCAAATGATCACCGTCGACTGTGATGTTCTGCAAGCGGACGGAGGGACTCGTACTGCATCAATCACCGGGGGTTTCATCGCACTCGCACAAGCAGTGTCCCTGCTAATGCCTGACTCAAAAATTGGTGATGGTCCGCTGACCGATTCAGTCGCAGCCGTCAGTTGCGGTTTGATCGGTGATGACGTTGTGCTGGATCTTGATTATCAACTCGATTCGGCAGCTGACGTGGATATGAATGTCATCATGACCGGTGGCGGCCGCTTTGTTGAAATTCAGGGCACCGGCGAAGAAGCAACTTTCGATGACCAGCAGCTAGCTGAATTGTTGAGATTGGCAAAGCAGGGTATCAGTGCTTTGACTGAAAAACAGATGCACGCCCTTCAGTAGAGCCTGATCTGGCATGCTGGGTTGAAAAGGTAACACTGCGAACGGTTGCATTCGACTTTCACTTGTTTTGCTTGACAAGGCGATCGTTGCGGAATCCTGCTAGTCACTTCGGGGTCTACGGAACAGTTTACGGCTTCCTGAAGAGGTTTACTGACGAGGATTCTCGTACCAGACAACATTGTTGCTGGCTCGCCCCGCGATGAGCAGATCAAGGTCACCATCGACGTCAAGATCGACAGTGCGTATGTCGTACGCTTCTTGTTTTTCGCCGATGAGGTGTGGTGTGAAATTGCCTTTACCGTCATTTTCATACCAGATGACGACTTGGTCTCCGTAGCCGCACGTGGCGGCATCAATATCGCCATCTGAGTCCATGTCGACGGCGGCCAGACAATGCGGTTCCTTCAGATTGGCGTCGATGTCGTGGCATTTCCATTGAGGAGCCTCGAACCAGATCACGCCTTTGCCATGCCCACGTGATGCGATGAAATCCAGTCTGCCGTCACCGTTTACATCGGCTGGATGAATGTTAGTTGCTCCCGGTTCATGGTCACTGATCATGTGTTTTTTCCAGGCTTGATGTGGCTGTTTTGGTGCTTCCCACCAAGCAAACCATTCACCTGTCGACGTAGCCGTTGGACCACCTTTGGCTCCCGTGGCAGCATCAAGCCGTCCATCGTGGTTGATATCTCCAACTCCAATGTAGTGAGTCAGCCCAGGGGCATCCTGCCTTGCGAGAACGTTGGGTCGCCATTGAGTGGCGTTCTTGGCTCGGGGGGGGGCTGAAAACCAGACGAGTGACTCCGGGTAGGGCGGGGTGGGTTGAGCGCTGGTCGCCAGCAGATCGGGTTTTCCATCCTCGTCGATATCACCTTTCATCAGTCCATGAATTCCGTGGACTGTATTGGCAATCAGCCTCTTTTTCCAACGCTGCGATGCTCCTTCTTCAGGTTGTTCCAGCCAAGTGATCAATCCCGGGTTATATCTTGCACCGATGTAGTCAAGATCGCCATCACCATCGATGTCGAAAGATTCGCTGTGAATGTAGCCACGATCCTCACCGTGATCGTCAAGGACAATCTGTTGCCAATCTGGCGCGACAAATAACAGGGTGTTACTGCCAACTTCTGCAATGACGTCCGGTAATCCGTCTCCGCTAAAGTCGCCTGCGATTGCAGTTAAGCTGCGTTTTCCTTCCTGCAGGACGTGCTTCTTCCAACGCTCCTCTGCGGGAGAGACTGTTACCAGGCTGGTTAGAATGGAAACGGCCGTAAATACTCGGACTTTCATCGCAGGACCTTGGAGTGTGGATCAAACTCGCTCATGATGTGCGTTAACATTAATGCGTAGGTTTGCATAATGCCACTGCTGACCGATTTTTGTTCTACCGGTGATCCGAGTTGAGTGCTGATGGCAAAACTGTATTTTTATTATTCATCGATGAACGCGGGGAAATCAACGATTCTACTGCAGTCCAGCTACAACTATCGTGAGCGTGGTATGCACACTTTGATTCTTTCTCCTGAATTGGATGATCGCTTTCAAGTTGGAAAAGTGACATCTCGTATTGGTATCGAAGCCGACGCGTTAACCTTCACGATTAGTGACAATCTGTTGACGATGGTGCTACGCTTACATGAAGAAGAGAAGATCGCCTGCATCTTGGTTGATGAGGCTCAGTTTCTTACCGAGTCTCAGGTGCGACAACTCAGTGACCTGTGTGATGATCACAATATTCCCGTGCTCGCTTATGGACTGCGTACGGATTTTCGCGGTGAACTTTTTGAGGGAAGTCAACATTTGTTGGCATGGGCTGACAGCTTGGTTGAAGTCAAAACCATTTGTCATTGCGGAAGCAAGGCGACGATGGTACTGAGAATCGATGCTGATGGGCGTGCAATTAAAGATGGACGGCAGGTGCAAATCGGCGGTAACGAACGCTATATGTCAGTCTGTCGCCGCCACTTCAAAGCAGGTGTGCCGAGTGCCGATTCAGAGCCGCAAAGCAGCAGTTCTGATGATCTACTCTTTTGAAATCTTGCACTTGATGATTCATTGCTTGCGGTTGGCAAGACGCAGAATACCTTCCAGCAAGATGTCACGTGCGTGTGGTATTCACTTCAGGCACAAGGACTCGCAGTCCTTAAGATTCGGATTCCAGCAGTCCAATGACCGCCCATGCGGTTCCCCAGTAATTTGATGTCGGTGTTGGCTTGTTGCGGGTTGTTTTTTTGGTGCCCGGTACCTGCCACGACCCATCTGATGCTTGGCTGGTCGCCAGAAACGTAACTGCCTTGGAAATTGCTACCTTATTTTGATCGGCATCATGGCGACTCAATGCATAAATCGCCATACCGGTCGCCAGTGCATCACTAGGGTCCGATGTCAGCCAGCCCCAACCGCCGTCAGGCTGCTGCTTTTTGATCAAGGCATCACAGAGAGCACTCGCATTCATGTCTCGCCGTTGCTTCGCAAGCAGCAGGTGTACTACCCACCATTCGGTTGACAATGGATTTGTGTTTTGAAGGGCTGCGAGTGCCTGTTGTTCCCGGTCGGCTGTTGTCTGTTGACTGTAGAGAGCAAGCAGAGTCCACGCGGTGGTGACCTGCGTTGTTTCTTCAAGGGATCGCTTCTGGGCTGGCAGTTGTCCGCATGGTTTCCAACCCCCCTGCGCCTGTTGATTCTTAACGAGAGCTTCGACAAATTGTTGTCGCCAAGCCGCAGGCTTGCGCTTTTCAACAGTGTCAGGTTTAGTGGAATCCTTGTTCTTAGCTGCGAGAACAGAGGTTCGGTCAGCGACAATTTGAGGGCTGTAAGGTATGCCAAGTAATAACGCGTTGAGTGTGTCAATGTTCGCCGCCAGCGTTGGGGCGACTTTCACGTTGGGCTTTTGGGCCGGTTTGACAAAATTCTGGACCTCGGTCGACCAGGCGGTCCACTTTCTCAGACTGGACTGATTGATCGGATAGCCCCGCATTTCAGCCGCAGAAAGGCTCCAAAGCATGAAGGGAACTTGGTGGCAAGAGACACATTGCCGCTTCTCGATCCAAGTCGCTCCGGCACGCTCGAGGTAGGGGAGAGCCCGTTCAACCGTTTCTTTGACGGTACGAGCTTCCGTAGACGCTGCTTTGGATGTGGGAGCAGCGTTTTTGGTCCTACTATTTTTGGCCTCAGAGTTTGTGTCGCCAGGACCATACTCTGCCGCCGCGATGAATTGAATCGTTGAGATCAACGAAACCAATAACATCGCGGTCAGACTTACCAAATTAGCAGGGCGTCTTCGCATAACGGCAAACTACTTAGCCGCAGCTTCAACTTGACCCTGTGGCTCGCCAAGCAGTTGCTTGAGCAGTCGATTCAGCTCTTGGCCGCGAGCACGAAGGGAAACAACTTTTCCTTCTTTGTCGACGAGGATCGCAGTCGGAATACCGGAAACTCCATAGTACTGCACGAGCGGGTTATTCCATCCCTGCTCGCCGTCTTTCATGCTGAAGAGGTTGGGCCAGTCGAGGTTTTCCTGAGCAACGTACTTGTCACAGGCATCCAGTGTGTTGTCGAGATTGATACCGACAATCGCAAAGCCCTGTCCACCATAAAGCGCAAGTTGCTCTTTCATGTTTGGAACTTCAGCTCGGCAAGGGCCACACCAGCTGGCCCAGAAGTCAACAAGGACAGTCTTCCCACGATAGGAAGCCCAGTCAAATTCTTCGCCTGTTGTTGTGGTTCCTGTGATCTCCATTTCGTTGCCCATCAGACGCATGCGACGTGCAGCTCCGCGAGCGTTTTCAGCCCGTGATTTGATTGCTTCGTCTTGGGAAGCAAGCATCATGTCAGCAAGCTGATCGTAAAAAGAGGCGGCGAGCTCAGCGTTACCGGATAAGGAACGTGCCAAGTTACTTCCCAGTGTGTAGCTTTCACGATCGATCCCTTTATCGCCAACCATCTTCTTGAATTCACCAATGATTGCTTTCTGCTCAGCTTCCGTGCCTCTTGCGGCACTAGCAATTTTGCTTTTGAAAGCTTCCATCTTTCCAAGACGGGCCAAGGTTGGGTTATCACTTTTTTCCAACTCTTTCATCAAGTTCGACATTTTGACCTTCATGGCAGGATTCATTTGACTCAAGAAAGACAGTGCGGCAATTTCCTCACGGATAGCAGCGACCTGCAGTCGCTCAGGTACATCTTTGAGCTTTCGGATCGCCTCGGCACCAGCGACAGCAGCGGTGGCTGCCTTGGTGACCGTTTCCATCGTCCTACCCCGATTTTGCTTTGCGTTAGCGATGAATTTCATCAGCTCTTCTGCGGTCGCACCCTCTGGAACCGTAAATGGATCAGCTGCCTGCTCTGCTTCTGCGGGGGCTTGGCCGCCTGCGGGGGCTTGGGCCATTGCCTGAGGTGTCAGTAAAAGAAGACCGATCAATGCGATGAAATGGACGCGAATCAAGGTGCGGCGACGTTTGGGCTGGAGTGCCATGTTTTATCTTTGGGCAGGAAGTTAGGTTGGGTCCGGCAGGAACGACATCCCGCCCGCGTACGACCGAAATTGAAGTTTAGCGGTCATTGCGGCGTGATACAAACCACCCGATACATTCGCTGACTTTTTTCAGCGGAATTCCTGCTCTTTCTGTCGACGGTCTCACGCCCCAAATTGGATTTTGGCTCGCACTGTCGGTCCCGGGCCAAAACGTGGTGTACGTTCGTCATAGTCGTAGGCTGCCGCGGCATCGCTGGGATCGCGATTCATCGCTGCAGATTTTCAGGTCACAACATCTGCATCTTTCGAGTGCCGTGAAATCCACCGTTTTAAGTAATGAATCGAAGACTGGGGCCAAGTTCCATGCGTTGTTCTGAATGCTGACAGAAATGGGTCAAGTACGTGCCGCCTACGACAGCGGGTCCGCTTACGCAATCGTCAAACAGTCAGTGCGTGGATGGAACGGTTTGGAGCCGTGTTGAGTTCTGAATATCTGGCGTTTTACTTACTTGTGTCGTCGCCAACATGCACATCCCTGTTCGTGAACTAATTCTCGCTTTGCGTCGACGGCTCAAGCAACTTGGGGTGAGCTGATCAGCGGCTTTTGCCGGGATCATGTGTTTTGCCAGGCGTGTTGATACCAGACGTGTAGATCGCCGGGTTAAGTGCTGGATCGTTGTACATCTTGAGTTGTCGATAAACTTTATGCTGCTTCACACCTGAAAACAGGTCATCGAGCAGTTGCTGCAGTGACAGGGAAAGGTCACGTTGCTGTTCTTCGCACAGATTGACTCGCTGAAGGACTTTGACGCGATGTTTGGAATCCAAATCTGAGCGTTCTGCTTGTTCTCGATAGTGGTACAGACGAAGAGCCATGATTGACAATCGGTCGATCACGCTTCCGGCAGTTTCGGTATTGATGGGGGCATCCTGTGTCCTATCAATGTCGGCATCGTTGATGAGCTTCAAAAGCTCATCATCGATCTTCTCAATCAGATCATTTCGGCTCTGATTCAGTTTGTCGATTGCGCGTTTGACGCTGGCGATCTCTTCAGCTGTGGCATCGGGACTACGACAGATGTCCTCTTGATGCCACAGTCGGTAATTGCACTCATGCTGTTCGCAAATCAGCTTGTGGATTCCATGATATGGATTATCAATGGGTTGCTGATGCCAAGTCTCAACACACTCCCTATGGAGCTGCGTCAGTTCTTTAGCCGAGGGGAATGAGCGGGAGGTCACAGTGGATCAGACTTCTTTTTCGTCAATCCAGTTCATCATGCGACGCAAACCGAGCCCGATTTGCTCGACACCATGTTGGCGTTCCCGCCGTCGTGTAGCCTTAAAGAACGGTGCCCCTGCCCGATTCTCGGAAATCCATTTGCGGGCAAACTCACCACACTGAATCTCATTGAGAATTCGTTTCATCTCGACTTTGGTTTCATCGGTGATGATTCGTGGGCCACTGACGTAGTCGCCGTACTCAGCCGTGTTACTGATGCTGTAACGCATGTAGCTGAGCCCACCCTCGTACAGCAGGTCGACGATTAGCTTCAGTTCGTGCATGCATTCAAAGTAAGCCATTTCTGGCTGGTATCCAGCTTCGACGAGCGTTTCGAATCCCGCCTTAACGAGTTCGCTGACACCGCCGCAGAGGACGACTTGCTCGCCGAAGAGATCGGTTTCTGTTTCTTCTGCAAAGCTTGTTTCGATCACTCCACCGCGAGTTCCACCGATGCCCTTGGCGTAGGCGAGACCAATTTGTTTGGTAGATTCAGCAGCACCGTCACCCATTGCGATCAAGCAGGGGACTCCGCCGCCCTTTTCATACTCGCTGCGTACTAAGTGGCCTGGTCCCTTGGGCGCGACCAGTAACGTGTCAATGCCTGCTGGTGCTTCGATCTGGCCGAAATGAACGTTGAAGCCGTGCGAGCACATTAGCACGTTCCCGGGCGAAAGGTTGTCTCTGATTTCGCTTCGGAAAATATCACCCTGCACTTCATCCGGAAGCAGAATGTTGATGACATCAGCAGCTTTGGTGGCATCAGCCAAAGACATTGGCTCGAAACCGTGCGAGACAGCTAAGTCATAGTTCGCAGATCCAGCTCGCTGGCCAATCACGACATTGCAACCGCTGTCACGGAGGTTCTGTGCTTGAGCGTGACCTTGGGACCCATAGCCAAGAATGGCTACCGTTTTACCCTTCAAGTGGGAAAGGTCGGCATCGTTTTCGTAGTAAATCGTAGCAGCCATGTTGTTCAGTACTTTCAAAAAGGAGGGGCTTGTTTCTATGACGCAACCCGTTCGCCTAACGGTACACAGGTCGTCAGTTCGGTTCTGGTTAGCGATCGGCTGTGACGGTGAATCTACGTTTCAGCATTGTCGCTGTTCGAGGGTAACAACCTCGATTGATTCTCTTTCGGGTGGGCACGGCAATGGAGACTGCTGTACTCATATTTCTGGTTAGGAAGCAGCCCGGTTGTCGGACCGTACGTACGCTTGTTGATCGCTTGCGCTGCGGACCATCGCAATGCGACCGGTGCGGACCAGTTCACTAATTCCATAAGGACGCATGCGTTCGATGAAGGCTTGGACCTTATTCTCACGACCGCTGATCTCAACCATGATCTCTTCCGGTCCGACATCCACGATCTTGCCGCGAAAAATATCCACCAGTTCCCGGATTTCACTCCGGGTGTTACCCGCAGGTGCCTTGACCTTCATCAGGAGCAGATCGCGTTCCACGTAATCCTGACTGCTGACGTCAACAACCTGTACAACGGTCACGATCTTTTCCAATTGCTTGCCGACTTGTTCCAGAACAGAGTCGTCTCCGACGACGACAAACGTCATTCGTGACAGGTGCGCGTCTTCAGTTTCACCGACTGCCAAAGAGTCGATGTTGTAGCCACGCGAGGCGAGCATGCCAGAAATATGGGCAAGTACCCCGGGCACGTTCTGCACAAGTGCTGAGAGGACGTGTCGCTGGACGGTGTTGGGCATCGAAAAAGCCGAGATTTTGTAATGGGTTGGTTGGAATTTTGGGTTGGCAAGCCACCCGCGAGGAAACATCATAATTTTGGTGCTTAAATCCAGCAAGGGTAGCGATTTGCGACCACCTGAGTCCTCGCAGGAAAATTGGAACGCCGCTGGCCAGCCGAGGACCTATGCGTTTGCCATCAACGGGCCATGTGGGCAAAGACCCCGACTGTCCAAGTGTGCCTGATTTGCCCAGTTGAACATCGGCATTGCGCGAATTGTGTAGTCTGAGCTGGACACAGGTGACACAAAAGGGCGATGTTCCTATTCTGGCTATGCTGGACACCGACACGGAAATCAATGCCAATGTTCGGGGTGAACTGAGCGACGAGTACGATCATTAAATAATTAACGCCCTGACTCAGCACCCCACCGGGTAGGTTGGTGGCGTGCTTTCACGTCCTAACTGACTGCTGCAGTCATCGCTCTATCGAGAAAATCTTGCATGGCATTTCGAATTGAACTACCGGCTTATCGCGGCCCCCTCGATCTGCTGTTGTATTTGGTGCGCCGTCATGAAGTCAGTATCACGGAGATGTCCCTCGCTTCCTTAGTCAACCAATATCTGGAGTACATCGACATTTTGAAAGAGCTGGATTTGGGTGATGTTGGCGAGTTCATCGATTTGGCCAGCACCTTGGTCGAGCTGAAGAGTCAGGCCGTACTACCAAAGATTGTTGAAGATAACGCGGAAGAAGAAATTGCAGATCCTCAGACCGAGTTGGTTGAACGGTTGCTGCAGTACAAGGAAATCCGTGACGCGGCGGCGATTCTTGATGAAATGGGGGCAAAGTGGCAGCAACGCTACGAACGAATGTCCGACGATCTGCCCACTCGACGAGTTGATCCCGGTGACCAACCGCTGGTTGATTTGGAAATCTGGGATCTGGTCAGCGCTTTTGGAAGAATCATGCATGAGGCCGGGGGGCCACCTCAGGCTGAGGTGATTTACGATGACACGCCGATTCACGTGTACATGCAGCAGATTCATCATCGACTGAATGATTCTGATCGTTTGCCTTTAATGGATTTCGTCGAGGGAGGAATCCACAAGTCTTCTTTAATAGGCTGGTTTTTAGCAACGCTGGAATTGACGCGGCATCATGGGGCTGCGGTCGAGCAGGATGTGCACGGAGATATTTTTGTCGTTCGCACAGAGGACTATTCCAGTGATCTGAATGTCAATGAAGTCGATAATTACGGCGCGGAAGAATTCGAAGCTTCCAATATGCCCGGCAGGCCGCGCTGAGTGTCTCTGGCAGGCCCTGCTAAGTGAATCCACCTGATTATATCTCTCCATTGGTGTTTTTTAGTAGCAAGGTTTCGATTTTGCAGCCATTTGGAGACTTTTGCAAATCAGAATAAATTGGATCCGCAATCTGCTGCTCATTTCCTCGGCGGGGTTCTTTCAGTAACATTCCGAACTCTGAATACATCTTCATTGCGTCTGTAGTTGATCCATGGTCGAAAATATTCCTTGTCTGAAGCACTCACACGATGGTCTTACCATTGAGGGATATTCTCGCGCTGCCGTGCAGACTTGTTGGCGGGTCAATGAGCTGAAGTTGCTGTTTGATGTGGGGGTTCAGCCATGGGATTTCATGGGTACACCGACCCTGTTTATTTCGCATGCCCATCTTGATCACATTGCAGCATTGCCCGCATATGTTTCGCGACGGCGCATGATGAAAATGGATCCACCCGTGATCTACTTGCCTGACTCGGCCGTCGATACAGCATGGGACATGCTCCAAAATTTCAGAAGACTTGATAGAGGTTCAATGCCTTGTGAACTAGTTGGCTTATTGCCTGGAGACGAAACGGATATCAGCCGTGAATATGTTGTGACAGCTCTGCCGACGCGACATACCATTGATTCTGTCGGTTTTGTGGTCCACCATCGACGTCACAAGCTCAAGCCTGAGTTTCTGGATTTGACCGGCCCGGAAATTCGGGATAGGAAAAAATCCGGCACTGAAGTGACCACGGAGATGCGTGTACCTGTTGTTGCTTACACCGGTGATACCAATCCACGAGGACTTGATGAGAATCCAGTGTTTTACGACGCCAAAATTCTCATTACTGAAATGACATTCGTTGCTCCGGAGCATCGTAAGGAAAAAATCCACAAGCATGGTCATATGCATATCGATGATTACCGTCAACGTGCCGATCGATTCAACAATGAACTCATCATCGCTGCCCATCTCAGTACACGTTACAACGTTGCTCAGGTGAAACGGTTCGTGCAAAAAGCATTGCCGGGTGGTTTGGATGGCCGATTGAAGCTTTGGCTGTGACGCACTTGGGCTTGGAATCTTGGCCCGTGCCTCGGGCGGCTTACATTCACGTGCCGTTTTGTCGTCACAAGTGTGGTTATTGCAACTTCAGTGTAGTGGCCGATCGAGATGACTTGATTGAACGCTATCTCAAGGTAATCGACCTCGAATTGTGTCGATTGGATTGTCCCGCGATCGACACTCTGTTTGTAGGTGGAGGAACGCCAACGCATTTTGATGCTGAGCAGTTACAAAGGTTCTTGCATATCGTGCGGGAACGTTTTCAATTGTCGAGCAGTTGCGAATGGTCGATGGAAGCCAACCCGGAAGACATCACCCCTGAAAAAGTGGCAATGCTTGGCCATCATGGCGTGAACCGGATCAGTCTCGGTGTTCAATCTTTCAACGTCGACAAGCTGAGGATGCTTGAGAGAGGGCATTCCCCTGAGGATGCGGTCAACGCAGTGCAGACGGTTGCAGATTTGATCGACAATGTTTCTATCGACCTGATATTTGCCGCACCCGGTGAAACTCTGTCGGATTGGCAGCACGACTTGGAAGTCGCGGATGGTCTACCGATAAAGCACGTTTCCACATATGCCTTGACCTTTGAAAAAGGTACTTCGTTTTGGTCTAGGAGAGCTCGCGGTGACCTGGCTTCAGCGAGTGAAAACTGTGAGATTGAGATGTACCAAGCTGCACGGCAAGCATTGTGTGGTGCAGGATTTCAACATTACGAAATTTCGAGTTTTGCACGTGATGGTTTGCAATGCCAGCATAACCTGAATTATTGGCAAGGACGTGGCTGGTATGCAGTTGGTCCGGGGGCAGCCCGGTTTGTTGACGGCCGGAGGGAAGTGAATCACAGAAGTACGACGACTTATCTACGACGCATGGAGTCAGCGGAAAGTCCGACAGCAGAGCAGGAGGCAATCACACGCGAACAGTATGCGCGAGAAAGAGCGGCGTTTGGCGTGAGAATGATTGCTGGGATTGATCTTGAGGTGCTGGAGTCTGAGACAGGGATTCCGCTGAGAGTGATCTGTCGTGATGCAATCAATCGGTCGTTGAGTGACGGCTTGTTGTTAAAGCCAGCACCATCTCGGATCAAACTCTCTGAGCGGGGAATCTTATTTGCAGACACCGTGGCCTCCCGGTTGTTGGGCTAATTAGGCGGCATTGGTTTGAAAATGATATGCGATTAGTTCGGAGCGGTGGGCTAACGACATCAGCGTGTCTTGGTTCGCAGGCGTTGTGAAATGAGTGGTCGTGAATGCCGCGAGTGTCTATATCTCCTTCATCATTTGGCCCATTGCAGGATCTGAGATTTGGCTCCGATGTCATGCCTGTCCTGTTCGTCACTGAAAATTGCAACGATGTTTGGCAGGGCTTGATTTAGATTTAACTGTGTGTGGCAGGCCAAGTAACCATGCGGCGACCGTAACGGGATGCGAGGTAGAGAAGGATCAGTAAGGCTCGCCTGGCCAATTTCCTAGAGGCTTGTCGTGAAAAGAGGACGATGCGCAGATGAAATTAAGTATTCGCATGTACTTGTTGGAGTTTCACGGTTTTGGATGGCGAGTCTTCAAGTTTTAACGATTGAATAGAAAAGTTTAACTTTTCGGGTTGGGTCGTCGATAACGGATGTGTTCACGCACGATCAATCAAGGGGGATTAATGATCATGTCTTTGGCACATCGAATTGGGTTCGCATCGCTTTTTGCGGCCCTGATTAGTTTTACCGGCTGTTGCACGCGGCCCATGATTTGTCCCAATGGAGCCGGTGGGCCCTTAGCATTTGGCAGCACTTGTGCGGGATGCGATCAGTGCGATGGTTGCGGCGAGCTCTACGTTGATCCTTGGATCAATCATCCCGTAGAGCGATGCGATCCCTGCGATGGTTGTGGGAACTACAACGGGCAGTCCTGCGGCAAATGCCGGTCTGTATTCGGTGGGTTTCCTAGTTTGTGGGGCTATCGGTCTACTCCTCTTGGATGCGACGTCGCAGGGTGTGCTGGGGACCACCATGAGGGCCACTCAGGTTGTGATTCGTGCGACGGTGGTTGCACAGGGTGCCATGGTGAAACGCTTGGCGTTCAGCCGGTGGAGGTCCCGCAACCCGATGGTCAGGTGATGCGAATTGTGGAGCCAACTCCGGCAGGTAAAGTGATCATGGCACAGCCATCTGACTCGCGTTATCAGCCTCATCAGTCCCGTGAAATATTCCGTGATCGCCAAAATGTTGCTGGCAGTGATGACGACTCTTTCGAGTATTGAGGTATTGAGTGACTACTCGAGTTCATGAATCGAACAACGCTGCTTGCAAGCTCGAGGGTTGATTCTCTGACTCAGGAACGAGTTTTTTTCGCACCCATACCGATGGCGTTGCAAGTCAAGCTTCACCCGAAGTCTTGGCTTCTAGCTGCAATCGCTTCAAGAATTTTGGCACCTCGATCGAAGCTGAGCCGCGGATCGTTTCAGTGAACACTCCTGACTGTGGTGTCGCGTTCAGATTGATTTCGATGCGTCGACAATTAACGGGTGTTTCTTGAACGATGCCTGCCGCAGGGTAGACAACGGCTGAGGTTCCGATGGCTAGAAACAGGTCTGCATTCTGGGCTGCCATTTGTATCTCGTCCATTCCATGTGGCATCTCCCCAAACCAGACTACGTTTGGTCTCAAACTTCCACGACGTGACGGCGTCTCTGGATCTGGAGTGCTTGGCGTGAGATCTTCACGCCAAGGAATCACCCTGTCTGTTTCAGTGCATCTGGCTTCCATGAGTTGCCCATGCATTGGCAGCACGTTCTGACTGCCAGCAACGAAGTGCAGATTGTCGACGTTTTGAGTGATGAGCAAAAAGTCGTCATCATGGTTTTTTTCGTATTCCGCTAACGCGATATGAGCAGCGTTGGGTCGGACGTGTTCTTGGAGCAGATGCCGCCGACGTGCATTGTAAAATTTGTGAACGAGTTGAGGATTTTGCTGAAAGGCAGCGGGGGTCGCTACCTCCTCCACACGGTGGCCTTCCCACAGTCCATCGGCGTCACGAAAGGTTGGGATGCCAGATTCGGCAGAAATGCCTGCGCCGGTTAATACTAACACTTTCACGCAAGAATCCTTCTTAAAAAATCATATCTTGTAAGGCAAGATGCTTTCTGTTGCTGATGCTTTGTAGTGTAGAGTTTTTTGTGTCGATCGGCTGCAATGAGGGAGCAGGATTTTGTTTGTATTTATTTCCTTGCGAAAATGGTCAAGAAAGTTTTGACCCATTCGATTTCGTTTATTAGGATCTGCCCGCAGCGTCTGTTGTGTCTTGCAAAGCGTAAAACATTTTTCACGGAAGGAACGGTGATATGCCAAAGCCCGTTGGGAGTGTTCCGGAGGCTGATCCGCTGTTCGTTGATCTGAATGTTGCCCGCGGGGAAACCTATGGGTATTCGCTCTGGAAATTTGGCGAAGCAGGATGGCAGCTTGCGAAAGATTGTTCTCGCGCCGGAGCCGTGCCTGGTTTGCCGCCGTCTGCGCCTGGGTTTTTCGCAGGACAGATCAGAGCAACGGCAAGCGTCCCGGAGCGAATGTGATTCTCGGTTGTTCGAATGGAATCTCGATGCGGCCTCTTGGACCATTTGATGATGTCTGCCCGTGCGTGAAGGATGAAGCCATGTCGACTAACTCGATTCTTCGGGTTCTCAGTCGACAAAGTTTCATAATCGACCCAGTCATTCGTATCCGCGTGCCGGGTGGTTTTCTCCTCTGCTTCTCTGCCATCGGATTCTGAACGAGCATTGATTCAATGCCTGATCTTTTGTGCGAAGTATCGGAATCATTGCAATTGCGTCATGTTGAGTGAAAAGATTTTTGTAGGCGTCCACTGCTACGAAACAAGAATTCTTGCATTGGGGGCAGGGAGCCTTGGATTTAAAGTGATTCACGACATTGCAATGTTTTTCTGAATACAAACGTGCCCACGCCAAAAGCAGTTTGAGTTGGGTGATGAGGTAGTGATTTTGGCAGTTTGGGAATTGTCTGTAGCATGTGGTTTCCGTGAGTAGTTTTCCAAGTGCCGATGCGTATTTTGGCACTCCTTGTAGCCGCGTAGCTGTTAATTGAGCATAGGATTGCGCAAATAGTTTCGGTCACTGATCGCCCCGACCTCGGTGTTGAATCACGATAAAAGTCTTGTTGGAAGCAAGTTCGTAATCGGGGCAGGTTCGCTTCGCAGTTGCTTACGTTGCTCGGCTGCCACAGTAGCTTTGAATGCTCACTTCTTACGCCGTTGTCAGTTGGATTCCAGCTATCACGGGCGACGAGGATTAGCTCATGGGCAAGGCCTACCAGTGAGAGCCCTCTTTGGATTTTCGTATGGGTGGAAAATAAACCAAACCGCTCGTCTACGAGTCACAACATTGATTGGAAACAGTGATTAGGGGCAATACGGGTGCTGTCTGGGAAATGGCAGAGCGGTTTGAATGCATGGAAATGTACCTTGAAAATGGACTTTGGCACCTCGGGCACTGTGCGGCGTAGGTTAAAATCCACAGGCTCCGGGTCAGATCCCGGGTTACACTTCGATCCCACTCTAGACGGGTATTATTCCATGCGAGTTGTTTGGTTCATGAGGACCGTAACGGCCATCCACGCGCGACATCAGTGCTGTTCTTTGAGAACGGGTTTCAGGCTAGCCACACTGGTCTGGGTTCTTTTCATCTCTTTAACCTTTCATCAGGCGTTGGTGAACCAGAGTCTCGCGCAAGATAAATCGGAGGAGTTGAAGCAGAGCGATGCTGGTCAAGGTGAAAAAGCTGATGCCGACACCGAGGCTGCCCGTCGGGCGTTCAGGGCGGATGTGCTTGAGTGGGTTGATGAACTCGATTCGCCAACTCTACGGGTTCGCAAGGAGGCAGAACGCTCTTTGCTCGCGGCAGGTCCTGATGCGTTGGAGTACTTGCCACGAGAAGATGCGGTGCTTTCGATTGAAAAATCGGAACGTCTTGCACGAGTACGCAAGGCTTTGAAGACTGATCGAGCGAAGGCAGATGTGGATACCAAGTCGACTCGGATCAAGCTTGATAAGGCAACGAATCTGGGTGATGCGCTAGCTGCGATCAGTCTTGCAAGTGGAATTCAGTTCGAACACGATGCTGATCCATCAACACCGGTGAATCCTGTGGCGGCACCTCTCTCTTTTTGGCATGCACTTGACATCGTTTTGGATCAGGCGAATCTTGATGTCAACTTTTATGGTGGTGGCACTGAGACTTTAAGATTGGATCCGCGGGCTGAGAAACGACCTTCACGTGTTGACTCCGCGGCCTACGTTGGTGTCTATCGGCTCGAGCCCACTTCGGTTTCGTCTCGTCGTAATTTGCGACAGACTGAGCTTAATCGCCTGAATGTGGTTGTTGAAGTCAGTTGGGAACCACGGTTGACGCCCATTGGCCTGACCATTCCTGTCGCACAGATATCCGGGAAGCTGGACGATAACGCTATTTTGAAACCACAGGAATCAAGTCAGACCATCCCCGTCACCACCAATGCCGCGATTGCTTTCAGTGAAGTCTATTTTCCGCTGCAATTGCCAGCTGGGCAGCCTTCTGAAATTTCATCGTTATCAGGGATCATCAATGCTCTCTTGCCCGGACCAAAAAAGTCGTTTGAAATTCCACTTTCTGAACCCAATGGTAAGAAAAAGATAGACGCGATGTCAGTGCAGTTGGAATCGGTTCGGGTGGATGGTCCTCTCCATGAAATACGAGTCGCTGTTGAGCTTGACAAGGCTGGTCGTGCACTGGAAAGTCACCGTTCGTGGATCTTTGAGAATGAGGCTTACGTTCGGCTGAAAGATGGAACGAAAGCAGAGCGACTTGGTTTTGAAGTCTATCGCCAAACCGAATCAGGTGTTGGTGTCGGTTACCGTTTCGATCTTGGAGATGAAGCAGATGAGGCGACGTTTGTGTATCGGTCGCCCACGTCTATCGTTCCCAATGAAGTGCCATTCGTGATACAGGATATTCCATTGCCGTGAAAAAAATTGTTTTGTGCGGTCTGCTCGTTTGCATTTTATGGTTTCCTGGCCTTCCCTCGTTTGCTGCGGGGGATGACCTTGAGCCAGACGATCCCATTGCGGCCGTTGATGGCGAGCCAGTGTTTTTTGGTGAACTGAATCTGGTGCTCACAGAACGTCTTCAAGCCAAAGACTTGCAGCGTGTTGGAGCGGAGGTTCGGCGGGCGACTGCGACTTTGATTGTTCGGCGACATCTGGCGATGAAGTCACTTGAGGTGAAAGGTGGTGCTGCGCTCGAAGCCATGCTGAAACGCCAGGTTGAGGCGCTTGCATCAGATCTGAAACGCCGGGGTAGTAGCCTCCAGAAGCAGGCATCTGAACGGATGGCTAATGAAAGTTCACTTGTCACTGACCTGCGTTGGAGATTGGCGTGGGGGCAATATCTCAAAAGTCGTTTGAATGACGCGAATCTAAAGAAGTTCTTCACTCTTCGTCGTGATCAATATGCAGGTGGTCGCTGGGATGTTTCTCAGATCTTTGTCAAAGCCGATAAAAGTGACGCGGCTTCCTGGCGTGCAACTCTAGCAAACGTGAATGAGCTGGCTGATCAGATTCGCGTCAGCGAAACACCGCAGCAGGCTTTTTACGATGCTGCAGTTGAGCACAGTGAGTCTGCATCAGCATCTGAGGGTGGGAAAGTAGGATGGGTGCAAAAAAATGGTGACTTACCAAGCAGTTTGATGGCGGCTATTAGAAAAATGAAAACAGGTGCAGTAAGCACAGCGATACAGAGTCCGTTGGGAATCCACTTGGTGTTCCTGCATCAGGTGGAGGTGGGTAATCTGCAATTTGAAGACTTGACTGACCAATCCCAGTTGCGGCGGGATGCGGCAAATGCGTTATTCGATGCCTTGCTGCGGGGAAGATCAG
>DOPG01000060.1:0-732 GCA_003513555.1 Rhodopirellula sp. | reverse complement strand
TATTCGATGCCTTGCTGCGGGAAAGATCAGAGACGCAAGTCAGTTGGTTGGTGCGTGACCTGAAACCTCCCGCCAACGTGAAGGTGATTCCGGAATGAGCAGAAATCTCCCGGAAGTGCAGCGGGGGCGTTGAGGTGATGGAACATGACTCAGATCTTAATGCGTAGGTATGTACCAAATGGTTGAGGGTTTTCTAGGCAAGCAGTGGATTCCACGCCTCAATAAAGGGGAAGGAGCTAGCGTCCTTCTTGCCACTGCTTGGCTGTTTTTTCTTCTGCTGGGATATTTTGTGATACGTCCAGTGCGTGAGACGCTGGGCAGTTTGGTTGCTGCTGATGATTTGAAACATCTGTTTTACGCATCGTTCCTGACCATGTTGGCGGCCGTTCCTGCTTACGGGGGCTTGGTGAATTCACTGTCTCGTCGGTGGTTGGTGCGCGTGGTTTACCAAGCGTTCGCACTGTGCCTTGTGGGGTTTTGGGTTTTTCTTCGGAGCGAGTCGGAGGTTGTCCAATCATGGGCAGCATGGATCTTATTTGTCTGGATCAGTTTTTTTGGTGTTTTTGCCACCACCGTTTTTTGGAGTGTTCTTGCTGACCTGTTTTCAAGTCGTCAGGCAAAACGCCTGTTCGGATTCATTGCGGCGGGGGGGACAGTAGGAGCACTGGGTGGGGCCTTGCTGACGAGCCAGTTGGGACTGTTGCTGACGGAAGAGCGATTTGTGCTACTGCC
>DOPG01000020.1 GCA_003513555.1 Rhodopirellula sp. | reverse complement strand
ATGGTAACCAACGTATCGAAAGTTAAATTTTTGTGTATCAAAAACACCTACTACCCCCCGATCAGGGTACCGCTTGAAGCCTGCAGACCGATAGGCATAAGCTCTTTAACCGCGTTCCTGTCACAAAATTCCTGTAACAAATCATCCGAATAGGGGCAGGATCGTGGATTGCAGGAAGCCGAAAACGAAACATTGGGACCACCCTTTGGAGTCTGAGGATTACATCAGGGCCTCGGGGAAGTGCAAACGGACAGTGGCTACGGAACGGCTGGAAATGATTGATCTGAGCCGCCAATGATCCGCTTTTTATTGCAGCCGAATTTCATTCCCCGGGTGAATGCGGTGCTGGAGGGAGACCGCACGCTAACGGTGTGTACTCATCGCACTAGTTCGCGATGCAGCAGTACGTGATTTCGTCGCTCGAATCGCAAGTCAAAAAAATCGAGAAGAATAAATAGTGAAGACCTTATCCGCAGTCAACGAACTTCGCAGCAGACAAAGGCATGAACGGCATAGCAGCAAGGGAATGAACGCCCAGGTTGATTCTGGCTCGCGGTGTCTTGCGGAAAACAAGCCTCATACTACTTTTTCATTCCGGAAGAATGGCTGGTCCCAGCGAGCGAGAAACGGTTGTTTCTGGCTTTGGCTATCGCTCACCTTCCTCGGCTGTAATACAGAACCGAAGGTCGCAGACACCAAGAAAGAAAAGGCAACGACACCAGTAGAGCGACTGCTGGTCGCGATGCAGAACGAAGATTGGGAACTCGCTAATCAATGCGCGCAAGAAGCTTTAATCATAGCTCCCGAAGACCCTGACTTGCTCACCTATGCGGCAAAGACCGCAGCCTACTGCAATCGAAAGAGAGAGGCTGCACAGTTGCTGGTTGATGCTGCGACACATGCTGATTATCAGCCACCAGCGAGGGTAACATTTGCCGTTCAAGCGTTGATCGATGTGGGCGACCTTTACCCAGCGATCAATTTGCTTGAAGCATCACTTAAGCAGAATCCAGAGGCACACGACCAACGTCGTTCGTTGGTTGGATTCCTGTGCGAGGCACAGAGGATGGACCTTCTTCCCGAGCATTTAGTGAAGCTTTATCGAGCGAGGCAATTTGATGTACGGTTGTTGCTCGCGGTCACCGAAACAACTTCACGACGTCTATCACCGAGAACATCCGAACGGCTGATGGAGCGAAATCCAGATGACCATCGGGTTCGCTTGGCTGAAGCATTTGTCATGATGTATCGTCATGATTCAAAAGCTGGCGCTGAGATTCTAGAAGACGTTCTCAAGCATCATCCCAAATTCGCTCCTGCACACGCAATGTATGGGCAGGCATTGATGGCCGAGAACCGATTAGAGGACATTCCCAACTGGCTTGATACGGCAACACCACAGAGCATTAGGTACGCTGACTATTGGTTGACACTCGGTGACCTTGCAACGCGACGGGAAGAACCCGAACAAGCAGTGCGTGCATACTGGGAAGCAACCCGTCGCGATCCAGGTAGCAACACTGCATGGGATCGCCTTGGACAGGTCATGCTTCAACTGCAAGCCATTGAGGATTCACCAATATCTGCACAACAAATCGATGCTGTTCTCGCACGCTCTACTCAAATGCTGGATCTACGAGAGTGTTTCAATCACTTTGCGGCGGACGGCCAAACCAACCAATCAAAAGCGATTGACGTTGCTGTGGCACTCTTGGCTTTAGGGCGTGTATGGGAGGCAGAAGCTTGGTCCGCAGCGGCAACCACGTTGCCGGATGGTCCATCAACTGAAATTTCTGCAATCAGAAAAAGCATCCTGGGAAAACTTGCTGCCGACCAATCTTGGATCTCCGCTGATGCGCCCGGCTCCTCCATCGATTTTTCCAACCTACCGCTACCAGAGGTATCAAAAACGGCATCAACCACATCAAAGAGAAATACCATTGTCCCGAACCTTGCAGGAACCGAGCACCTGCGACTGGAGGAACAGAGTATTGCATGGGGGCTACGCGACATCGCATCCAATAACAATCCCACAGATGCAAGGCTGGCTGCAATTATTCGTTCTACTGGGGTAGGTGGTGGCGCGATTGATTACGATCTGGATGGATTGCCAGACATCATGGTGATGGGGGCCGGCGGAACAATGCAGAAGAGAGATTCGCAACTGAATCAACTGCTTCGCAACATGGGCACTTCCTTTGAAGAGATTGGTGAAATGTCAGGTGTTGCTGACCCGGGTTTTGGCCAAGGCCTCGCCATTGGTGATTTTAATGAAGATGGCTTTCCTGATCTATTTTTTGCTAACCTCGGACAAAATAGGCTATTACGGAATAATGGCGATGGCAGTTTTACAGATTGTACGGAATTGCTAACGGAGAATGATTCAACGTCGTGGTCGACCAGTGCCATTTTTGCCGACTTGGACCAAAACGGCATCACAGATTTGGTCGTGACTAACTATTGCCAAACCGTGTCAGGTTTGGACATAGGCTGCCGAAACGAAGAAGGTGTGCTTGGGCCATGCCATCCGCTGACATTCCCTGCTGACGCTGATTGTTTTTACGAAGGTGTCGGCGATGGCAGTTTCCGCAATACAACTTCGCAATGGATTTCGGATCCTTCGACCGGGCGTGGACTTGGCATTCTTGCGGGTAATCTGGACGGATCGCAATTTGGAGTTTTCATTGCCAACGACATGTCACGGAATGCTTTTTACACGCCGACTATCACCAAAGATGGAATGGCACTCGAAGAAAATGCCTCGGTCCGGGGCGTTGCTGTTGACGGCCGAACACAAGCTCAGGCATCGATGGGAATCGCTAGCAGTGACTTTGATCTCGATGGTGATCTGGACTTGTATGTCACAGGATTTGGCAGAGAGTACAACATCTACTACGAACAGGTTGCCCCTGGAATATGGAGAGATGAAACTAACAAATTGGACTTAGCTCAACCAACCCTCAGCGTCGTCGGATTCGGTACAGAAGCGATCGACCTAGACAATGATGGCATTGATGAAATCGCCGTCACCAATGGACACATTGGTGACTTCTCCGATCCCGATAGTCTTCCCTATGAACAGCCAATCCAAATCTTTCGGCGGCGGCAGAATGGTCGCTTCCAACTACTGAGTGACAACCACTGGGGAAATTACTTCAGTGAACATCATGTCGGCCGCGGCTTGTGGACCATGGACGCCAATCTTGATGGAAAAATGGATCTCGTAGTAACGCATACAAAGGAGCAGTTGCGTCTACTTATTAATCGATCCGAAAAAACAGGCAAGTCGATTGGTTTCCAGATCAAAGGAACCGCCTGCAGTCGCGATGCCATCGGAGCGACTATCCAATTCACATGCAACGAGCAACAGCGTGCCATGTGGTTACTGGCAGGCGATGGCTACATGTGCAGCAATGAAAAGATTCTGCGTGCCGGAATAGGTGACGCAGAACGCATCGAAAACGTCAGCATCGTCTGGCCCGATGGAGAAACCGAACAAGTAGGCACACTTGAAACGGGAACAGACTATTTACTAGTGCAAGGACAACCAGCCTTTCAACTTCCACAAAAAAAAGCCGAAGCCCAGAATTAAACGGGCATCGACTCTTGTGCGTTCAGGCATCCACACAACACAGTGGGCTATGCAGACACCAATCTCAGCAGCATACCAACGTCTTAGTTGCTACCCTGATTTGAATAGCCGGCACCGGACTGCATATCCTGCTCCATCTTCTTCTTATCCGCATCTGAAACACCAGAAATATCACCTTCGTTTTGGATGACCTTGGATTCACCTGATCCGCCGCACCCAGTCAGACCGGTCAGCGAAAGACAAGCAATTGCGACAAAAGCGAGTGACATTTTTTTCATTATTTGATCTCGAATTGGGGGAGCGTTCACGTACCAGAGAAACATGTACCAAGAACTATAATGCCTCAACATGATGAATCATGCAAGTATGCGGTGTGCATGCTAAATAGCCGAAAAGTTCACCTTCCTTAACTAGCCACACTGACCACAGGTTTTGCTCCCTCGGACTGGCTTCTGCTGACAAAGTCACCTCCTGAGTGAAATCGCACACGACTGGCTGCCGTACAGTAACTTCTGACGTCCTAGACGCTGCCCTGATAGTGTGCTTTTGCCAAGGTCCTAGTCGCAAGCCCAGAAATTTGAATCTCTCCCTTCAACTGTCAATTCGATGACCTGCCCAACAAGCCTCCAAACCATGCGAATTGAACCAGTTCAAGAGTCATTCAAGTCTCTCCTAGAGCCTCAGAGATGTCTATCATTTTTTGCCGGCGAAGTTAAATAATGAGAACGGTTCAACTTGGCCCTCAACAATCAACCAACGACGACCAGCCTCAAGATCATAAAAGACCTGATGCGTCCCATTCGGCCAATCAATTGTCAATTGATCCACTTTGCTGATGTCTCCCAGCCCAAATGAAAGCATCGCCTCGTTCCGGCAAAGGTAACCGTCACCAGCAATCAGAAAGTCCGTCGACACATCATCGTCGTAATCGATCCGCACCCGCGCACCAATTGCATCACGTTCTGCCGAGGTGCCGACTAATTCCAACTGAAAGCAATGACCAGCATTTTCTGTTTCATTCGTGAGCAGTGCGGATGATTCAGCCAGGTGGGTGACAACGAGGTCAGTCTGTCCATCTCGATTAAAATCGAGTTTCGCCATGGCACGCCCTAAATGTGCCCGCGTCCAGTAACCGCTATCATCAGTCACCGAAACCAATTCGAAACGTGGCCCTCTATTGCAAAACAACTGAGCCATTTGCTGAAACGGCCCGCTCATGTTTTGATAGTTGTCGATATGCCCATTTGTAACAGCGATATCAAGCTTTCCATTATTGTCATAATCGAGAGCCTGAGAACCAAACCCCAACACTGACCGACTTGGTACACCAAGTCGATATTGACTGGCACGATCCTGAAAGAAACTGCCTCGGTTCAAATACAGGCAAACACTTTCGTTTTGAAAATTGGCAATGTGAAGATCCAGTGTTGCATTCTTGTCAAAGTCACCGCAGGCAATCCCCATACTCGCGGTGCCTGCACCACCGGATGAAAATGCACTACCATTTATGACCGCGATATCTGACCAACTGCCGTCCCGTGGATCCCGGACCCAAAGCTGGTTTGCCGATTTATCGTTTCCGACGAAAACGTCATTTCCCGGCCGCCCATCGAGGTTGGCAATCACAACCCCCAGACCTTTGTGCGTTTCGGCTCCCAAACCACTCATGCTTGTGAAAGAAACATTACCCATTCCATCATTCAGGCCCATCCGATCTGAACAAGCTTCGAAATCGGCCGGCCCAACCGCCTCAATAACGGCCCCTGCCTGATTCTTTTCTGGTAGACGACCAATTGTCGAATCCTCGATGTAATTCACTTCAAAAATGTCGGGTAATTGATCACCATTCAGATCAGCCATAGCGACCGAAGCAGGCATTTTTTCCAATGAATCGCTGCCCGCCAACCGTGACGGAGTAAATGTGCCATCACCGTTGTTGATCCACAAATAGTTGGCACCGATATTTGCTGTGATCAAATCAGGAAACCCATCCTGATTCCAGTCACCCGCGGTACATCCCATCGTGTATTGCCTGTCTTCGACAGAGGCAGACAATGTCACATCTGCAAACTTCGAATCGATATTGCGAAACAAGACATTGTTGTCTTTGGAGACAAAATGAGGTGGGGCTGCAGCACCCTGCGCAAAGTAAAGGTCAGCCAATCCGTCACGGTCAAAGTCAAGCACAGCAACGCCGCCACCGGCTTGATGGTACATCGCAAATCCTGCTTCGATTTTCTCCAAGTCAAGTTCAAAGGTATGGTTCAACCCCATCTCCTCGGCTACGTTTCGAAATGCAGCTGGACTAACATTCATCGCCACCGGGTTGCCAGAAAGACTGTCCATTGGCTGAACTCTCTCCAACTGAATATCTGGCAAAGGATATTTATCCAAAGAGAGCCCGCAAATACGTGCACTCTGCCCCGGAAAACCAGTCCCTTCAGCAACCATTCTTTGCCGCTCTGCATTCCAGTGTTTCAATGCATCTGGTGGTGACTTTCGATAGAACGCTTCTATCGACTTCCACACAACGGCTTCAAGCCCCCGATCGATCGCGTTCAACCTCGAAGCCAATTCTCCAATTACATTTACATCCGGTTGGCTTGCATCTGAAATTTCATTGCTATCCAACAGAATTTCATGCATCGCTTTCCAACGCTCTTCCCATTTCTCGTAATCATCGGACTTCTCCTGTATTTTGAGCGTTTGGAGTAATCGATTCATTGTGATGAAGTCCGTTGGATCGCGATCCAAGGATTCGAGGAAGGCGCGCGTCGCGGCTGCAAACTTCCTCTCACTGGCAAGATAAGTACCAATCGCTGACCAATATTCAGCATATTTCCGCACAGCCTCGTTGGTCTTGCCAAACCACCACTTGAATGCGACGTCATCCTGCGCCTCGGCCGCCGCTCGTCCGTAAAAAGCAACCATGGAGGGCGGTGCACTCCCGCTAGCCACTGATTCACGGAGAATCGACGCGGCCTCTGCATATCGGCGTTCAGTAAAAAGCTTCCTTGCTGCCCCCGATTCACCAATGGGACTGTAATCGATTTCGCCTGCTGCAACCTCCGACGGGTCACTCAGCATCGCATCACTGAGCACAATCAATGACTGAAGCTCATCCTGGCGTACGTCTCCTGCCTTACAAAGCTCTCTGACATGAATCGCTGCCTCATGCCTCCTTCCCTGCCGATTCAGCAAATAGGCAAGCTGTCGCCTTGCAAGCGTCAATGCAGAATCCAAACGTAGGATACGCTCGTAGCGGTCAATGGCTCTATCAAATTGTTGTAACTGCACACACCAGTCAGCCGCTTGGCCCAACGCTGGAATCCCTGCTTCCGGGTGATTCTCAGGTATCCCCGCGAGACAGTCGATAGCTTCTGCCAATTCTCCACATCCAGCATGCATGATCCCCATCTGAAACAGAACTGCGGCGTCATTGGGATCGATCAACAACAACTGTTGTAACAATGGCAGGGCAGATTCAAACTTACCGGCAGCAGCAAGACGCGAAACTTCGTCCAGTGTTTCATCACGCTCCAAGGTGGGAATATCATCGACATTGCCCAGCTTCTCCGTTGGATCATCCGGGGCCATGCCGTTCAGGTCTGCCGACGCATTCACCGGCGGGTTGTCAGACAACTTCCGGTCCTGTTCACGTGGACTGCATCCCAAACCGAGAAAAACCGGAGTAGCAGAGAAGGCGAGAGCGAGTAACCAACGATTCATTGAACACTTTTTGTGATTGACTTTTTTCATGAATGATCAGACACACAAGCGTCAGCAGACTTAGTTTCCAAACCGACAGTTCACACCTCGTGGTAGCTTACAACATCTACCGTTGAAAAATTTCCGCATCACCTTCAACGATCAGATACCTCTGATCTACTTTCGGCGAATTGAAACTTTGCGACTCGCCAGAAGGCCAGTAAATCTGCACCGAGTCGATTTCGTCGTTTCGCCCCAAGCCAAAATCCAATACCGCTTCATCACTGCTGAAATATCCGTCTCCCGCGGTTACCCACTGAGTCTGATCTCCGCCAGTGGTTTTCACAATTACTCGAGCACCGATCCCATCGCGTTCACTCGTCACGCCAACCAATTCAAATTGCACCCAATGACCTTCAGTCTCTGTCTCGGAACGCAGCAAGGCCAATGGCTTATCGAGGTGATTTACCAGCACATCCAGATCGCCATCACGATCAAAGTCAAAGGCGCCCATTACTCGCCCAAGATATGTATCGTCCCAGTAACCGGAATCGTCTTGAACTTCTGACAGTTCGAAACGGTTACCATGCGCCATCAGACACTGAGGTGCCATTTCGTAATCTTCACCATAGAACGTCATATCGAAGATATGACCATTCGTTACCAACAGATCCAACCACCCATTCCGGTCCAAATCAATTGCCTTCGTTCCAAAACCGACAAACGGCAGACTGACGGTATCTAAACCGTACCTGATGGCAAGATCAGTAAATCCACTTCCTTTCTGCTGCAGGTACAGGTTTGCCGACTCCTCCGAAAAGTTGGTAATGAACAGATCAAGTTGCCCGTCATGGTTGTAATCACCGGGTGCGATTCCCATGCAACCATTCGCCGCTCCGCTGAATCCATTCGCCACTCCTCGAATATCAGCCACGTTGCTGAACTCATCGTCCCCCGACTGCACCAGAAAATGATTAGCGCGAACATCATTGCCAACAAAAATTTCATTATCACCGTTGCCATTAAAATCCGTCACGATGAGCCCTAAGCTAGTCCCGGGCTTTGCCACCTCTCTTGATATCGTCCGCGATTGGAACCGCCCATCACCAAGATTCTCATACCAGCGATCGCACTCTGCATAATGTTTAAGTGGCGAAGGTTGCAACTCTCTACCATCTGCATCCTTCTTGGGTAATTCGAAAGCTCCCTTCATCTCGATATAGATTGCTTCAAACAGATCTGGCAACCCATCTCCGTTGATATCTGCAATCGCAAGTGAAGTGGTGAACCGATCCTCTATTTCACCGAGGTCATCAGTCGCATCTCGAAACGTGCCATCACCATTGTTTATCAATAATCGATTGTGACCGAGGCTTCCAATGAACAAGTCAACAAAGCCATCCTGATTCACATCACCCGCAGTAATACCCGATGAATAGTTGAAATCAGTGACGTTGGCAGACATCGTAGCCTCTTTGAAAGTCCCAGCGAGATTGCGAAAGAACGCACTTGAACGGGTGCAAGCATCCGTGGGTGGTTCTCCGGAACCCTGCCCAAGATAGACATCTGGCCATCCATCCAGATCATAATCCAGGATACCAATCCCGCCTCCAATGGACTCATGAATCGGAATCGACTTCAAGTCGATTTCAGTGTCTTTGTACCAGGAGAAATTCAGTCCAGCCTCCTTCGCTACATTGCTCAATTTCGGCACCGACAGAGGTCTGACGTCCGTATCGAGCACCGAAACATCCTTTCCTGAAGGAGTCGTCAAGGACCGAAGTGCCTCAGTAATTGAAAACGCTTTGGGATCGTTTCCTGACAACGCAGATTCGGCAGCCATGGCCATCACGTCGGCATTTCCCAGAAAGCTATTCCGTTGCTGTGCAATGACAGACTTTTGCTGGGATGCATTAGGAGGCAACAACATCAGGTTCCACTGAAGCGTTTCGAACGGTCTTCCGAGGTCGAGCATATAACGCGGCATTCTCTTGCGAGCAGCAAGGTCCTTGGCTGACTTATAAATTTCTTCAGCAGTGAATTCAGTATCAGAGACACGAATCCCGCGTGCGCGAAACTGTGCTGCGTCGTCGGCACGACCCAACGCGTCAAAAACCTTCGCCAGTCGCTGGAAAGCAACTCGATCGCTGGGGTTTCGATAGACCGCCTGAAGCAAGGCATGAGCCGAGGCAGAGTATTGCCTCTTATCGAAAAAGTAAGTCCCGAGAGCAACCCAGTAATCGCCAAAAGCTTCCATTGCTTTGCTTTGGTTTGCGTGCCAAGCTGGCACCTCGTCAAACGCCTGAGTCTCAGCTAGCAGACGACCATAAAGGGCTTTCGCTGCAGCACTCCGAAAACCTGCAGCCTGCTCATTTTCGAGTTCTTTCAGTGCTTTGCGATATTCCTGATTTGTAAAGTGCCAACGAGCCATACCCAGCCCCGCTTCAAAGAATTTCGATGGTGTTTCACCATCTTTCAAGAGAGTGGGGAAAGACGCGGTTCGCCGCACCAACGACAACATCTCATCTTGATTTGCGACACCAACCTGGCAAAGCATTTCCGCTTGGCGTGAAGCTTCCTCGCGGCGGCCAACGCGGTTCAACAGCTGCCAACACACATGGTGCCAATTCTCGACGCTTGGATACTGTTGCATCGCCGTCAACAACAAATCGGCCGCATCCGAATGCCGCCCCAATTTAGCCAAAGCTCTCCATCGCAGATTTACAGCTTGCTGCCCCCACTGAGAATCAATCGGAATTGCATCAGCCAACTCGATAGCAACTTCGAGGTTTCCTCTCGCAGCTTCAATCTCACTTGCCGCCAAAGTGGCGTCACGGTCCTCAGGATCCTGCAACAACGCTTTTCCGACTGCTTCTGCAGCAGCATCGTACTCGCGGCTTTGCAACAGTCGTTTTGCATTAGCCAGATAATCAACTTCGAGCGTCCCTGTGTTCTCTTTTGTGTCCATGGGCTCTGGTGTCACAGCTTCATTTTGCTGCCGACAGCCCGCCAAGATGATCAGGGAAAATCCAGTCATCAAAATCACCAATGAAGCCTCGCATGGCATCGATGGCATCATCAATTTTTCTTTCAAGAACCTAACCAGTACAGCAGTGCGCATGATCATCTTTCTGTCGGAATTCTGCAGTAGCGCGGGCGAGCTTGAATTGGACTTATCAAGAAGAACTCACCCAGCATTTTAGCAATTTTCCTAACAAACCTTTCAAGGCTCTCGAGTTACAGACCACAACGCACCGAACCAGACATTGCCCACCATACTTTACTCCTCACACAGTATTTTACCCCAGTGAAGGTTTTACCCCAGTGAACCTCGGAAACCCAAGCATTGTTCAGAGTATCGAATTGACCAGTGGCCAACATGAAGGTAACCCTTGTCCCATTTCGATGCACGCAGTTCCATAGCCTGACTTCCCGCAACGCATGCCAAAAGTGAGGAATTACCAGTAGCGGTAAACGTGATCCTGATTCTCGATCAACAAATATCGTCGGTTAACCGCCGAGCTTGGAAATATCTGACGCTCTCCCGAAGGCCAATCCACCACAATACGTTGGATCTCTGCCCCCGTTCCCAAGCCGAAGTCGATGGCCTGCTCATCGCTGCATAGATAGCCATCGCCCGAGGTTACCCACTGAGCAAAAGATCCTTGATTTGTAGTCACTTCAATACGTGCCCCAATAGCGTTACGTTCAGATTTTGTTGCCACGAGCCGAAACTGAATCCACGGGTGCTTCGCTTGCGTTTGATTCTCCAACAAGGCAAACGGACGATCCAAGTGCCCAATGGCTAGGTCGATCGCACCATCGCGATTGAAATCCAACTTGGCCATCGTCCTACCCAACGCAGGCGTATCCCAATAATCACCATCAGACTTGACCTCGCAGGCTTCGAACTTTCTCCCCACATTCATCATGATTTGCGGCAACATTCGAAATGGGTGCCCCGCGATTGTCAGATCAAAAATGTGGCCATTGACCACAGCCAAGTCCAACCAACCGTTTCGATCAAAATCAACGGCTTTTGTGCCAAATCCAACATTCCGCAGACTCAACTCTGCTAAACCATAACGCACAGCCTGATCGCTGAACGCTTCTCCTTGGGAACGGAGGTACAAGTTGGCTGCCTCATCAATGTAGTTTGTCACATGCAAATCAATTTTCAGATCACGATTAAAATCACCTGTCGCAATCCCCATGCAACCATTTGCAGTGCCCTGAAAACCATTGGCAAGCCCTCTCGCATCAGCGGAATTTTCAAATTTTTCGCCCCCAGCATGAGACAAGAAATGATTGGGACGCACATCGTTGCCGACAAAAATTTCATTCAGTCCATCACCATCAAAATCGGTAATCACAACCCCAAGGCCAGTTCCGGGCTCTGCAACTTCACGTGCAATTGAATGTGGCGTGAATTTTCCCTCCCCACTACTTTCCAGCCAACGATCCGCATCGGGATAGTGAAGTAGTGGAGAGGGCAATAATTCACGTCCGCCGGGCCCTTTTTCTGGGAGATCAAACCCACCCTTCATCTCTATGTAATTGACCTCATAAATGTCTGGCAACGCATCACCATTCAGGTCGCCAATGGCCAGCGAAGATGTAAAACGATCTTCTCGCAGCCCCAGCTGGCTGGTGGCATCAGCGAAAGTGCCATCTCCATTATTAATCAACAGCCGGTTTCGACCCAACGCGCCCAGCAAGAGATCCTGAAACCCATCTTGATTGACATCACCAACGGCAATTCCAGCGGAGTAGTTGTGATCTGACGCCCCGGCCAACGGAGTGCAATCGCTGAATGCACCATCTTTGTTCACAAACAGTTTGTTTGACCGCGTGCATTGCCCGGAAGGTGGTTCACCAGAACCCTGCGCGAGATAGAGATCTGGCCAACCATCAAGGTTGTAATCCAAAACTCCAATGCCACCTCCAATAGACTCATGAATCGGAATCGAGTCTGGATTTACGTCAAAATCCTGATACCACTGAAACCCGACACCAACCTTCTTCGCGACATCACTGAGCCGCGGTAAAACCTCGACCTTGATCAAGTCGTCATCGAGCTTGAGCGGCTTCTGATTTCCACCCATCAAAGTTTCAAGATCCACTAACTCTCCGAACTCCTCATGCTTTAAACCCAACATCCCAGACACGGATGCCATATTCGCTGTGTCCGGTCTCAGAAGCAGCGTTTGTCTTTGCTGATCGACAAGCAACTTCTGTTCTGGCGAAATGGTTGTCAGAAGGGTCCAGCCGATCGCTTCGAATGGCCGCCCCAATTCGAGAAATAGAGCCTGCAGCTTCCTGATCCTAGTCGCTACCTCGGAGGGCTCTCTCAACTTTTCAAGATTCTGCTCACAGTTTGCAAGTTGGGTTCCGCGGTACCGAAATTGTTCGCTGTCCTCAGATCGTTCCAAAGCTGCCAAGCCACGGGACATCCGCTGAACTGACATGCGATCTGTAGGATCCAGTGCAATTGCTCGTAGAAGGGCAATGACAGATTCGCTGTACTGGCTGTGGTCGAACAAGTAGGTACCCACCGCTGCCCAATAATCATTGAATCGCTGAATATTCGCATCACACCTCGAAAACCATTCTGGTATCTGCTCAAACTGCTGCAATTCTGTTAGCAACCGCCCTTCCAAAGCCAACGAGGCTGGATGTGATGAGTGCTCAACAAATTCAACGCGGCGAAGCTCATGGAGTGCTTTCCGATACTCCTGCAAACTGAAGTACCAACGAGCTTTTCCTAGCCCCGAAGAAAAGTCTTTCTCCGAGACACTTGCAATGCCAGGCAGTGGATAAGCGAACGTTCGTGCAACTAGCGACTCCAGTTGCTGACGGTTCGCTTTACCAGCACGACACAACCATGCGGCTTGATCCGATGCTTCCTGGCGTCGCCCGCATCGATTAAGCAAAGTCCATGCCTGAACCCTCCAAGGACTTTGCTGGGGATAGACGCTTAAACCGTTCAATAATGCGTCAGCTGCTTCCCATTGGGCGTTCAGTGCCAAGCACTGTTGAACCAGTAACTCTGAGACTTGTGGACCTTGCTGTGACCTCAGGTCGATGGGACTGAGCAGATCGATTGCAACCTGGTAATTTCCCCTTGCCCCCTCAGCTTCGGCAGCAATTATTGTCGCACTCAAATTATCCGGCGACTCCACTAACGCACGGTAGGCTAGCTCTGTAGCCGCATCCCAGTTCTCAATCGCCATCTGCTGTTGAGCAGCGGTGACATGATTCACCTCAACCGAATCAACCGCCTTTGAAGCTTTCGTGTTTGGACCACGATCATCGCAGCCAGGCAAAAGATAAAGTGATAAGAAAACAAGCATCAAGCATCTCGGCAGCCACTTGCCGCCACCCGATACCATGCTCAAGCGTTCTTGCGAATGTATTGCGATCAAGACAGTCAAACTTGTCTCACTGGTAAACTGCAAAAAAAAACAGCGGCTCATGAGAACCGCTGATCTCTGCAATCTTAGTCGAAAAATCAAA
>DOPG01000311.1 GCA_003513555.1 Rhodopirellula sp. | reverse complement strand
TGAGATCCTGGAGCTCGCTCGACCACTATTGGAGCTGGAGCCGGGCGAAAACTCGAACGAGGACATTCGCATCTCAGTTGGACTTTTCGGTGATCGCCTTTACGCTGCCGGGCTGCCAGGCAAAACAGGGCTTCTTGAGAAGTTAGTTGAAAAAGCAGACCAACCCCTCACTTCCACTGAATCAGAAGACGGTGCTGAGTTGACCACCCCGGTCTTCCAAACTCATTCAGTACGAACCGCTGACAGCGCAACCGTCTTCGATGTGCTGCAAACTCTGCTGGCAGGAACGCCTGACGCTCGCATTGCGATCGACCCCAAAACGAACGCCATTGTCGCTTGGGCTCGTCCCGAAACGCAGCAAGTGATTGTCAAGTCGATCATGGAAATGGAAGGTTCCGGACAAGATTTCAAAGTCATTGACCTGAAACGATTGGACCCGGCCCAAGCTTTATTGACGATCAACAAGTTCTTTGGCATCACCGAAGAGGGTGGTGAAGGGCCAATCGTTGATGGCGACCCGACGACCGGCAAACTTTGGATTCGCGGAACCACGGACCAAATCACGCTGGTTGAGAAACTTCTCTTAGAACTGGAAGGCAGCGACTCGCTCGGTGCCCTGAGTGAAAAAGTGCGGATCCTCCCTTACACGGGAAGATCCGCTGAAGAAGCTCTAGGACAGGTTGAAGCCCTGTGGCCGGTGACTGGACGCTCCAATAAGATCCGAACCATCTCGCCTTCGCGCAGAGGAATCGACGCTGCCCCACGCAGCGAAATGCCTCGCACTCAACCACGTTCGGGTGCCATCATCGAAGCTCCGGATGCTCGTTTTACCCCCAAGCCGGCTACAACTGAGGGCGACTACCGATTCGTCACGGAACCGGTGAGCCCGCAAAGGCCAACAGTTCAAGCTCCTGCCACTCAGATTCAAGCGACTCCTGAAGTAGCTTCCCCGAGTGACGCTAAGGCGATTCCTCAGACAACGATCAATGTCGGCGGTGCCGACATTGTGGTGCAGTTCACTCCAGCCGGGATGATCATTGCTTCCGATGACACCGCCGCGCTTGATGCGTTTCAGTCTCTGATGGACTCCGTGGCAGCGCCATCAGCACTCGCTTCAGACCTACCAACGATCATCTGGCTCAAATACATCAAAGCTGATGTGGCAGCGGAACTGATTTCAAGCGTTCTAGGCGGAGCAGAAAGTTCTGTTTCATCAGTCGTGGACAGCGTCGCTGGCGGATTGGGCGGCGGCATGCTCGGTTTGCTAGGCGGATTGGGTGGACTGGGAGGTGGAGGTGGTGAGACATCGGCCAGCAAGTCCGTCCTGACGTCAACAGGCTCGGTGAACATCGTTCCCGACGCACGACTAAACGCACTGATCGTGCAGGCGAACGCAGTCGACCTGCAAATGATCGAGCTGATCCTCGAGAAAGTCGACATTGCCGAGAGTCCCGAGGACATCGAAATCGCCTCCAAACCGGAATTGATTCCCGTCATCTACCAAGAAGCCACGGACGTCGCGAACATCGTCAAGTCGCTGCTCGGCGACCGAATCGCAGGGGCCCAGAGTTCCGGCGGACGCGGTGGCGGAGGGCAGCCCTCGCCTCAGGAGTTCATCGCGGCACTTCGCGGTGGAGGGCGTGGGGGACGCGGTGGAGGAGGCGGTGACTCGGGAGCCTCCGAACCATCCAAAATCAGCGTCGCCGTGGATACCAAAAGTAACTCCCTGGTTGTCATTGCGACCCCACAGGACTTCAAAGAAATCGAAGAACTGGTTCGAAAGCTTGACCAGAGCAGCATGGTCAATGAGGAAACCATTATGACCTACTCCACCAACGGAAGCGTGAATCCGGACGTGATGAAACTTGCCCTCGAGAGTATTCTGGGAACTAAAGCCAGTTCCACCAGCGACGCATCAAAATCTGGAAGCACCACGTCTTCCAGTAGCTCACAACGTGCCAGCTCAACCGGTTCGAGTGCGGCAGAGATCCAACAGCGGATTGAAGCCTTTCGAGCGAGATTCGGCAGCGGCGGATTTGGTAGCCGCGGTGGCGGTGGTTTCGGCAGCCGTGGTGGTGGTGGCGGCGGTGGAGCCCCAAGCGGTGGCGGGCGACCTGGCGGCGGTGGCGCTCCTGGCGGACGGGGCGGCGGCGGTCGCTAAGCTTCCCAAAAACAACAGACATTTAGGCGTCGAGAACAGCGGCCACACGACTCGCACGCGAACATGAAGTCCCCCACGCGATCAGTGGTCGCCGATGGGTTTTCAAATGAACAGTGATTTGGCCACTCACCTGATACAACATTGATTCTGCAGCAGCGGACAACGAATTGGTAATATCATGATCATGCATGCGGGTGAAATCCTGAAACGTCGCGGCTTAATCAGTGAGGAGCAACTCGCTCAAAGTCGTAGTAGCGATTCGAACAGTGTAGTTCAAGCAGCAATCACGCTGGGATACGTCGAAGAGGCTGATGCCTTAAAGGCACTAGCAGAAGAAGTTGGTCTCGAATACGTCGACTTACGCGAAACAGAAATTGACCCCGCTGCACTCGAGGGATTCCCACAAAAGCTGATTTATCGTCAGTCACTGTTTCCCCTGAGGTTTGAAGACGACTCGATTGTGGTTGCCACTTCTGACCCTTTGGATCTGTATCCACTGGATGAAGCAAGCGCAGCGACCGGAAAGAACATCATTCCCGTCGTCGCCGAACGCGATGAAATCGCGCGGTTGATGAATCGCAATCTTGGTGTGGGCAGCGAAACAGTCGAAGGACTGATGGCTGCCAAGAGCGAGGAGGAAGTCGAGCTATTAGAAGGCATTGAAACTGATGGAAGCGAACTGAGCGAGATGGCTCAGGAAGCTTCTGTGGTGCGATTGGTAAACGAGATCCTGCTGGAAGCAATTCAGACGCGTGCCAGTGACGTTCACATCGAGACCCAGTCGAATGGATTATCCATCCGCTACCGCATCGACGGTATCCTTCATCTGCAGCCGACACCACCTGAAATCAACCGTTTTCAGGCAGCGATTATTAGCCGCTTGAAGATCATGGCGCGATTGAACATCGCGGAGAAACGATTGCCACAGGATGGCCGTATTAAACTACGTGTGCACGGCCGCGAGGTAGACATCCGCCTGAGTGTGATCCCAATGATCCACGGCGAAGGGATGGTGATGCGTATTCTTGACAAGTCATCCATGGTCTTCGACCTCGGGCAACTGGGGATGAACTCGCAGATCTACAACACGTTCAGCGAGATCATTAAGTACCCACACGGGATCGTGCTCGTGACCGGTCCAACTGGTTCCGGTAAAACGACGACGCTGTACAGCAGCCTGCTGCAAATCAAGAGCCCCAAAACCAAGATCATCACCACGGAGGATCCAGTCGAGTACCAACTCGATGGGATCAACCAAATTCAGGTTCACTCCAAAATTGGTTTGACGTTCGCAGCGTCGCTGCGAAGCATTCTCCGCCATGACCCCGACATCGTACTCGTGGGTGAGATCCGCGACCTTGAGACCGCTGAAAACGCAATCCAAGCTTCGCTGACCGGCCACCTTGTGTTCAGTACGTTGCACACGAATGATGCGGCTGGGGCCTTCACTCGCATGAGCGACATGGGTGTGGAACCGTTCCTGGTTGCTGGAACAGTCGAAGCCGTCATGGCACAGCGACTGCTACGTCGGCTGTGCAGGAGCTGCAAAGAGCCATTCACCCCGACACGCCAGGACGCACCGAAGGATTTCCCTTGGGATAAGCTGGGCGACCAACCGATCTACCGAAGCGTGGGTTGCCGCGAGTGCCGCAATGTTGGCTACACAGGGCGAATGGGTATCTACGAACTGCTGGTTGCAAACGATGAAATCCGCCAACTTGCACTGGAACGCAAGAGCAGCTGGGAAATCCGAAAAGAAGCAGTGACGGCTGGCATGCGAACGCTTCGCATGGATGCTTGGGACAAGGTTGTGAGTGGTGACACCTCCGTCGACGAGGTGCTGCGTGTGACCAAGGGTGAGGCACTTTAAACATGCCGATGTTCGCATACACCGCCCGCGACATGTCGGGCAAGCAGGTCACCGGTACCGTGGAGGCAAATGCCGAACGCGAGGTCGCGGGCATTCTGTCTGAAAAGTCATTGTTTCCGGTCGAAGTGAAAGAAAGCTCCAGTGCACCGCAAGCCATCTTTGGTGGACGAAAAAAAGTCAAAGCTCAGACAATGGCGATGTTTTATTCGCAATTGGCCGCGCTTCTGAGAGCCGGTGTTCCTATGATCCGATCACTCAATGTGATGGCAGATCAATCCAGCAATGCCACCTTGAACGAAGTGATCAGTGACATCCGAGCGCGTGTCGAAGACGGCGAGAGCATCGGTGACGCGATGGCACGATATCCCAAAATCTTTAATGAGATGGGATGCAATATGGTCCGCGCCGGTACCGAGGGTGGATTCCTCGAAGACGCACTGGACAGAGTAGGCAAATTCACGGAACTGCAAGAAGATCTCAAGGGTCGCACGATTAGCGCGATGGCTTACCCCATCTTTCTGTTCTCGGTCGGCAGCGTGGTGCTTACAACGTTGCTCGTCTTTTTCGTTCCAAAATTCGATCCAATGTTCGATCGCCTTCGCAAAAAGGGCGAGATGCCCAGCGCAACTGAGGCGCTGCTAGCCACCAGCAACTTTCTACAAGATTACGGCTGGGTTGTTCTGCTCATCATCGTGATCGCTGCCTTTGCCGTCCGAGCCAAGATCCGGTCCGAATCCGGCAAAGACCTTGTTGACCGATTCAAACTGAAAATCCCTGTGCTCGGGGAAATTCTGATGAATCTTGCCGTTGCACGTTTCTGCCGGGTTCTGGGGACATTGTTGAACAACGGTGTTCCGATTTTGCAGTCACTTGATATCGCTGGAACCGCTGCCGGCAACCGCCTGTTACAGGAATCTGTCAGCGATGCAACCGAAAACATTCGTAGTGGAGAGAGCTTGGCCACACCCCTGAGAGCCAGCGGACACTTTCCACCATCTGTGGTCGAGATGATCAGCGTGGGCGAAGAAAGCAATTCGCTGGATACGGTACTACCCGAGATCGCTGACTCGCTGGAAAAAGTGACTTTTCGTCGGCTCGATCTCTTTGTCCGTCTGCTCGAACCAGTCATGCTGCTGATCATGGCGTTGCTGGTTCTGGGGGTTGTACTTGCGTTGATCGTACCAGTGCTCAAAAGCAGCAGCCAAATCTAGAACCGACAAAGGTGCACCCGTCAACCTCGGCTCTACTGAAGGTTGACGGATCGGCAAGCCCCTCTGACCTCGGGTCACCCAACAGGCCTTTAACAGCAGAGGCAGTTTTTCCTATCAGTCTGTCACGCACCGTGTGCGGGCATCCAGGATGCCCTTCTTACCCCAGGGAAGAAAAGTGTTATCTGACAGTTGCATCTGTGGGGGCGTCCCCGCACTGGCCCCCAGTATCCGGAAGGCGTTCTGGGCAGGTAGTCTATGCAAGACGGTCCCTCCCGTACCTTCTACACCTCGGGAGTCAAGGTTCGTTGTGATCCCCTACCGGATTTAAAATTCGTGCGACTTTCGTTACTCTACCTACGCATCGTGCGGGGAGGCTGTTTCACCAGCATGGTAAAAACGATGTTTCACGCGACTGGCGAATAACACTTCAGTCCCAGTGGCAAGTTGCTGTCAGCGGCGGCACCGGATCGGAACGAAAACTCACGCTGCGTTTCTCGGTTGGTGAGGCACCAGTCGCAAACTGGCTCCCGATTTACACAGGCTTTGGAAAGCTGTTCAGATCATTCAGCAAGGTAGGCGGGCGTATTATGACTTGAATGCACTGCCTCGCCGCCATCCAAACGTCTCACCAGTTGTGAATCGCACTTTTGCGTCAACGTCTTGTTACAAAAACAAAAACTATCTGTTATGAAAATCACTGGTTTCGAAGTCATCGACCTGCGAGTTCCAACCTCCGATCAATTGTTAGGATCAGACCCATTCCACAAGGAGCCTGACTACTCATCCGCAGTTCTTCAACTCAACACTGACACCGATCTGGAAGGCGTGTCTGTTGTCTTTACCGTGGGCGCGGGAACGGACTGGATCTGCTACGGCATACAGGACCTGTGCCAGTTGGTGGTTGGAACGGACTTGGCAGATTTTTCTGAAGCCCCATTCAAGCTGTATCAACGTCTGATAGATCATCACCAGCTTCGCTGGTTACACGATGGTGTTTTCCGGATGGCTGCCGGTGCCGTTTTGAATGCGATGTGGGATTTGTGGGCCAAGCAGGAACAGAAACCTCTGTGGAAGTTACTGGTTGACCTCGAACCAACATTCGTTGCTGACTGCATCGATTGGCGAAATATCGAGGATGCTTTAACACGTGACGAAGCAATTGATCTTCTGGTACAGCGTCGAGACTCAATTGAAACTCGGCAAGCGGAGATGTCAGAGATTGGTCCCAAAGCCTACTGTACAGCCGGCTGGCTGGGGCTGACCGATGACCAGATTCTCGCAACCATTCACCGATTGCAGGAGCAGGGGTTTGACTCATTCAAAATCAAGGTGGGTCGAGACCAGCAGCAAGACGTCGCGCGAATCAAATTCATGCGTGATGCGATTGGAATGAAATCGAACTTGATGGTTGATGCGAATCAGTACTTAGGCGTTGAAGAAGCAAAGACTTATCTTGAAGCCTTTCGACCTTTTGACCTGAAGTGGATTGAGGAACCCATCGCACGTGACGATGTGCTGGGCTACGTGGAACTAGCCGAAGCATTTGCGACTGCAAGTTTTGATTTTGCCTGTGGGGAGCAGGCCGCCTCACCGGTCATTTTCAAGCAACTGATAAAAAGTGGTGCAATCAAATACTGCCAAATCGATGCGGTGAGAGTGGCGGGTGTGAATGATGTGATGGCGATTATCCTGATGGCGGCCAAATACAATGTCCCGGTTTGTCCACACGGGGGCGGAATTGCTTTGTGCAACATGATTCAGCACTACGGCATGTGGGATCAAATCGCAGTTTCAGGACACTCAAATACACAGCTTGTTGAGTACATTGATTTTCTTCAAGACTCGGTCGCCCACCCAGTAGCTACCAAACAGGGGCACTACGTAACCCCCACAGCCTTGGGCTGGGGCCTCGACTTTCTTCCCGAGTTCCTCGAAAAACACCGCTATCCGGATGGCGAAGTCTGGAAAAATCGCTCAGCCGAACGCAAGGGAGCAATGTTCGAGGCCTGATACCTGCGTGTCTTCCCTTGCTCTACAGCGACCGTCCAACCCCGGATTGACACTGCATCAATCGCAGGAATGGCGTTTCCGATGTTCGGCTATTTCGCACGCACCAATTTCATGAGGCGTCCGGCGACGTTCCAATCCTGAACATACAGATTGCCGTTTACATCCCAAGCTGAACCATGTGTCCCACTGAATGCGCCCTCGACCCATTGGTCCTGTGGAATCCCGTAGCTTCGACCTTTCTTGGGATCGGGGTTCTCGCCAACGACCGAAATGATCTTGTTTGATTTGTCCAAAATCACGAGTCGACCGTGCAAATCAGGCACGGAAACATAGTCGCCCTGAATCGAAACCGATGTCGGCATTCCCAACCCAGTGATCACTTCTCCTATAAACTTGCCATCAAGATCGTAGTGAAGTAGTCTCCCGTTGGGCTGATGATTACGATCACAAATCAACAGTCTTGCTGGCTCATAACGTGTATCGAGAGTCATCCCGTGTGCGGTATTGAACTCCTGCATGCCGTTCCCTTTTTTACCAAAATGCATCAGGTAGTTTCCATCTTTGTCGTACTTGAAGATGTGGTTGGTGGCATATCCATTGGAAAGAAAGATATCGCCATTGGCGGCCACAGTAATGGCAGTCGGGCTGAACTTGATCTTCCCAAGCCCTGCTTCCTCCGGCACGCCTAACTTCAAAACAATTTCACCGCTATGGGCGTTGAACTTAATCCCTTCTGCATTTGCATTTCTTGCACCGTAAATGAACTCCTGACCATCCTCCTCACGAATTTCCATGTCGTGCAAATTGGAGTATTTGGCTCCAAGATACGACTGCACTACCTTGCCTTCTGGTGAGAACGCGAACACTCCAGCCCCCGCACTGGTGTAAATATTGCCGGCTTTATCGATCACCACGGCTCCATGAGTCGGTCCCAGTGCCGAACTTCCGTCAGGGCGAAGCCCCCATCCGGGAACGGTATTAAACGTCATGTCACCACTGCCAGTACGAACCGGGGCTTGTGTCTCCTCAGCTCGGCTTGTCGTAAACACGGTGAACAATAAAACGACCGAAGCAAAAAGCGAACAAAATTTCATCAGTTAAACTCGCAGAAGTGACCAAGGTGGGAAAGCCGCGGTTGCACCACGAAGCGGTGTAGCGCAGCACTGAAGTGTGCGACAGTATCGACGCTCATGAGCCCCATTTCAACTATGTCAGAATCTAACAGCAGATTTCAGCTGAATTGGTATACAAAGCCACATCAGCCATACACTTCAACCGACGCAGAAGAACATCAACCAAGCAAATCATTCTCGGGGCATGACGTGCCGAGAACAAAATGCCCCTGGTATGAGTTGTCAGCAACCAAGAAGGGCAAGTCACTTTTTTGCCGCATTCACTTTTGCCGCCATCAGTCGCCGCCAAAATTCACGGTCAAACCCAGCCGCGCCGACTTTTTTGGGTTCGTCCCCCAGTCTCACAACGACCAACCCTTGGTCGGGCGACACGAAGATTCGCCGACCGAGTGCTCCATTGGCTGCATAGGTATCTGTAGGAGCGTCCGGCAATCGCACTGGGTCATTCAACCACCACAGATAACCATAGTTGGGTCTCAATGTTTGCGAGGACTTCAGAGATGTGACGCGAAATCGATCGTCAGGTAACACCTTTTTCCCCGCCCATTTCCCCTCTGCTTGCATCAGCAACCCAACACGCGCCAAATCGCGCGCACTTGAAGCAAAACCACATGCATTCAATGCGCTAATCGGCGTTGC
>DOPG01000420.1:5445-5632 GCA_003513555.1 Rhodopirellula sp. | reverse complement strand
CACTTAGATCTACGCACTTAGATCTCTGTCCACTAGTTGTGGTGGCAGGATGTGCACGGTGGCGGAAACAAAATCGATGGCGGTCGGTCTTGGCGTCACGCGCTGCTGACGCCTTACTACTGTAGATTGTGCTGCAGCTAAGGCAGAGGCCCATCGCAGTCTATCAGGAGGCCCGGTAATCAGGAGG
>DOPG01000420.1:0-5186 GCA_003513555.1 Rhodopirellula sp. | reverse complement strand
CAGGAGGCCCGGTAATCAGGAGGCCAGTGGCAGGGGGCGGCCAGCCAAACGCTGCCAAATCGCTTGCAGTTCTGCCTCGGAGGGCTCCTGCTTCGCCCGACGAAGAAGAATCCAAGGGCGGGCTTTGCGAATGACGCCTTTCTCCAGAAACTCTCCGAAGAGCCTCAGTTGCAGTGCTTCGGGCGTCGTCAGATCAGTTGTGAACGGGCTGTCATGCTCACCGAGGAAAATGGCGACAAAGGTTGTATCCGAGCTCGCGATGGTCACTGCGGCTGCGCCCGTTTGACTCGCGGTGGGCTGCTGGGAAGCACCCGGGACGCTTAGTGTTGTGATTGATTTGCTTTCAGACAGAATGTCGATTTTTGGATGGGAATCGAGGAGATCCGTCTGGATCGAAATGGTCGCTTCAAGCAGCATGCTTTCCGAGGTTGTTTCGATCGGCTCGAATGCGATCCGCAAAGCATGCCGATGCTCTGCTTGTGGGTAATTGACGTGCCAGCAGCGGCCGCGAACAAATTGCTCGTCGGCTGCAGGAAGCGTTGTGTCATCTACCGGCTTGAGTTGAACGGCGGCTTTCTCCGGCCAACCCAGGCAAATCGCTTTGCCACCTCGAGCGTCAATTTCCCATTCGGTACCAGCATCGCTCCAAGTTGCCACGCCGAGTTGGTTGGTGATCCACATGGTTCGTTCGTTAACGTCTGGGAAGCTCGAATTGAATTGCATCGATCTGCGTACAACCGTTTACCAAACATTAGCACGTTTGGAGCGGCGATTGAGCAAGCCGGCGGCGTTTAAGATCAGTCGCTGTATTCAGCCGAAAAGAACTCTTTACTTTGATCGACGTCAGGTTTAATGGTGCGACTGCCCTCATTCCAGTTCGCGGGGCATACTTCACCATTTTTCTCGAAGTACTGCAGGGCTTGTACCATTCTGAATGCTTCATCAACGCTTCTTCCCAAGGGCAAATCGTTGACAACCTGATGGCGAACAACGCCAGCTTGGTCAATCAAAAACAAACCGCGAAGGGCAACGCCACCATCGAGCAATACGTCGTAGTCCCGAGAAATTTGCTTGTTCAAATCAGCAATCAAAGGATAGTCAGTCTTGCCGATGCCACCCTGATCGCGAGCTGTATTGGTCCACGCGAGGTGCGTGAAATGGCTGTCGATCGAAACACCCAAAATCTGAACGCCTAGATCTGCAAAATCTTTCGCGCGATCACTAAAGGCGATGATTTCAGTAGGGCAGACGAACGTGAAATCCAATGGCCAGAAGAACAGCAGGACGTATTGGTCTTTGTAGTCGCTGAGGGAGACTTCTTTGAACTGGCCATCAGGCATGACGGCTTGTGCGGTGAAATCAGGCGCTTGTTGGGTTACCAAAACACTCATCACGAACTCTTTACTTCTGAAGATGGTATGGGCGGGACGAAAATCTTGTGAATCGAGTCAGAAACGCCAACCCGATTTACGAATACTATCGAAGGATTCTTGCGTTTCGGCAACCCGCCTAAATCTGTCAATGAAATACCACTGGCCTGATTTACTTCAGGATATTCGCATTGTTGGGATGTTCCTCGCGTAACCGAGGGGTGAAGCCGCACGAAAAAATCAGGCAAACCGTCTATTATCTGTGTGCTTCTCCTTCGCAACCAGATTCAATCGACGAGATCTTCCGGAACAATTTTCTTTTCTTGCCAGTAGAAACCATCATCTCGCTTCTCCAGAATCCTTGCCCTGCTGCCCGGTGCCAAGGGAAGTTCCTGCTCGGGTAGATACGTCAGCAGCCTGTCCACCGCTTTGCGTGCCGGTGAAGACAGCTTGCCTTCGTCTTTATAAAAAGGGTCGTCCTTGAGCAGGTTATTGTGCTCCCAAGGATCACTTTTGCGGTCGTACAGCTCCGACTGGCCATCGGCGTAGCGAATCAGTCGCCAACGTTGGTCGCAGACTGAGTGATTGCCCGCATTGTGAGTGCACATTGCAGGGCGTTGGCGGTTTTTGGCCGGATCACCAATTTGAGGCTCCAGACTGATTCCTTCCGTCTGGAGGTTGCCAGGCAGGCCGGCAAGGCCACTGAGGGTCGGGTACAGATCCAACAGTTCAGCCGGCTGGTCACAGCTTTTACCACTCGGGATGCCGGGCCCCGCGAAAATGAGGGGGACGCGGGTTGAGTGTCGCCACAGTGAGTTCTTGCCCGAAATGGCTTTTTCGCCGAGGTGGTAACCGTGGTCGCTCCAAAGAACCACGATCGTGTTATCTGCTTGGGGCGATCTTTCGACCGCGTCAAGCACTCTGCCTACTTGGCTGTCCACAAAACTGACGCAGGCCAGATATGAACGCACCAAAGGACGCAGCTGCTTGTTCTGCTCAAGCCAGCTCGTTCGTGGCTCGGGCAGGTCCCAGTGGATGTACCACGAACTGTTGGGGGTGTCGTCTCGATCGCCCTTCAAGATAGGCGGCATCGTTAGAGTTTCATCTGGATAAAGGTCGAACCATTTTTTCGTCGCGTAGCAGGGTACATGCGGTAGGAAAAAACCAACCGATAGAAAATAGGGTTTGTCGGTTGGCATTTGGTCGATTTGTTCAACTGCCCATGAGGCGACCCGCCAATCACCTTTATCTTCATCACGGTGTGGAAAGGTGCCCCAGTCCATTAGCCCATGATTGCCACCTGGGGTTGGTGGAATCAATTTCGCCTTGGGTCTTGCCCCGACCGAAGCATTCGGGCCCCAGACGTCACATTCCTCGTTCTTTTTTTGCCCCTTCATTTTTTTTCGACCGTTGCCACCATGATAAATCTTTCCGCCAATCAACGTGTGATAGCCATGCTCAGCAAAGTGCTGCGGTAGCGTTACCAAGTCTTTGAACTCGGGGACGTTTCGAATCCACGGGCTCAGGCCATAGATTCCTGTGGATGTAGGGCGTTTGCCTGTCATCAATGATGTTCGACTTGGATTGCACAATGGTGCTTGGCAATGGGCGTTTGTGAAGGTCAGTCCACGTTCTGCCAGTCGTTTCATCGCGGGTGTCTTGACGTCAGGGTGTCCGCCCAAAGGTTCAACCCAATCATTCAAGTCATCGATAGCAATCATCACAATGTTGGGTCGAGATTTTGTATCAGCTTCGGCGCCATTGGCCGTTGAATGAGAAGACGTTGCTAAGGCAAACAGCACCAGCGTCATAGGCAGTGAACAAAGCCGTTTGCAGATGGTCCTGTAATTCGGGTGCACTGGCAGGTTACATCGGTCGGTGAAAGAGATCAGACGCATTTGAGTGGGGTTTCCGTGGGCGGGTGTCAGGTCCAAGTGCCGAATTACACATAAGATGCACTGCCCTCAAGCAAGGACAGTTTCTTTCCCACAGTATACCCGCTGATGTCATCGCTGGCTTGTTCTGTTGCATGCAGTTTTCCACTCCAATTGGATGTGAATACATGTTCCAATGTCTCAAGGTCCAGCGATCACGGGCCTGTCTGTCACGTTGATTGCTCTGCCGCCAGCTGGCGTTATGCTTGAGTATCTTGCAGTACTCATGCTGGCTCCGAAACGAAATCGGGCGAGCATCTCTTCCGGTTGTACAAGTCCATTTGGATTTTACGGTTTGCCCGCGAAACTACTTCATGCGAGACGGCGGGGAGTAGCCCGTCGTGATGCCCATTCAGAATCTGGTTTGGGTCCATCAATGATCTGTGAGCAAAGTGCGTTTGCAGTCAGACAAGAAAGCGTCAATTTCGGTGCTGGTGGTTTTCCAGGAGCACATCAGACGCGGTGTTCCAATGCCGTCGAATTCATAAAAAATCCAGCCAAGTTTTCGCATGGCTGTGGTTTGCTCGCTGCTCAGGTTCGCAAAAACCGCGTTGCTTTCAACGGGAGCTGCGATGCGGACGCCAATTTGCTTGAGGCCGGTCGCCAGTTTTTGCGCCATTGCGTTAGCGTGCTGTGCGTTGCGGAGCCAGACATTGTCTGTCAGCAATCCTACCCATGGAGCTGACAGGAAACGCATTTTTGACGCCAATTGCCCTGCTTGCTTGCAGCGGTATTCGAATTCCTGGCCGAGTTCACGATTGAAGAACACAACACAGTCACCAACAGCCATCCCATTTTTGGTTCCGCCGAGACACAAGACGTCGACTCCTCGCTTCCACGTCACTTCGCTTGGCGCGACATCCAGGGTTGCAATGGCATTTGCAAAGCGAGCTCCGTCCATATGGAAACTCAGGTTGCATCGACGTACGCTGTCTTGAATCCCTTGAAGCATGTCGAGGTCGTAAACGGTTCCTACCTCGGTGGATTGTGTAATGCTGAGTGCTTTTGCTTTTGGGAAATGCACGTCGGTTCGACTTTCAGCGACTTCCTTGACGTGTTCACCATCGACACGCCCGTTTTCACCAGGTACGAGCAGGATCTTACTGCCGTTGCAGAAAAATTCAGGTGCACCGCATTCATCGGTTTCAACGTGCGACCACCGATGCGCTAAGACACCATGGTGCGATTGGCACATGGCTGATAAAGCAAGTGCGTTGGCTGCAGTACCGTTGAAGGTAAAGAAAACATCGCAATCGACTTCGAATATTTCACGAATCAGCGCGATCGCACGCTGGGTCCACGAATCTTCTCCGTAGGGTTTGGCAGAATCTTGGTTCGATTCCATCATTGCGGACATCGCTTCAGGACAAATGCCAGCAGTGTTGTCACTGGCAAACTGACAGCCGGGTTGGATCGACATAGGGTGGAGGTTCTGCAGAGCGGAGGTTAGTTCTTTGAAGCAGGTGACGGATTAGGTGGCAGATTGTCCAAAATGTATCTTGTCATCAGGTCCCGCAGGTGGCGTGTCGTATTCTTGCCTTCCCGGATGGAGTGCGTTCGGTTCGGATACGACATCATGCTGAATTGCTTGTTGTGCTTGATGAGTTCGTTAATGAGTAATTCCAAGGTCTGGTAATGGCAGTTGTCATCACCAGTTCCATGAATTAACAGCAGATTGCCTTCGAGTTGTTTTGCAAAGTTGATCGGGGACCCTTCTGTGAAGCCGTCTACGTTGGTGTCGGGCAGTCCCATGTATCGTTCTTGATAAATAGTGTCGTAGTAACGCTGGTTAGGAACAGGCGCGACCGCAACGGCTGTCGAGTAAAGTTCTGGATGCTTGAAAATGGCATGCAAGCTCGATGACCCACCACCGCTCCAACCC
>DOPG01000195.1 GCA_003513555.1 Rhodopirellula sp. | reverse complement strand
GTGCTGGGTTGCCAGGTGCAGCAGGCGTGCCAGCGCCCGGTGCATCAGCGAAAGGATCCTGAGCTCCATCCAGCAAATCACCTCCAAGTGCAGCGTCGCCTTGGCCTTCAGGCTGTTCCGCTTTCTTTTCGCCAGCCTCGATGTTGGCTAGTGCTGCCAAGACAACGATTTGCTCATCGAGTCCTTCGAGGAACTTTTCCCGATCATCAAGGGTTTCGCTATTGAGAGCCGTGATGACTTCATCAAGCTTGACGACCCAATCTTTCACTGTGTCAGACTTCGCCTCGTCAACGCTAAGCATCAAGCCGCCACCCGTTTTCGGCACACCTTTGGTCCTTGAGCCAGTAGCTCCAAGATTGAGCTGCTGCAAAACTTTGTTGAGGTAGCGGCGTGACCCGATGACCTCGGCCGGCTGATCTTTGTAAGAAGTCGTCTGGCCGCCGAACATGCCCCCCATACCTCCCATCTCGTCGTCGTCCATTCCTTCATCGAGACTCTCACCATATCCTTCCCCCGGCTCCATACCCATACCTCCCATCTCTCCCATGCCTCCGTCGTCCCCTTCGTCAAATTCGGGCCCTCCCAAGTTAGCTCCGCTGGACTTGTTCGACTTGTCGACTTTTGGACGCAAGACATCTATCGGCTTGACAGGCTGGTTCGGAGTTGGCGGTGTTCTTTCAAGTGCATTGAGCCTCTGTACCTCCGACTGAAACGCGTCGTGTGCCAGACGAGCCCAGCCCTCCAACACCTCTTCCGGCTTATCAACCTGGCCTTTGAGACTTCCCCCCAAAGATCCGATTTTGGCGGCTGAATGCAGCGCGATCAATTCTTCGTTCTCGGGAGCGATACTGATCCCGATAAGTTTCACTCCCAATTCCTTACCCTCGTCCTCACTTGTGCCAAGTTGCTGAAGGATATCGACGGCATATCGCTGAAGATAAGCGTGGACCTTGTCGGTACGATTGACAGGTGTCTCAGAGTCGAGCAATTCTGTCATCATACTTCTTAGTTGGTCTCTCCCTGCTGCCGGGATTTGATTGAATCCAAGCCCGACTTGCCTCTGCAGTCCTAACAACGCCGCCACCCGAAGTCCGTCAAGGTTGTTCTCGTTCTTGTAGACATCGACCAAGGTTGGCAACGCCGCAAGGTATGGTGTGGGTGGAACACGGCCCGTCGCATTAGCCGGAGCACTGTCCATTCTTCCCAAGATCAAGGCTGCATTGATTCTGGCAGTTGGATGGTAATTTCCTGTTGCCAATGCTTTCATCGGAGGTAAAAGAAGATCTGCCACCGCTTTACCCAAAAATGGATTACTTCGCTGCGACCGCGCCAAAAGCGCGTTCACATCCTTCATCAGTGGCGTCAGTTCCTTGAGTGCGTCCGGCCCCGTCATTTTGGCCGGCACAAAACGCTGAAAGTAAGCTCTGACCATGACCGGGTCACTGTTGCCACCAGCACAATAACTCTTCGCCGCGGCAACCACCCTCGCTTCCATCTTTCCATCACCAAATTTTTGGTGCATGGGTACAGTGTCGTAAGGACCGTTAGCAGCACCCGCCTCACCTTGAGCCGACACGCCTACAGCGTAAACACACAGCGTCACAGCTATGACAAACAACGCCAACACTACCCTTAAGTGAGATTTCGCCGACTCCGGTTCCGCTGCCTTGGCAGTCACCCGAGTCGTACCAGCCCGACTCTTAAGGAACTCATTCCCAGTTGGTTGAAAGCTCATATTTTTTGCACCGTTCGATGTTTGGCCGACTGGACTGCGTCGGCAGGATGAAAAGCAGTTCCTAATTATTCGCGAAAACACCAGTCCGCGTCAAACAAAATTCGCAGTAACCGCCACACAGTCAGCCCGAAAAGTCCGAATATCCGGCGATTTCAGCAAAATGTGCAGCCTTGCCGGACTAACCGGCGTTTGCGATGCCTGATCAACCCCTAATCCAAGGCATCGCTCCGCATTCGCTTCAAGACTGATATCACAGGCTGATATCCGGGGCTGATACTACCTCAAACATGAAAATCCTCGCGATCTCGGAAGCTCGAACACAAGGTGGCTTCACCGTTCCGGCACCCTGAATCCCGAATCGACAACACCGCCCAAAACGCCTCGAGCGAGGACTCGAGGTCACCCGACCAACACGCCCCTGTTCTCCCTATAAAGCTATCAATGCTGGCACTGCGTCGTGACCAGACCGGATCTATTGACTTCACCGCGGTCAATTCGTAGCGTCTTGAACTCCGCTGGTTGGCCATGCAACGCCAAAACCACGAGTACGGTTTCAGAATCCTCAACCCACCGCCCACACGGACGCCTGCAGTGGACCGCTTTGCTTGTGCCCTGATATCGACGCTTTTGCTGTTTCCGGGACTCGGGTGCAGAACATGGAGCAACGCGGGCACGGAAGTCCTGACCAACCACAATCCGCAAGCGAATGATCCCACAGGGCCGAGATCCTTCAATCGCAAGCGAGTGATTCTCGACGTTGAGTTTGTCAACGCGGTGCCGCGTAGTTCGTCGGCCCCCCCTGCGCGAGAATCCAGCCCCTCTCTCTGGCGATGGGTTGATGAGACCTGCATCGATCCCAGCGTGCGTCAGAACATGATCCGTAATGGAATTCGTGTTGGCTTGGTCAACAACGAAGAAGAATTTCGAAACCAATTGAACGAGCACGAAGACGATCGCGACCTCGTGGAAACATTTTTAGCAGAGGCTTCCATTGCCAGCGATCTTGCGCATGGCTCACAAAGCATGCCAATGCGTTTAGGTAGACGGTATGAATTGCCGCTGCGACAGCCATTTGAAGGCAGCCATGTCGCCATGATTCGCGACGGTGACGACCTGATCGGGAAAACGATGCAAAACGCCCAATACGTTTTGGCATTAACAAGTAATCGAGGCAACACGCCAGAACAAATCGAATTAAAAGTACATCCCGAGATCCAACATGGTGATACCGTTCGAAAGTGGGTTAGCAGTGATACTGCGCTGCGAATTGATAGCCGCCGTGAGACCTGGCAACTGGAATGCTTGAATCTGCAATTCACCGCACAAGAGGGGGATCTTATCGTCATCGCCCCAACACAACCTCTTCACGGCCTAGCCAAGCACATGCTATCCGGCGCAGGCCAAGACAACCAGCAGGAGCAACTAGTTCTATTAATCCGTGTGGCCCAAATACCCGCGTTCATTGAAGAGCTTTAGACGACTCTTGTTGTCAGGATCTATCGCGAGCTTTGTTGGACGCATCATCAGGCCGACCACCCAACTCAGCATCGGAAGGTCGTCTCGTAAACCAAAAAGCTTAGCGTTCAAACGTTGACTTCGAACGCAGGATGTGATGATAGTGTTGTGCGAATCGATGCGACTCATCCCGAACGTATTGCAACAAACGCAATCCAAATGCATTCCTGCCTAGCACGATGGGTTCGGAGATTCCCGGGCGGAAGATCTCTTCATCGCGTTTGGCGAGCGAAATCACTGTGGGTGGGGTTATTTCCTGATCCCGGAACGCTGCCATGGCAGCGTTGAGCTGCCCCTTACCACCGTCGATCAGCAGGATATCGGGAAACGTATCTCCTTCGTCACTAAGGCGGCGAAACCTTCTCGAAACCGCCTCGTAGATACTTCGGTAATCATCAATTCCATCTACATCCTTAATGCGGAATCTTCGGTAACCGGGCTTGAATGGCAAACCATCAATGAACTGAACCAAACTTGCGACCGTTTCGCCACCGCCTAAATGCGCAATATCGACACCCTCGATCACGCGCGGAGTTTCTGACAGTTCAAGGACTTTCCGAAGGCCGGCAAGACCTTTCTTCGGGTCGATATAAAACACTTCAGGCTGAGCGTGAGTATCGAGTTCACCTCGTTCTTCTAGCCGTTCGAGCATCCCAATTTCGTCCCTCAGTACCGCCGCACGTTCGAAGTCCAATGCTTTACTGGCAGCCTGCATCTCAGAGGTCATCTCGGCCAAGAGACGCTTCTTGCCACCCTCCATGAAAGTCATCAGTCGCCTGATGTCCTTGCGGTAGTCTTCCTTGTTGATCCGCACGTTACAGGGCGCAGTGCACTGATTGATGCTAGCCAGTAAACAAGGACGAAACCACTTCCAGCGTTCATCGGATTCAGTAATATCAAGTGAACAGGTCCGGAAACGAAAGATTCGTTGCAGCACCTGAATCGCTCCCCGCAATGCACCGGCACTTGGGAATGGACCATAAAGTTTGACGCCCTTGGAAGGCGGTTCACGCGTCAACTCGACACGAGGAAACTCTTCTCGTGTCGTGATCATCAGATACGGGAAGCTCTTATCGTCCTTCAATTCCTTATTGTGCTTCGGTTGAATGTCTTTAATCAACCTCGACTCCATCAGTAGCGCGTCGACTTCACTCTCACTGTCCAGAAAGTCGATGTCCGCAATTTCCGATACCCAATTGGCCGTGCGTGGGTCTTCCGCCGCGGCCTTCAAAAAGTAGCTACTGGCGCGACTGCGCAGATTCTTCGCTTTGCCCACATAAATCACAACGCCGGAGAGGTCCTTCATCAGATAAACGCCCGGTGTCTGGGGGAACGTCTTCACTCTCTCGGCTGCATGTGCAAATCCAAGCCCCCCGCCGGACGCCGCAACTCGGGCACTCGTCCCGACATCATCTACCTCCTCATGCGGTATCGAAGAGTCTTTTTGGCTCGCCTTCGTTAAAACAACATCCTCGATGATATCTGGGTCTTGCTTCGCCGCAGAACTGTAAGCAGGTTGATCCTGAAACGATTCGCGTTCAGATTCCGATGGGTCGCCCGAAGCTTGGACGTCAGTTTCTGCATCGCTTGTATGATTTTCACCAGGATCACGATCATCGGAATCAGGGGGCGTCATGCGTTCACTCGTTCAATTCTCAATGGTAGGCATTCGCCAATCTAGCAGTCGTCCAGACCAACATGCCGCTCTCGAGGCAGCCGTCAGCAAATGGTAGCGTCTCGTCAGCCTCTCCCCGACTTACGACCGTCATCTCCGCCAGCTCGCCGAAACAAAGAAAGATTTACCGCCCCGTGAGATTTCAACCCGGACTTGGGAACAGGCTTCACGGCACTGCTCTGGAAAGCGTGACTATCTCCACATCCTGCCCGTATCAAAGCGGGCAACAGGCAGCTCCTCCCCTTCATTCGGCCTTGGTTGTTGGAGGTTTGTTCTTCTGCACGGGCTCGTCATCAAGCTGAGACCGCTGCTCCAGTTGTTTCAATTTTTCCTGCAACTGCCGAATTTGCTCACGTATTTCCGCCGCAGTCTGCTCCGGCTTCTCCGCGTAGGTTTCGTTCGGTGTAGTCTCTGATT
>DOPG01000378.1:987-16746 GCA_003513555.1 Rhodopirellula sp. | reverse complement strand
CCCTGAGCACAGGCGACCTGTTTAACGATGAACAGATCTTTGACTTCAATTCTGTTGACGATGGTGATGTTCGACCATTACCAAATCATGACTGCCTCTTCACTTTACTGGTTCTTCATCCTGTTGGACTCGCCCATGAGAAATCTTTTCTTTACAGCTGCAACGACGCTTTCAATTCTCTCGGTATCCTATTTTCTTCCAACGCTCCTGCCTCAGGAGAAAGAGAAAATTTTGTCAGATGTTGGATCAGAGATTCGTTTGGTCGCGTGTAGTGCTACTAGTGCTCGAACATCGTCTTTGCGAAATGCCGAGCTTGTAGCGAGCATTGTGAACGGGTTACCACAGGAGGTTCATGTGCTTTTGTTAGTGAACGACCGGTCCGCATTTGCGGCGTCCACCAATAATAGTCGAGTCACTTTTGTGGAAATGCCGCCTGACAGTGACATTTCAATCTGGCCCCAGGATCCTTTTGTGGTGGTGCAAGGGAAGTCGACTACCAAGTTGATCACGCCTTGCTCATTCAATCGGGAAGATGATGAACGCATGCCGAAGCAACTTGCCAGTATTCTTAATCTAGAAGTAGTGCACTCGGAAATGCATTTTGAGGGCGGCAATATTGTTTGCAGCGAGGAGTCTGTTTTCATTGGTTACGATACGATTGCTCATAACGCCGTTCTATTGGATACATCACAGCGGGCCATTGTGAAACGCTTCTCAAAGCTATTCGGACGGCCTGTGACTGTTGTAGGCCAATCAAGTCAACCGGTTGGGCATATCGATTTGCTTGTCACCCCACTTGGGGACAAGCGTGTTGCAGTGGCCGATAGTCGGGCAGGTGCCCGTCTGGCTGCAGATGCGATTGGTGAGAACCCTGAACTGGTTTATGAGTTTGAATGCAGTTGCGAAGAAATGTTTTTTGGACGCGAAGACGTTTCTGAGTTGCAGGATCGCGATGGAAACCTTTTGGTGCGTCCAAATGTCACCGGGCAAACGGATAAGGTCATGGCGGCGAGCTTGCGTCTCGCGCCCGAACTTGACTCGATCGCACAGCAACTGTCACATGCAGGCTATAAGGTCGTCCGCGTGCCGGCATTGATTCCCGACCAAGCAGCGGCAGGGGGTGCGTCCCTCGACAAAGCTGTCAGATATCCATTTCTGTCTTACAGTAACGTGCTGGTGGAGAAGCGGCGAAATCAGGATGTGGTGTATCTGCCACAATATGGTTTTAAGAAGCTTGACAGCGCAGCCATTCAGACATGGAACTCACTTGGATACATCGTCAAGCCAGTTGCTGGTTTCGCTACGAGTTCCATGTACGGGGGCGGGCTCCGTTGCTGCACTAAAGTTCTCTTGCGGAATTGAATTCACGTGCAGGCTGGATCGGTCACCTCTTGTTGGTCTTGTCTCGGCGACTGCAAAGGGTCGTTGTTGTATGCGTTTTTCCAAATCTGTCTGTTTCTTTATGTTGTCGCTGATACTCTCGCCCCCGCTACCAGCAAAAGTGGAGTGTGAGGTGCAACGAGGGAAAAGGTTGTTGTTCGGTTAAGACGCAAGTGGTGGACACGGGGCCTGCGTTCAGTCATTCGCAGTTGGAGAAGATGGCAGTCGCATTCTTCCCGTGCTATCGTCCCTTAGAGAAGAGATGGATGACGTGTGGCTTGGGCTCAGGGATGCCAAGCTTTTTAATACACCCGGGTAGGTATCAGACACTCATCAGCGAACCAAGTGCAAGGCCGGGGCTGATCACTCTAGTTCGGTGAACTAGTTAAGTTTGGCCATCAAGAAATCATGGCTGATTTTTCGGTCGAAGACACGGTTTACCATTTGCGACTGCAGAGCGTGGTGGGAGCAGAGCTTTGGTGGTACAAAAAAGGGTCGCGTTCGGTGAAAGAACGCGACCCTAAATGGTGGTGCCGAATTTGTTGCAACCAAATATACCAGTCTTCATCATGTGATCGGAAAGATGACGAGACTGGCTCGAAGAGTCTGAGCAGTGTTGGATGCTCAGCTGTCAGATTCCGCGGGTGCTTCATCACTATCGGCGGCTTCGTCAGCTGCATTCGCATTTGCATCTTGCGGCAGACGCTTCGCGAGCGACTTGAAATTGCTTAGCGAAAGGATGTGGTAGTAGATCAATTCAAGAGCGTCTGACTTGACCATTTGAAGCAGCTTCTCGTCAGAAATTTCCTTGATCTTTTCTCGCTTGACCGCATAGAATCCGGTCAAGACGCCGGGTTGCGCATTCGGCCCAGTGTAGGTTGCACGCACTTCTTCCAAAAGGTCAAGCTCGATTAGTTGCTTGCAGAAGTGTGTCGTGGCCTGGTGGCTGAGTTGATAGTCCTTCAGGAAATTGACAACGCCCTCAAGGTAATTGGTCTGATTGCCTTCGCTGTCAAACAAACGCTCACCGCGACCCTCTTCGTTACAGCCGGAGAAGTCTTCGTCGATGCAGAGAATGAATTGCTTGTTCTCCGGTGACTCGGAGAAGACAAAGGGGTAGCGACGAATGAAAGCAGGTAAATAATCGGCGTCCCACTTACCTTCTTCAGTAACAAACAAGTTCTGGTTCTTTTGCAAACCCAATACAATGCAGGGCAGCACACTCTCTTTGGTACCAGCGAAAATGATCGGATAGTTCTCCGCGGCTTTCGCAAATTCAGCTGCCAAAAGGGGAACCGAATTCACCTCGCGGGCAAAGCTGCAGTCGTCTCCAGCTTTGATCGACCAGTTCTTGTGACGCTCACGATCGAGGGCATGGAGTTCGTCATAAATCAGGGCTTGAGTTGTCATGTTTTTGTTCGTGTGGGTTTGTTGTTGGGATTGTAGATAGAAAACGAATTAGGTTTATGTCTGCGTTGGTCTTTGACATCGGTGATTTGCCAACTCCGCGCGGGCAAGTCGCGTCGGCCAACCGCGGGGACTGCTCAATTCCGACGCTGCCATCTTCACATAAGTTTCGCGGTGTGTCTCTAAGTCGTCGATCTTAGTCACAACTTCTTGCAACTGAAGTGGGTAAATTGGGAAAAGTAGGGCGGGCGGGCGAGCGTGGGTAACCAAATTAGAGGGACACCACTCCTCAGCTGATCTTGGATGGGAATATGGATAGCGGCACGTGGTGGTGGTTGATTAACGCCGTGTCGGGAACGGTATCTGGCAAACTTGGTATCTGGCAAACTTTGTGCGAAAGTTTTTGCCCCTTCGATCGTGTTGTAGTAGTAATCGGGGATGCGACGACGCTAGATGGTGACGCAGCCTGTTTGACCGGAGCCGTCGAATCGCGTCTCTTCTTGTTACGGTTTGTCCTGGGGAGTTGGTTCAGTGGCAGGAGCCAGTCATGTGCGGCGGCATTCCAGAGATATTTCAGCCCCAATCATGCGGCGAATCGAAAATGAGCAGGTCTGGAGCCGCCCTCTCGTGTTTCATTTCGGACCATCTCACCCGCAATCATGCGGAAAACATGTCTGAAACATGTGATAAGCTTCTGAACGGAAGCCGATACTCTTAACGCATTATCCGCTAATGACCGACTGTAATGGATAAACAGACGAGCTAAGGAGGCGTGAAGAACTTGTTTTGGGCAGTCTTGGTAACCATGGCTATGTAATGTTAGTTATGATCATCTAAGGCTTTTGACCTCCGTTTTCCCAATCTGACGAGAAGTTTGGCTGTGAAATTCAAGCATCTTCATAGACGGCCTCTGTCTCAGACAAGGCTAAGCGTTCAGCAATTAGAGCCACGGAATTTGCTGGCTGGCGACATCTGGCACAACTTCGTCGAGGCTGGCGACGTTAATCTTGATGGAAATGTCAGCACGCTCGATGCTGTCGTTTTAATCAACGAGTTATCGGTGGTCCCTGATTCTCCTGTTGAATTTGTCCAAGAGGATGCGGGCGAAACTCAACGGCTTTTGGATGTGGATGCCAATGGCGAGATATCGGTCAATGATGTACTGCAAGTCGTCAATCAGTTAGGCCTGGAAGGTTATGTAACACGGGTTGAAGAGGACGGCCTCGCGAAACTTGCGACCGCAATTCTGATGGAGGACCTACCGCCGGGCATGCATTTGCGCACTGCCCAGCAATGGTTCTCGAAGCTGCATGAAAAAATGGGTAAGCCGCTGGTCCGCCAGGGGGCGTTTGATCATCTGGATAGCAATGGCGATGGTCAGCTCACCAAGGATGAGGTTAGCGATGTTCATTGGCGCCGTATTGCTGAAGTAGACACTGATGCGACAGGCGGGGTCAGCCGAGATGAAATAAAAGCGGCTCGCCCCAGTGAACATATGCTTGCCTTGATGCCTACCAACGCGAAGCCGCATTTTGAGTCTCTCGATGCGGATCAGGATGGTCTGCTCAGTGAGTACGAGGTGGCACAAAATCTATGGAACCGAATCGATGATGCCGATGTGAATGAAGACGGTTTGGTGTCGCTGGATGAATTGCAGGAAATACGCGAGCATCGAGAGTTGCAGGCCAAGCAGCATCAAGACTTTTTTAAGCGGTTTGATGGAAACGATAATGGGTTATTAACAGCTGATGAATTGCCCGCTCGACTTTGGGATAAAATTTCTGCCGCGGACGTCGATGAAGATGGAGCAATTTCGGGTGTCGAACTTGCGGAGGTTCAAGACAGAAAAGGAAATGGCCCGGGAAGCCTCGATCCATCTCAGTTCGACTTGGAAGCAAAACAGAGGTTCAGTGGACATTATTCGGGTATGACGAAACCGGAAGCGTTGGTAATCGAAAAGGATCAGACTTGGGTGGAAGTCTGGGAAGAGGTCCACCGAGGGCGTTTGCCAAAACCAATCTTGCCCTCGGTCGACTTCCAGAAGGAGGTCGTCTTGGGCGTTTTCATGGGATGGAGGAACACCGGTGGACACATGATCCAAATCATTGGTGTAAGGGACGCGGGAGCTTGGCACGAAGTTTTAGTCCGCAAAACCAGTCCTGGTCGTGAAGACTTTACCGCTGCGGTGATGACAGCACCTTACGAAATGCTTGTGGTCAAGAAATCTAGCAAGCCGGTCAAGTTTGTTGTCGAGGACATCCACCCTTAGGCAACACCCGTCACATGCTGAGCATGTGAGCACGATCAGAGTATCTTGCTTGCCAGATGAAATATAAAACGGGGCTCGGGTTGGCAGGCGGGATTTCTGAAACAGCCAGTCAGATGAGGCGTTCTCGAATCTCTGCTACTCGCAACTTACTTCTTGTTGCGGTTCTTTTTTGGAGTGCGTGGTTTTCGCACCCGAACAGGAGGTACTTCCATCCCATATTGTTTCCAGAATATGAGGTGGAACGTATTGTGCCCAGTCAGCGGAGCATCTTCGTTGACCATGTTGGGAAGTGCTCCGTCGAACCATTCGTCGTAAGCAGAATTCATCTTTTTTGCAAGTTCCGGGTGTTCGTCGATGACGTTGTTTTTCTGGGAGGGATCCTGCTCCATATCGTAAAGTGTGTTGCGACCTACGAGCCGGAATCGCTGGTTACGTACTGCGAATCCGTTGTCGCGGGATTCTTCAGCGGCTCCCTTTCCCCAGCGTCCCTTGTGGAATATTCGAAAGCGATCTTCCCACGGTGCATTGGGATTTTTTAGAAGTGGTACCAAACTGCGTCCTTGCAGAAGGTCGCGCTGCTTGGGGTTGCCCTCAACGAGCTCGGCGAAGGTTGGCAGGATATCGTAGTGGTTAGCCATGGTGTTGACGTCAGTTCCTGATTTCAGCACGCCAGGCCATCTCCAAAAACTTGGGACCCGTGTTCCACCTTCGTCAACGCTACCCTTCTTACCCTTGTGATCTCCGTTGTAATTGGAAGCCGAGGGACCGTTGTCTGTCATGAAAATCAACAGTGTGTCATCCTCGATGCCCCAGTCTGCCAGTTGCTTGGTCAGACGGCCTACGTTGTCATCGATATTCTCGATCATGCCGTAGAAACCAACGGTGCTGCTGCTCATGCCCGCATCAATGAATTTCTTTTTATAGGAGTCTGGGGCAATAAAAGGTCCGTGCGGGGCATTGGTGGTGATGTAGGCAAAGAAAGGCTTTTTGCCTTTCTGGTCGCCCATCCATTCCATCGCCTGGTTAAAGAAAATGTCCGTACAGAACCCTTCGGTCTTCTCAAATGTATTGTTGTGCAGGATAGCCGGGTCAAAGTATTTGTTGCCGGGAGCGTCTCCGCAGCTCCCCGCGTAGGATTGGCCAATTCCTCCAGCGCCGTGGATGAAAACTTCATCAAAACCACGCTGATCGGGTCGGTAAGGATCTTGGTCTCCAAGGTGCCACTTGCCGAAAATGCCCGTCGTGTATCCGGCATCACGAAGCATCTCGGGCATCGTTGGGACGCCGAGTTTCATGCGTTCGCGCTCAAGAATGGTGTGTGTCACACCCACGTAAAATGGAGCGCGGCCAGACATGATGGCTGAACGCGTTGGTGCACAAGTGGGGCTTACTTGAAATCTGGTGAAACGCAGGCTTTCATCTCGCAGTTGGTCGAGGTTCGGAGTTGCAAGGTGTGGATTACCGTGCCCTGAGAGATCGTAATATCCTTGATCGTCTGTAATGATCAGGATGATGTTGGGCTGCTTTCCAAACGCTGGATCGGCGGCAGCCTTTTGGGAGATGCTGAAACACGACGAAAGAACAAGTGACCAAAGAGCGACGCGGTACATGAACTGCTCCGAATAGGTTGGGCTGATAAAGTGAGGTGGGGAGGTCGCAGAGGGTGGTGGATGGGAGGCCTGATGACGCCGGCCGAGTGTCTAGCGAATGGATGCGTGATCTTGCCTGATCGGTGGGCAGTTACACTGCCGCTGGATGGGAAATTACTCTGGAAATCCGTTTTTCCTATTTGATTTTCCGCTGAATGGCAATGATCTCTTCGCGAAACGAACGTTCGGGTAGGGATATTGAGCACGTCAGAGCATGTCTGGAACAATCATGGTACACCAAATCTGTTTCACTCCGTAATAAGTAGAAAAGAAACTTGCACTCGCATGGTAATGGGGATTTGCCCAGGAGCCAGATTTGGGGAGTCTCCGGATGTGCCTGCTGCACTGTTCATGCTATTACTAACGTTGAAGTTGGAACTTCGCAGTCCAAACGTCTCAGAAACTTCTTCGATGGACAAAGGGCGGCCGATGTTTGATCCCAGTGCTTTCGCAAGACCTTCGGCTTTTGACTTGGCAGCCAAAAGAGCATTTTTTCTTGTTGTGTTCCGATATTCAATGCGTCGGGAATGATCGTAATAAACGCCGTTCAAAGTGACATTGGGAAGGCGAGACAAGCCGATCCATAGCTTCGTATACTTGGTCAAGTCCTTGAATTTAAAAGAGATGTCCGTCGATGCAAAGAAACCGTCTTTGACTCGTTCGCGGTCTTGATAGGTCCAGTTCTGACCAAATTGCATGCCCGATGTTTGAATGGACTTCTGCGGCAGGTTTTGGGCATTCAAGAAGTCAAGCACGGTCCTAACTGCGTCCGTATGTGTTTCAGCGACCTTCTCAAGATTTTGATTTTGGTTTTTGACTTGGAGATTCCAGCTCATCATGTCAGGGGTGACCTCGGTTGTTGCAGTCCCGCTGACCGTGATATGGTCCGGGGCTTCTTGTGCAGTCCCTGAGGTGGATAGCTGGGGCAAGAGAAAAAACGGGACGATACACCAAGGTAGCTTTTGGGGCATGGTTTGGGACTCAGGTTTCAGGGTCGGTAATCGAATTCAGGATGGGTTTGATGGAGTGCAAGCGATGGGCATGCCATGGGCGGTACCCACGTGAGGCTCTCGTTAGCTGTTCTGTGTTGGAGCAGGAACACAGTATCAGGCAGTAGATCGTTTTTCTAGCAGTTTGTCGCTACTGCATCCTGTATCCAAGTGATTATCAGTCGTTGGTTGGCAGCGGAGAGGTACCGCAGAGCAGTACCAAAGGTGAAAATCAACAGGGGTGTTGAATCGGTGATGCCTTTGTCTCAAAAGAAGCTCGGACGACAGAACGTTGATCACTTTTGGTTAGCTCTTTGTCCGCATTCGCCTGTCTCTGTCGAAATCACTTTGTTTCCGTTGCAGATAGTATTTGCTTCAATAGTTTTGACAGTTCACGATCTGCTTCCCCGGCTGTCATGGTCCCCTTTGACACTTGCTTTTGGAAATCTTTGCTGGACTTAAAATAATGCTGCTTCAGGTTTTCAAGGCTACTGGCCTGTCGTTGTTCGACTGAATCCGAGCTTGGGAATTGATTGCGGTTGAATGTCGCTTGGTATGGGTAGTCGGATCCCACGATGGTGGTCGGCTTGCCGTGCCCAGGGGGAATGATCCAGTTGGCACCCGTGATCTGGCTGGGCCCTTGTTTCCACGCAGCCAACAGTTGCTCGTAAGCGTCCGAGAGGCTGCCGGGATCATTCGGTGGCATATGTTCATTGACATCCCATCCCGATCGTGTGAACAGTTCGATGGTCTTCATGCCAACACGGTGGCAATCAAAGCATGCATTGTCCTTGATATCGATGGTTCTCATGTCCCATTGTGAACCACCGAGCACGTAGTAGGGTGATTCAGCGTCAAGTATGGGGATGACGGGCTTTTCGGTGCCCGGGATTTTGGCAGCGGTGATGAAGGAGTTGGTGATGAAAGGGTCGCTTTGGTGACATTGGACGCACTGCATTGGGGCGGGTAAAAACGCTCGGTTGAATTCTTGTGGATCGTCAATCCAAGGCATGGTGCCACGCATGCGCCAGGTGGCTTTGTCCATCGTGACCCACGGATCGAGGTTATCGCAACTTTCGAAGAATGCGGTTGCTCCACTGTCTTTGTTGTAGCCGATCATTTGCACTGACCCAACAATGCTTGCAGGTGATGAACTTGAGTTGCGACCGAATGCGATCCAGACAACGTGTGGAAGTTTGGTCCCATCGGCTGTTCGACCTTCGTAACGCTGCAGGACCGAGCCCGACACTGTCGATTTGCCTATCAAAGCTGGGCTGTCACAGTTTGAAAAATTCCCGTAAATCCGCTTTCCACTGCTGAACAGCGGGATCTCAACTGCCTCGTCCAAGACAATTCTGGGAGGGACACCGAGTTGCGGTTCGCACATGTGAGCGTAGCCAATGGCCGTCTTCGGCATGCGTGAGTTCCGGTCAGTCGTATTGGTATCCGCTGGCGTGTCCTTCGCTGTAATTTTAGATTCCCTCGCTTTGGCCAGGGTTTTCTTCGCCTGCGTTTTCACGCTCAAGGGGAGACTGTTGCGTGATGAAGTTTTTACCGATTGAGTTGGGGACTTCCCTTTCTCGTCAGCGTTCTCTTCCGCGCGTTGGGCGTAAATGAGATTGCTGCTTGTAAGCATCGCTGCAAACAGGAAGTAACGGGGCAACCCTGCAGAAAAGACTCGTAGGAGCGGAGTGGACTTGAGTGACATTGTCTTGTCAAAAATAGGAGTAGGCTGAGGTACTGGGAATCGCGTGGCGGTCGAACTCGAAGGCCGAGACTTGTCTAATTCAGCGGCGATTCAGAGTGTTAGGTCGATGCTGAAGGCTGTTGGTTGTTAATCACTTAAAGCAGGGATGCAGCAGATGTTACCCGCGAACTTTGAATTTTTCCAATCACGAGCACTTGGGCCTGTCTTTCCAGTCCTTTGCAGCGGGAGGATCTCGCATCAACAACTGCGTGTGGCAAACTGAAACTCAGTAACATTCGGCGTGCTGGCTCATGAAATCAGGGAAAGAGCCTTATGTTCGTCATGAGAGGGGGCGTTGTCCGTTCTGTGAGCGATGAGGGTTGCGAAAATGAGTTGGATGCCATTCACTATCCGCATTTTTGTAGGCATCGGTTTTTTAATGAATCCCGGAGTTCAAGTGACGTGGTTGCAGGCCCAGCTTAACCAGACGCAGGTGGCCCGTTGAGTCCGTTGCATCATCCACGTTACTTGATCCTTGATCTTGCTCTGGGAGAGGATTGAAGATGGACAATCATACCCGCTTGATGACTTGTGAGTGGAGTGAGAATGTTGATCCGCGTAGCAAACACAGCAGAAGCTGTCAGCAGCTTCAAGTCAGGTTGGGTGACGAACGTGGCGCGTCGAATTAGCTCACAATTGACGTGCCTTGAGTGCGGGTTGCGGTTCGGATTTCCAATACGGAACGATCAGAACCAGTATCGGGATCGTTGGATGCTTGCTTGCCAGTACTTGCCCTCGAATTTGTTTCTGACGGGGTGTCCAACCAATGCATTGCTGCCACGTTTGTGCTTTGGATATATTCCATGAGGGCGAGTAATGGATTGTGATTGGCGATATACTTCTACCTGTTCACAATGGGGAGGACGATGTGGCAGTGGTAACTCAAGTGAAGGTTACCTGTGCTTCTGGCTGACCTTTTTGCTCAGCGTCCGTCTGCCGTGGTTTTGAGATAATGCCCTAGAAGTAAGGCAGAGACATGAAAAGTGATGGACGCGGCGCGGTGGACTACGATTCCGGTGATGAGGTCCATCCACTTGATCAAGATTACACACAAACAATCTCGTCTGAGAAATGGAAGTTTCGGGTTCCACAAGGTAATGTTCTCCGAGCGGGAATCGTTTGCTTTTTGATGGGGCTTGTGTTGTTGCTCGTCACTGCGAGTTTGCTCGGAATCTTTTCAGGCACGCGATCTTTGGAAGCAGGTGGCAGTTTCATGCACCGAGTTTCCGGGGTTTTGATTTTGGTTGGGGGTGTTTTGATTCTGGTGGGCTATCGCCTGCGAGCAATGAATGTTCGCAGGCGATCGATTGGTCGGCAATTCTGGCATCGAGGCAGGGGGAAGTTGGGGCTGCTTCTGCTCGCAAATGTACTCTGTTGGCCAGTGTGCTTATTTCTAGTCTACCTCATCGGACTGTTGCTTTCTCCGTCGTTGGCTTTTTGGCCGTTAGCAGGGGGCGGGACAGCATTGGTGGCGTGCTTGGCAATGGGGGCGATTTTGCATCGTGGTTGGTGGCAGGGGTATTGCGTGGGGGTTTTCGTGGCGTTCGTGCTCTTCATATCGTTAGGGGTGTTGGGGAATTCCCGCTATCGGCGAAATTCTAGTTTCATTAGTGAACCTGCTGTACAGGCGGTGTTGTTGATGCAGTTTTCAGGGATGGTGGGGGCGTTCTATGCAATGGTGCACGAAAGAAAACAGCAAAAGGCACGAGACCGTTCCAATGACGCGATGGTGGATGTTGTTTAAGCCGCGAGTATCCATTGATGAACGCTGGGGGTTTGTTCAACTATGCTCTGTTCGAGAGCATGTCTCTGTGACTTTCATGCAAGGTCTACACAGTGCGCTTTCAAGTTGTAGTAGCATTCGGAAGGTTTTCCAATCGTTGTGCTGATATTGATGAGATTTGCTACCAGAGGTAGGGAGAAGTGAGGTCACAGATGATCTGGGCTTACCGCTTGCAAACAAAGTGCGTCGGTTTACTTCTGCCCGCGTTGCTATGAACGTTTTTTTCGAGGTTAATTCAATGTTTGCGACACGACGAGGTTCCGGTGGAACGATGTTTTGTTTGTGCTGTGTTCTGCTGCTCTGTTTTGATTCTACAAAGCATTTGTTTGCTGCTACGGAAGCGCCCAACGTGATTCTGATCATGGTGGATGACATGGGGTATTCAGATATTGGGTGCTACGGCGGTGAGGTTCAGACTCCAAATATTGACCGTTTAGCGTTGCATGGGCTGCGTTTTACACAATTTTATAACACAGCTAAGTGTCACACGACGCGTGCTGAACTGTTGACGGGAAACTATGCGTATCACATTGGCGATCATGATATGAAGTACGGTGCCACCCTTGGTGAGGTATTGAGAACGGTTGGGTACCGGACTCTTGTCGCCGGGAAATGGCATCAGGAGACGTTGCCAACCGACCGAGGGTTTGATCGCTATTATGGCCTTGCTGATGGTTGCTGCAATTTTTTCAATCCGGGAACGAAAGCTCGCGAAGGTGAAGGCGTCCCCGGACGCAAGGCAACGAATCGTTTGAGACGGTGGGCGATCGAAGATCAGGTAATCATGGGTTATACCAACCCTGATCCCAGCTTTTACACGACCGATGCGTTCACCGATTATGCCATTGATCGATTGGAGGAGTACAAACACGAGACAAAACCGTTTCTTCTCTATCTGCCATACACGGCGCCGCATTACCCACTGCACGCATGGCCTGAGGATATTGCCAAGTACCGTGGGAAATTCAAAGTGGGCTGGGATGTCATTCGCAAGCAGCGATTTGGGCGAATGAAGGAAATGGGGATTATCGGCCCCAATCATCAATTGACTGATCGCGCGTCCAAGGCGTGGGATGAGTTGACGGAACAACAGCAGGATCAAGAAGATCTCAAAATGGCGGTGTACTGCGCGATGATTGATCGGGTGGATCAGAACCTGGGGCGGCTTTTTGACAAAGTGAAAGAGCTTGGCGATTGGGAGAATACTCTGATCATGTTTCTATCGGACAATGGTGCATGCTCTGAACAGCCCAACACAACACCTGGAATTCCTCCCGGGACAGTAGAAAGTTATCGAACCGTTTCCGTCGGTTGGGCGAATGCCAGTAACACGCCTTATCGCAAGTTCAAGTCAACCGATTATGAGGGCGGAACTCGAACGCCGTTCATTGTGCATTGGCCACGAGTGATCAAAGGCAACGTGTCCGATCGGGAAGACAGGCAGAATCTGGACGGGAGATTGACGGGGCAGGTCGGTCACATCGTTGATATTTCCGCGACGCTTAGAGAGATCACCGGCGCAGATTATCCCGCGGAGATCCAAGGCAGGAAAACAAAAGCTCCCGTCGGGTTATCGCTGATGCCTATTTTTGAGGGTAAGCAGCGGGCAGAGCACAAGGAAATTTACTGGCGATTCAATCGAGCCAATGCAGTCCGGCAAGGTAACATGAAAGCAATCAGGGCAGGGAAGTCCTGGGAACTTTATGATCTGCAGGCGGATCCATCGGAGACGAGAAATCTTGCAAAGTTCCAACCCGAAAAAGTCAAGGAATTAGCGGATAAGTGGGAGCTTTGGAACGCTGATGCCCTTGGGAAAAAGAAAGCAGAGTGATAAGTGAATCTGCCACGACTGGCGGCAGTCGTGGCATCGTAACCGAAAGGGTTCCGTAAGGTTCTTTTGTTTGATTGTGCCGAACACTAAGCTGTACAGAACTGTTCGGTGTTGTCGACTGAAGTTGAGGTAGCTGCCGATTTGGACGCCTATCATGTGGGTGCAGTTTCCCCAACGGGACTTCCAGAAAAATACCTGCATAATCTTGCCGATTGTGTCTGGCCTCGTGTTTTTTTAAAAATGATTTGTAAATGATGCTCATGCACGAAATCAGAGTTGTTGTTTCATCGGTGGTTTTTTCTGTGGCTGCTGTGCTGTCAGCACCGACCATTGCGATTGGGGAGCAAACGCTTGAAGTCTCGGTACCATTCACCAACAACATGATTTTGCAGCGTCAGGTTGAGGTTCCCGTGTGGGGATTTGATCTGCCTGGTACCAAGGTGACCGTTGAATTCGCCGGGCAACGGAAATCCACGATTACGAATCAACAGGGTGACTGGATGGTTCGGCTTGATCCTCTCACCGCTTCGCGAGAGGAACGGACTCTAAAAGTCGAAAATGAGCGTAATGAAACCATTTCGCTCGAGTCCGTGTTAGTGGGAGAAGTCTGGTTTTCATCAGGCCAGTCCAACATGGTTTGGACCGCTAGCAACAGCATGTGCCGGGACATTGCAAATGAGATTTCGGGTTCGAAGATAAGCATCCCGATCCGCGAGATCAATATCAGTACCGTTTCAGCGCTGTATCCACAAAAAAGGGCAACGTCTGAACAGGGATGGCAAACACATCAAAGTGCCAGTGGTTTTTCTGCCCTGTCCTTGGCGTTTGCTTATGAGCTTTACAAAGAGTTGGATGTCCCTATCGGTATCCTTCTTAGTGCGCACAGTAATACCCGGATCGAAGCTTTCACGCAGCGTCAGGCCATTGAAGAACATTCCGGACTGGCGGTTGATGCTGAGTTGATTCGTGATGCTGATCCAACGGCAGAGCAAGGTCACAACGCTTTTGCTAAGTATTACGAGGATTTGGCATCGTGGCAAAAAGTTGCAGGGCAGGCGGCGGATGCCGGTGGGCGTATTCCGACTCGTCCGGGATTACCCGGGATCGCTGGTATGTGGCGGGGGCCTTCACAATTCTTCAACGGGAAAATTAACCCTGTCATTCCCTATGCAGTGCGCGGTGCTATCTGGTGTCAGGGAACCAGTAATTCGGGAGATGGGCGAATCTATGCCGCTCGTATGGAAGCTTTGATTGAAGGCTGGAGAGACGCGTGGGGCATGCCCGAGATGCCGTTTTATTTCACCCAGATGCAGTGCTATGGGGCACCGGATCCGAACAACGTGGGGTTCGCCGATATTCGCCAGGTGCAGCATAAGTTCTTTATGGAAAATCGGGACCACGTGGGGATGGTCGTTCAGTCTGATTTGAATTCCGCACGCCCACAGGGCATCCACTATTTCAACAAGTTGCACCCGGGAATGCGAATGGCACGCTGGGCGTTGGCAAAGCAGTATGCACGTGACATTCCTTACACCGGCCCGATTTACACAGGGTACGAAGTCCAGGGAAACCGAGCCATTGTCGCTTTCGAGCAGGAGAGTCTGTTCGGTGGTCTGATGGTCGGTAGCAAAGGCATGGCGAAAGATTACCGTGAAGAAGGTCAGTATGTTGAGCCAGCGAAACCGGACCCTCAGGGGCAGTTGAATCATTTTCGACTTTGTGGAAAAGACAAGGTTTGGCATGCCGCCAAGGCAGTGATCTCAGGCGACAACGTGGTGGTAACGTCTGCGAGTGTCCCTGAGCCGATTGGTGTGCAATACGCGTATAACGCAGTTCCTGAAATGTCGAATCTCTACAACAAGGCTGGCTTGCCGACGACACCATTTGCCGCGGTCGACGGGGAATTGATTTTTGAAGAAGACGATCTTGAAAAAGCTGCCGCGCTCAAGGCACGTTACGCGCAGTACACCGATCCTGATTATCCGATTTTGCAAGTCGTTGAGTATTTTAGGGATGGTGCTGTCATTCAACGTGATCGGCCCATCCCCGTTTGGGGTCACGCAAACGAGGGTGTGGAAGTGAAGGTGACTTTAGGGGATGTAACGCGAACTGCCGTCGCAAATGATTTGCAGCAGTGGGCGGTTGAGTTTCCCGCGCGCGAGGAATCCAGCACTCCCATTACACTTTCGGTGGTATCGACGCATGGTCACACCAAAACGGTGAACAATATCCTTGTGGGCGATGTCTGGTATCTGACCGGATCAACGTTGCTCAACGGAGAAATGGCCTTCAATGCACGTGCACAGGGGGCGACTCCACCGGCTGAACTGCCGCTGCTTCGCGAATTCAGACGCAAGACCAGTGCAAGTACTTTTACGACTCCCAGAAAACGTAAGTTTGAAACCGGAGGCGGTAAGTATCGTTCCTCATGGATGGGAACTGATAATTGGGAGGGTGATCGTGGTGTCACGATGTTCGCGTATCACTTCGCCAAGACGCTCAATCGCAAAGAGGTGCCGCAAGGCTTTATCACCATGTCTTCGGGACGTGGTGGACGATCCAGCCAAATGGCATCACCACTTTCCTGGACATCGTTCGCAGGGGTGAAGGATGTGGATGATCCCATGTTCAAAAAACGCTTGGATGAATTGTTCATGCAGTATCCGAGTACCGAGGTTGCACAGGCTGCAGTTGCAAATCACGT
>DOPG01000378.1:0-692 GCA_003513555.1 Rhodopirellula sp. | reverse complement strand
GCAGCGCCAGCTTTTCCCGAGGCAGGGAAGGGCGGTGAGGTTGCAAGTGATACCATTCCGACTTACGCCTACAATTGGTGCGTCAGTCCGATGACCCCGATGTCTGTCGCAGGTGTGATTTGGGTCCCGTCGGAAAGCAATATTGGCTACGACCCCTCCGTTTACGCAGCAGAACTGGAAATTTATGCCCGCAGTCTAAGCGGTACGTATGGGCAAGACGATTTGCAGTTCATCTATGCTCAACCTGCGGCCTCACTGGTTGAGAATATTACAGTTCCCGTCATCCCCGCAGCAAAGCAGATCACCTTCGAAAAGTGGCCCAAGAGCATGCGGGAGACTGCCATCGAAATGGCGAAAGTGGCACAGTGATTCCGTAAAACATTTTCGACAGCGCCTTTGTCGCCGAGTGCGGAATATGTGGGTCAGGGACCCTCGGTGACCCTCAGAGTATCAACGCAAATGCTGTGGATGACTGCTGAATGACGTGGGCACCAAACATGCTTATCGGTTTTCAACGATGCTGTAGAAACCGATGAGCATTTCGTCAGTCGTTTGATCGCCCCATTGAACCTCAAGGTTGGAGTCCGGATTGGCGGGGGTACTGGAGGAATTGTCATACCAAGCTGTGCAGCGAATATGTGTTCCTAGTGGGAGAGCCAACGGGTTCTCCAGCAGGTAACGCCGTTGCCAGT
>DOPG01000405.1:14141-14409 GCA_003513555.1 Rhodopirellula sp. | reverse complement strand
AAGTCTGGGAGCGTGGTGGTTTGTCGATCGAGGACACCCGAGTCATTCTTAAAATGAGCCGGCAGCCGCTTTCGCTTGATCAGCCCATGGGAGATCAGGAAGACAGTGTATTTGGTGAGTTTTTGGAAGATCATCGTGATGACGATCCGTTGATGGAAACCAATCGCGATGCACTGAAAACGCAAATTGATGCGGCGATGGAAACTCTCAACTATCGTGAACGCGAGATCCTCAGGCTACGATATGGCCTTGCTGACGGGTATACTTA
>DOPG01000405.1:13754-13912 GCA_003513555.1 Rhodopirellula sp. | reverse complement strand
ACTCTTGAAGAAGTCGGCAGGATTTTTCAGGTGACTCGCGAACGCGTGCGTCAAATCGAGAGTAAAGCTGTTCGCAAATTGCAGCAGCCCTATCGCTCCAAATCACTGGTCAGTTTCCTTGATGGAGCTGAACTTTCCATGCTTGAGAGCGGTGAACT
>DOPG01000405.1:9146-13563 GCA_003513555.1 Rhodopirellula sp. | reverse complement strand
GAACTTGTTTAGGTGAACTTGTTTAGGTGAACTTGTTTAATGGTTCGCCGGACCGCGTCACAGATCCCATCGGTAATTCAGCTGATTGCTCAAGTCATGTAGGCAGATTGCAGTAGCGACTGCAACATTCAAGCTGTTTGTCCCCAAACTCATGGGGATGATCACCTGGTCTGTAGCTATCTTTTGAACTTCCTCCGACACGCCTTCTGCTTCGTTACCGGCTATCAGGATCCCTGACTGCCGCGTGAGGTGGAAGTCGCGTAGCGGGGTGGCGTTCTGATTCAGAGTCGTAACGATCGTACGCAAATCATGACGAGCTGCAAGATCTGGCAGTTGGGCTATCGGATCAGAGAGTTCATAGAGTTTCAATCGAAACACCGTGCCCATGCTGACGCGAATGGTGCGACGGGCAAATGGGTCGGCTGTGTTGGGGCCAAGCAGGACACGCTCGACCCCCAATGCTGCAGCAGTTCGCATGATGCTGCCGACATTCTCGCGTTCGCACAAACCAAGCAGAGCGATTGTGATCTCGGGTTCTGCGATTTCTTGCTCAAACGCGACCATCGACTTGAAGGCCGGACGCTTCGCGCAGGCCATGATACCCCTATGGAAGTCAAAGCCGACAAGTCTGCGTATTTCTGCTGTAGGTAGTGAATAGACTGGCACCACTCGGTTGAGAATGCCAGTAATCTCAACTGATTTACCCTCTGCAACAAGGACGGAATCGACTTCGTAATCGCTCTGCAGCAGACGCTCAACGCAGTATCGGCCCTCCACAATGAAGTCATCTGTTGTTGCATCGGGTTGCCGATTCCACCGTGAATTTCGGTAACTTTCCAGACGCGGATCATCAGCGTTTGTCAGAAGCTCTATTTCGTGCACAACACGAGTCTCGCAGTAAGGGATTGAAGCTCGCAGGTCAGCCGCGTAAAAAACTTACGCTCAAGTGCGAAATTTTGAGCAGGGTTGTCCTAAACAGTACTGATTTTGAGCGTGAATCTTGCCGTAACGGAAACCTTCGTCAATTTCCTCACGGGCCATATCGTTGATCACAGACGTGGGACATTTTGGGTCCGCAATCCCCCATGCAAGGGAACCCTGCAAAAAGACATTGGTTTTCTCTTCGCCATCTCGTCGTTTAATCTGCGAGGTAGGAAGGATGTTGTCATCTGGAGCGTGAGTGAGGCGGGGCAGTCAAAGCCACGCTCAGATCTCGCGTTTATTTCTTGCTCCAACAAAAGCCCGCCCATCTGATCTCGCTGGTGCAGATTCTCCTCAATTGCTGATGACAGTGCACGTGCAGGTGCCCGTTGCGACGCGTTTGCCTTTCGCGTTTCGGATAGTGCACTCGACAAAACCTATCCTTAACCCGCGTTCCAAAACGCTGGCTTCCGCCGTGATTACGCCATCTTTGACCGGTCGAAGGTAGTTGACCTTCATTTCGATAGTTGAGAAATCTTCGTTATCAAGCAGGGTCCTGCCAAAAGCGATACCCATTGCCGCATCGGCGAGAGCCGCTATCGCACCGCCGTGGACCCGCTGCATCGGATTGTGGAGGTGAGAGCCGCAATTGAGTGAAACGCGAGCCTCACCTATGCCACCCGCGTCAACCTCGAAACCCATGAGCCGAGAGATTGGAGCATCACAAAAACGATCGGGTTGCTGATTCAATGTGCTGTCTCGACGCGGCGGTTACAAATTTGGGCTAGAAGCCGTACTGTAAGCCGAAGTGAATCCCCTGAATATAAAAGGTGCTGTACTGCATGCCAGGGCTCGGAACACGCGGGGAATTCGAACTGCTGTTTACTGCCAAGTCTGGATCAATGGTGCCCGAGACTCTCACGGCATCCGTCATCGCAATCAGGTTATATCCGAATGTCGCGTCCAGCTTTGGCGTGATGCGATAGCCAATGGATACGTCCAATTCGGGAATCCAGCCGAAGGTGCGGTCTGAGATTTTGCCAGAATTGTTATTGTTAACGAGAAGTCCTTCGTTCGTGACCGCGGTATCAACTCCAACGGTGGTGGATGTTGTCCCGCTGCGTTTGGCGATTCGATTTAGTGAGCCAAATCCGAACTTAATTAGGGAGTTGAAAGACCAGCATCGCTCACGATAACGCGACGCGAATCCGATTTGGGCTCCATGGAACTCGCTGATCGCTTCGAATGAATCGTTCACGTCGATAATACTTCCGACGGGGGTTGAGCCGCTCGTGTCCAGATTAGTTAATGTGCTGAAGATCGAAAGATCTTCATCCAATCGCATGTATTGGTAGCCGTATACCAAGTCGATGGTGCCACCATATTTTCCGTACAAGAACTGATGTACGGAAACGTCTGCGCCGAAGACATCACTCGTACCGTTGACGCTGATGCGTGAGTTTTCGCGGGCACCGGGGAATGCGATTAACAACGTGTCCTCTGCGGGGGGCGATGAGTTCACATTGAAGAATGGTCGCGCGATGACAGGTGTTTCGTTCTCATCGGTTTTGTAGTGCGTCGACTCTCGACCAGCGAACCAGTATCTGCCGACAAGAGCTTGGCACTCGCGATCATCCAGCCACGCACCTAATGTGAAGCGGCCTCCAGCGCGTAGGTCAATGAGAGTTCGCTCTTCTCCAAACAGGATCTCAGTGCTCGGTTCGCCTAGCCGTCCAGCGGTGGCGGAATCGTTAGACGGGCCAGTGGTCACAAGTGGTGGTAAACGATCACCCTTTCGCCACATCAGCATTAATTCAGTTGTCGCGAACCAACGATCTGATCCGAAATGATTTGTGATGGGAAAGTGCCACCCATTTCTGCAATGGCAATCGACCCCATCACAGCACATCGAATCACAACTCCAAACGTTGTTGTTGCCACAACTATCGCAACCGTCGCATGTTGCATCGTGCAGCGGACTGAGAGAACCCAGTTCGATCGGTCCGGTGCTTTGATTTTGTGCGCCAGTTGGATCTGGTGATTCAAGCTGCACGGGTTTGGGTGGGATCAGCTTGATCTCCGTGTTCCCAGCCTGCTGGATGGTAGAGTTAGTTTGAAGCCGAGGTGAAATCGGCAACGCGGATTCGATGTCATCAAGCGGAAATGGTCGCAATTGAGACAACGGAGGAATTCCCCCTTTCATGGCTTGGTCATCGAGTTGAGTCTCGACCAATTGAGCCGAGTCTTCGGCTGAAATCCGGCCCTTCGACGGGGAGTGAAAACTCTCTCGCGAGAGTGTTTTCACTCTGCTGAACTCCCGAAACGCAAATTCATTCTCGTCCTGAAGAGAAGCGTTTGTGCCATCCAGTTGCTCTTTGTTCCCCTGTGTTCCTGCGTTTTCCGAGTGCTCCCTGTCTCCCGAGTGCATCGGATCGGACGGAATTGGAGCAATAACACGAGGCTGGTAGACAGCTCTATCCGGCTTCTTGCTACGCACCTGTGCCTTCACGATTACGGGGCTCAGCAGCAAAAAAATTGGCAAGTACATCCGTATGCATCGCAAACGCCGATGGAAGAAGCCGAGGAACGAATTTTTCGTGTCCATCTTGATTCATGGGTCGAGTGGAAGGTTCGGCAGGGGTGCTAGCGCACCTGATCCCGTGATGTCCTTCCTTGTCTTCGACCATGACGGTCAATTGGGTTGAGTCGATTTGGCGAAGTTTGCTGATTGCATCAAGTCTGTGTTTCACGAAGGCTGTGCGTCCAGACGAGTGACAGCTGTGCGGCGCGCAGAGAGCCAGTGACAAGGACAGAATGGCGGCAGCTAAACAGCTTGCTCTTATCGGCTCTCTTTTTGCCTACGCATTTCACCATCTTTTGAAACTTGCCAGACTTGCCCTTCGTACAGCTCAATCGCAGTTAACCAGCCGCCGCCATAGCAATAAGTGTCAACACAAATCAGATGTCCCAAATCCAATATTTCCCCATTCTTGCTCGCGGTGTGGCCAACCACCGCAACCTTGCCACTCAGATGTGGTTCCGGAACCAAGTCATTCAGCGAGTGCCAGCGAAGCATATCGGCTGCTTGTTCGGTCAGGGGGATTTTTGGTGCGTAAGCTGCATGAGTGAAGAAATGCCCCCGTTCTTCGTGAATATTAACGAGTGATTCGAAGAACTCTAAATGTGAGTCTGGAAGAAAATCGAGGCTACCAGCAAAGGCATAACTATCCAGGGTCTCGACGCCACCATGACGTAACCACATCTCATGCGGCGTTCGCTGCTTAATGACCTCGAGCATCATTTCTTCATGGTTCCCCATCAGGCCCACATGCCGCGTTTCTCCGCCCAACTGGATCAGCCGATCGATCACGCCACGTGAATCTGGTCCTCGATCGACGTAGTCACCTAGAGTCACGATGGTGTCTTCAGCAGTGGGCTGAATCGAGTCGAGAAGACGTTCCAGAGCGGTCTTACAACCGTGGATATCTCCGATGGC
>DOPG01000405.1:5618-8869 GCA_003513555.1 Rhodopirellula sp. | reverse complement strand
CTGTGGCCTGAGGCCAGCATTTTGCAGCTGCAGGATTGTTTTGAGCTGGTGGACCAGCGTTCGTTTCATGTATTTGACGGAAGATGTCAAAAGTCATCTCAGCGTGGGGTACATGCGTGGCACTTAGCCGTTACAAGTGTGAGTCAATTTTCGCAGGAACACGAAACTTATCCAGCTTCCAAGTTGAAAGTTTGTACGGGTTGGGTGAAAATGTCTTGCTAGTGGGCGGTAAACACCGATTCCACTAAAAGCCCAGTTTGGGTGAATTCCTCTTCAAAGGCAGTTAGCGATGTCAAGCATGACCCCTCCTTCTACAGGCCCAGAGTCGAATCGACCATCAGACGCGATGCCGCAGACTGGAGCAGAAAGCCTCGATGCCTGGGGGGAGGCCGAGCTGGAAGATGAGTCTTTACTTGAGAATGAGGAAGCGACGGCTCTGATTGGCAGCATGTTGGTTCATCTTATCATCATTCTGACTCTGGCTCTCGTGCCACTTAGTGCCGAGGTGGACGAGGAGGCTGTAGTTCTGGTTTCGCCGCCGGAGTATGAGCGTGAGAAGATCGAGATGATCGAGGAGATCACCTACAGCGAGGTCGAGCAGACTGAGGTGGGCGCGAACAGTGATGCCGAGATGGACATGGCAGAAGCTTCCGCAGCCGTCTTTTCGGAACAAGCCGAAATTCCAAATCCAGTTGAACTTGATCCAGTTGAATTGGGTCAAATCGAGGTGAACAACGTGTTCGAAGAGGCGACTGCTCCTTTGGACAAACTAGAAGACTTGAAAGGGAAGGTTGGTCAGGGCACACAGGGTGCCAAGGGGGCCGTCGACCGTCTGACTTTCGAAATCCTCCAATCACTGGAAGAACGCCCCACGCTTGTGGTTTGGCTGTTTGATCAAAGTGGTTCGTTGCATCGCCAGCGTCAGGAGATTCGCGATCGATTCGAGCGAATCTACACGGAGCTCGGAATTGCCAAGGAAAGCGACATTGAAGCTTTTTCGAAAGAGAAAGATGACCAGCCACTGCTGACATCCGTGATCGGATTTGGTAGTAACGTCACGCTTTACACGGAAGAGCCGACTGAGGATCTGGAAGAAATCAAGTCAATCGTTGACAACATCCAAGTTGATTCGACCGGCGAAGAGAAAGTATTTAGTGCGATCTCATCGGCAGCTGACAAATACAAAGGGTTCCGTAGAATGCGTTCTGGGCGTGAGCCTCAACGCAACGTGTTGTTCGTCGTTGTGACCGATGAAAAAGGTGATGACGGAAATATGCTGGAGAAATCAATCAGCTCCTGTCGCAAACTTGCGATTCCAGTCTACGTCATCGGCGTTCCTGCTCCTTTCGGACGGGCCCACAGCCTTGTGAAGTACGTCGATCCCGATCCAAAATATGACCAATCACCTCAGTGGGCCCAGGTTGATCAGGGACCTGAGACATTCTTGCCTGAACGCGTTCAGGTTGGATTCACGGCAAACTTCGAAGCCGAGCCTGTGATCGATAGTGGATTTGGTCCCTATGCCTTGACGCGACTTTGCTATGAAACGGGTGGGATTTACTTCACCGTCCATCCCAATCGCAACGTCAACCGTAAGGTCAACCGGGGCGAAATAGACCCCTACGCCTCGGACCTCAAGTACTTCTTCGATCCTGTTGCAATGTCACGTTATCGTCCTGATTACCTGTCACAGCAGGACTACGTGAACATGGTCAAAGCAAGCCCGCTGCGGCAGGCTTTAGTCAGTGCGGCTCAGATGAAGCCTGCAAGTGGCTTGGCGAGACCAAAAACACGATTTGTTAAGATGAGTGACCCGCAACTTGTAGGTGATCTCACTGCTGCCCAACAAGATGCAGCGAAGCTCGAACCCACACTTGTGAGAATGGCTCAGACGCTTAATCCGGGTATGAAAGTTCGTGACGAAGAGCAGAGCCTGCGATGGAAGGCTGGGTTCGATCTTGCGATGGGGCGTGTATTGGCTCAGAAGGTGCGAACTGAAACCTACAACGCGATGCTCGCCAAAGCGAAGCGTGGCATGGCATTCGAGGATGGAAAGAACAACACTTGGGAGCTCGAGCCAAGTGAAGAAATCTCGGTGGGAAGCAAGTGGAAAAACGAGGCTGAAACGGCTACGAAACTGCTTCAGGGGGTTGCCAATGAGCACAAAGGGACACCGTGGGCCTTGCTGGCTCAGCAGGAGCTGTCAGTGCCGATTGGATGGAAGGGGGAAGAGTCCTTTACGGATCTCGCCCCCCCGCCTGCACGAAGAGCTGGGAACAATAACAACAATAACGTGCCACGTCCTGCACAGGACGATAAAGCACGCATGTTGAAAAAAGTTGCCAAGCGACCCGTGCCAAAGCTGTAATTAAAATTTTGTGCAGGTCAGTGCAATTCGATGCTCGGTTTGCGAACTGCGTTGGTTACTAAATCGGGTTGTCTGGACAGGTTGAGCACTGCTTCAAGGCCGAACCGTGCCCTGAGGTGAATGCGTATCGCCTTTTCTATCGCTCAGCGGTGATGCCTGAGACGCCAACGCCAAGCTTGGTTTCTTCGCACCACATGCCTTGAGGCCACATTTTACGCTGGGCAGTTTACTTCTGTTTAGATGTTGCTTCCATCTTTGTCGGCTGCAGCACGCTAGCCCGTCAATCGACTTTGCCGCAAACACGGCGAGAAATTGACCACAGCTAGGACCGTCAGCCTTCCTGCTGTGTGGGTAATTCAGTCCAAGTCAATCTCAGGATTGATACAGCAAGTAGTGCAACGGAGGTCGTCAGTAGAACCACGACGTGAACCCATGCTGCTTCCTGTCCCCCAATGCTCTCGGTTACCGTTCTTGCCGTGGTCCAGTCCATCCAGTCGGCGAGTAGCCCTCGTAATCGATAGTTGATGGTCAATCGATTGGCCATTGCCGGTACAAAGGCAAGACCGTACTCAATAACCAATGTGTAGAAAACAGCTGTCACCATCGTACGGCGAAAAAAGATCGTTCCAATCAAGATGTAGAGAGCAGCATGTGCAAGGCAAGACAGAAGGGAGAGAACACAGATGACAAACCAAAGTTGAAATCCGCCGGCACTCCCCATGATGATCGTACACGCTGTTGTTGCGACACAGGCTGCCGAGCAAGACCAGAGTACTGCCGTTAGGTATTTGCCGATGAGTACCAAGTTGCGTCCCGATCTTCGCATCGCGAGGTAGATCCAGGTTTGGCCTTCGACTTCCGTGCTAACGGCGGGGGGGGGCAA
>DOPG01000405.1:0-5400 GCA_003513555.1 Rhodopirellula sp. | reverse complement strand
TGCCCAAAGTAGTAAGCCGAGCAGGCATACCACTTCGGGGACCAGAAAATAGAGTGCCATCCCCCACTCTTCGGCGTTTTCTGAAGGTTGATTGCTAAGCAAGCGGAGGGCGGTCACGAGTGCAATCGGAAACAGCACAAGAATGCTCCAGATCGCAACACGTCCCAGTGATAGTGAGCGGCGCAGTTCGAAGCGAACAACATCGAGTACAAGGAGTGGATTCACTTTGATTCTCCACGATGGTGCCGCAACAAGGATTCGAAGACCGCTGTGAGGTTGCTGTTGGCGGTTTGGAACTGATCGATTTTTAGTTGGTCTTTACTGATCCAGTCGGCGACAGAGTTGTAAAGGTTTGAGGGATCGCGGAGACCAATTCTAAGCTCGGTTCGCTCAGCAAGCAGTTGGATCGAATCGACCCAGGCTTGCTCTGCCAAGTGAGGGATCAATTTGGGAACGTCTGGGCCGATGAGCACGACCTCTTGAGGCGTGTCCGCAATGATCTGTTCGACTTCACTTGCGGTCCCTGATGCAAGTAATCGACCTCCGTGAATCAACAGAAACGACGACGTGATTTCCTCGATTTCATGGAGCACATGACTGGCGAATAGTAGGTTGGTTCCCTGCTCTGAAAGCTGGATCAGAAGCTGGGTCATCTGATGGCGTCCGACGGGATCGAGTCCGTTGTAGGGTTCGTCGAGAATCAGCAGTTCGGGGCGGTGTGCCAGGGCTTGGGCAATTTTGGTTCGTTGCCGCATGCCTAATGAGTACTCGCCCATCGGCCGGTGCATGTTTTCGGTCATCTGAACCTGTGAAAGGCTTTCGGTAGCCCATTGCTTGCTGTCCGCGTGGGACAGACCATGCAGGCGGACTTGATAGGTGACCCATTCTAAGGCAGACACGTTGGGGTACAGGACGTCTGTTGCAGGGCACAGGCCGATCCGTCGTAGCAGTTTTCGGTTACGCCATGGATCCTGAGCAAAGACAGAAACTCTACCGAGGGTCGGTTTCAATTGCCCAGTCAATAGATTGATCAACGTTGTTTTTCCAGAGCCGTTGGGACCCACAATCCCATAAGCACCTGGCCCCAACTCGACCGTCAGGTCATTCGCTCCAATGACGGTGCCGTACAGCTTGGAAACCTTTTCAAGTTGAATCATCAAACACTTAGCTTTCCGATAAGACGACTTCGAACGAAGAGAGTGCCGATCACTATGACTGCGAGCAGAATCAATACCGCTGGCCAGACTGATGAGTCGCCGGTATCAAGGCCGAATATCCACGTCTCCACTTTGCCGAGTGTGTGGTAGGGCGAAACCAAGAGCCAACGCTCTGTATCCACATCCATCCGCGGTCTACGACCGCGTCCCATGCGTGGTGCGTTGGTGAGAACTTGATAAGCCACTGAGCCCATGATCCATGTTGCAAACCATGCAAAGGATGCATAGCGGTTCTCGACCGTGCATGCTGAGTAGCCAATTGCTAACGCAGTAGTGGGAACAATCAACGCCACGGAGGCAATTAGAATGCGAAGAGGAATATCCCATGTCATACCCACTACCGATATTTCGGGGGAGAGTAGGACTCCCAGCAGATAGAGCGTCAGTCCCGGAAGCGTCGTGATCATGCCCAAGAAAAACCAGATCACTGCTGACTTGCCAACGATATATTCATTGGGTGAGAGAGGACGGGAGAAGTACTGCAGGTAGGCCTTGCTGCGTAGATCATACGAAATCAGTAGCGGTGCGATCAAACCAATCAGGAGGACCATCGAATACAACTGCGGAACGCGGAAGAATCCAAGAATCAGTGTCGACCAAACCTCATGCCGAACGCTAACGGGATCTTGTAACATTTGCGCCGCAAGGTCGGGGCGTTCCATTGGACCTTGCAGGGTCCGGATGATCACTCTGCGATAAGTCATATCAGTAACTCCCTGCTCAAAGCAGAAAATACCGATGGCAGGGATGGCAATGGGCAGCCATGCAAGCATCAAAAGCAGTTTCAGCATTCGCCGCCGCCAAATCAGCGTGATTCCACTTCGGGCTACATACAGCGGCCGGATCAGTTGGTGATTGCGTTTGCCAACCCACTTTCGATATCCGAGATCATGCACTGGCATATTAGGGATGCTCCGATGCGGACACAGCTTGAAAGAAAATTTCTTCCAGAGAGTTTTGCGCCGGTGCGAGTCGGCGTATGGAAGTTCCCGTCGCTGCTGCGATATCCCACACATTGGAAACTTGCTCGATATCTGTGCCAATGATCTTGAGAGTGCCATCCGTCTTAGTAGTCACGGTGTATCCTGCTTTTTCGAGACCATTCAGAAACGCAGCTTTTTCCCCGTAGGTCATCACATTCAGTGTTGGCTCTGCCGGTTTGCTGAGGTTCTCCATCGAGTCATGGACTCGCACCTTCCCGCGAGCGAGGATGACGACTTGATCACACACTGCCTTCACGTCTGGCAGGATATGAGTTGATAGCAGGATAGATTTTCCGTGTTCCTGCGCTAAAGTGCGGATTCGCCGGAGCATGGCATCACGTTGGTCAGGATCAAGACCGGTGGTTGGTTCATCGAGGATCAGGAAGGGGGGGTCGTGAACGAGAGCCTGTGCAAATTTCAATTTCTGCCGCATGCCGGTCGAATAAGCTTCGACACCGCGATACTTCTCTTCGCCAATGTCACAAAAATCGGTGATCTCGTGAGCTCTCCTCATGCCTTCTGTTTTGGGGAGGCCCGATAAATTTGCCATGAATGCGACAGCTTCAATCCCGGTCAGGCCCGCGATGTAGCAATCGTCTTCCGGCAGGTAGCCCACACGATCACGGATCTCACGAACCTCGCGAGGCCACTGCAAGCCCAGCACTGTGCCCGTGCCCTGGTGATTGCGGACCAATCCCAGAAGCGATTTGATGAGAGTACTTTTCCCTGAGCCATTTGGCCCAAGCAATCCTGTGATCCCGGGTTGGATCTCCAGCGAAACATCGTCCAGAGCTCGAAAGCCGCTGTACAGCTTGGTAACTCCGGTAAGTGAGATGATCGGGCTCAGGGGAGACTCCGGGCAAGTGGGGCTGAGATAAGTATAACGCTTCATTGGATCTGCTCCTGACGATCACCAGCTTCAGCCTAAACGTACTATCCATTTTGGTCCAGTCCGTTGCTTCTCTCTGACGTCAATCATCCGAGTAAGGCGATTGCCGGGAAAGCGTTACGATAGCAGCCAGTCACGACCGCATGAGGCTTGGCAGAGTATACTTGGACGTGTCTCATTTCGTGACCGGTAATCAATCTCAACTGGCTGCTTGCATGTTCATTTCTACCCGCTGTTTATTGGCTTCGTTGTTTCTTTCTGGCGTTGCTTGGGGAGCGGAAGATCGCCCTAACATCGTTGTTGTACTTTGTGATGATCTTGGTTATGGCGATCTCGAGTGCTACGGACACCCTGTTATCAAGACGCCGCATTTAAATGAGTTGGCGGAAACGGGCATGCTCTTCACCGACTTTTATTCAACTGCTCCCGTCTGCTCACCTTCGCGAGTTGGGTTGCTTACAGGTCGTAGTCCCAATCGTGCAGGTGTCTACGACTGGATTCCAGAAGCGAAGAAAGCAACGCAGAATCGTCGCGAATTAGTTCACATGAGGGCTTCCGAAATTACGATTGCAAAATTGCTCAAGGATGCTGGCTATCAAACTTGCATGGCTGGTAAATGGCACTGCAATAGTGAATTCAATAATGAACGGCAACCACAGCCCGGTGACTTTGGGTTCGATCATTGGCTGGCAACACAGAACAATGCATCTCCGTCTCACCGCCATCCCAGAAATTATGTTCGAAATGGAGATGAAGTCGGTTTGATTGAGGATTTCAGTTGTCAAATCGTTGTTGATGAGGCAATCACTTGGCTCAAAACCTGCGATTCTGACCGCCCTTTCTTTATCTATGCCGCGTTTCATGAACCCCATGAGCCGATCGAGTCACCTCCTGCTCTCGTGGAAACGTATGTTGGGTCTGCCAAGAATCGTCATGAGGCACAATACTTTGCGAACGTTGCCAACGTTGACGCGGCCGTTGGTGAGTTGCTTGCAGGACTTGAAAAACTGAATCGACGTGATAACACGCTAATTGTATTCACTTCGGACAATGGTCCAGAGACATTGAAACGGTATGGTGGTGCAGTTCGTTCCTATGGACGTCCAGGGCCACTTCGGGGAATGAAGTTGCATACGACAGATGCAGGTTTTCGCGTGGCGGGAATTATGAATTGGAAAGGGCGTATTCGTCCTGCTGGCAAGCCGGTGTCAACGCCCCTATCTGCCCTTGATTTGTTGCCCACTTTTTGTGCTCTAGCAAATGCAAAAGCCCCGTCCCATCTCATTCTTGATGGTACCAACTTTTTGCCCGTACTCGATGGCAAGCAGCTTGTTCGTGAAAAACCGCTTGTTTGGGTTTACTTTAATGCACTCAACGATGCCAGAGTCGCGATGCGTGATGGAAGGTGGAAGGTACTGGCAAAATTGAATGGTGGGAAGCTTGCCAAGCTTCAGAACGTTACCGCCGATAGTGCGAGTTTGGTTCGTGATGCCAAACTTACAGACATCGAAGTTTATGATCTTGGCACTGACATTGGTGAATCAAACAATATTGCAGCTGAAGACCCTGCAAGAACTGCAAGACTCAAAGCAACGCTGGAGCAGCAGTACCGGGAACTCGTCCAGAATTCTCACGCTTGGTGAGGCGGAGAAATTTGTTTCGATGGTGTGTCGTTCTTCAATTTCTGTTGGGCATCCGACAGGAAGTTCATCGCATCCATCGGTGTCATGGCGTTGACATCCAGTTTTTGGACTTCGTCCAATAGTGGGTGATCTGCAAATCCGAATAGTGTCATTTGGTATTGCCCGTTCGCTGTGTCCGGGCCAGGTGTTTGAATGGTCGGTCGATCAAATGCATCACGATGATCAGCTTCAAGTTGCGAAAGAACATCCTTGGCTCGCTCGTTGACTTCAGCCGGTATGCCAGCGAGTCTTGCAACATGAATTCCGTAGCTCTTGTCTGCACCTCCTTTGACAATTCGGTGCAGGAATACCACTTCATCGTCCCACTCTTTGACCGCAACATTAAGATTGGATACCCGCGGCAGCGATTCGGAAAGTTGAGTCAATTCGTGATAGTGAGTGGCAAAGAGCGTCCGGCAGCCAATTTGTTCATGCAGATGCTCGGTGATTGCCCACGCAAGTGAGAGGCCGTCGTAGGTACTGGTTCCACGCCCAATCTCATCCAGGATCACAAGGCTTCGGGATGTGGCAGTGTTGAGAATTCTCGCCGTCTCTACCATTTCGACCATGAATGTACTTTGACCGCGACTCAGTTCATCACTTGCTCCCACACGGGCAAAGACACGGTC
>DOPG01000387.1 GCA_003513555.1 Rhodopirellula sp. | reverse complement strand
GGATCCCTATCTCGGGTCAGGCGTTCAAGCTGTGGTAGGAGTTGCTGTGCTGAAGATGCAGTGGAAGAAATGTGAGTTTCGCTAAGTCGAATGGCATGGCGGCGAACCGTGGCTGAGGGATCGCGAAGTGCGGTTGCTAACAATTCTGGTGTTGGCAGAGTGATGCCAGCCAGCGTGCACAGAGCATGCAATCTCCCCATCTCTGATTTCCCGTTTGCGGTCAATTGCTTCAATTTGTCAGTGACTGCAAAGTCGCGTCTTGCCACAAGTTCTTGTTGAGCGAGGTCACGGACTCGCCCATTACGTGAGTCCAGCAGATCGGCGACGCGGGATGAGTCCAGTGTGTTCAGCTTGGCGATTGCACGTGGTGGGGTCTCAGCGGGTAGCACGCGATAGATGCGTCCGCGATCGTGCCCAGCACGCAAGAAAAGTTCTTTCTCCCGTTCATCGTCTATCCATTCCGGATGCTCAATGACCAGGCGGTACATGTCGACGATCCACAATGCACCATCGGGGCCTGTTGTGACGGTTGTTGGTCGGAACCAACTGTCGGTCGAGGCAAGGAACTCGTGGTAGGGACTTTCTGTGGGACGCGTGCTCTTGAAGGAAACGCCGTCCGAGATCAGTTTTCGCCGGTGAACAAGATTGTGCACGGGGGCACAGGTGAACGTGTCACCGAGGTAATCGTTTCCCAGTAGGGTGTCCCGGTACACCATGGTGCTGCAGGCAGAAGTGAATTTGTGGCCAGTTCCCGCAGTGGGTGGCTGGTAACCTGACCAATGACTCAGCACGCGCGATATTGGGTACAGCTGGGTGTTATCGACTCTCGCCAGGTCAAGTCGGGGCGGAGGTGTTGCCACGAAAGGATTTCGACGAATGTAATGGTCTGCCAGTACGAAGTGCCGAACCGGCAGAGGATTGCTGCAGCCAAACCAATTGCCATGATCATCGCGGTGGCGTCCAAATTGGGTACGGCCCGTTTGCAGATCGATGTCTCCAAGGTCAGGAAGGATTCTGAGGTCCTGACCGCCTAACTTGATGCGTTTGCCAGTCTTTATCGACTCGACATTGCCGCCACTGTCACCATTGGCAAGATAAATCCAATTGTCGAGTCCACGTTCAAAGCCATTGACTCGGTGTTGCTGATTACCTTCGCTAAAGCCGCGGTACAGGTCTTTGATAATCTCGGCTCTGCCGTCGTGGTCACGATCAGCAGCAAAGAAAATGCTGGGTGCGGCACTGACAATGACGCCATCTCGCCATGCAATGACTCCCGTTGGGTAAGGAATGTTTTCCAGAAACAAGGTGGACGAATCATACTTGCCGTCTTCGTTTGTATCTTCCAGGTAACGTACTCTTCCACCAGGTTGACCTTGGTCGTCCATGCCTAGTGGATAGTCCGCCATTTCGACGACCCACAGTTTGCCATCGGAGCCCCAGTCGATCGCCACAGGGTCCATCACAAGTGGTTCGGCAGCCACCAATTCAACCTTGAATCCCGATTGCACTTCAATCGAACCAAGTGAGCGTTCGGGAGTTCTAGGTCCCGGTTCCGTTTTTCCGAGCAACTGCGCAAATGATCGACGGTCCACGCCATCTGGTAGACGGTTGGTGTTCTCGTTCTGAACCCACATGTGTTGTCGGGCAAACCAGACGCCATTGTTAGTACCATTACGAACGATCAAAGGGATGTCGTCTACATGCTCCACGGTGCGCGAGTAAAGTCCCGTCTCTGTGTCAAACAGATGAACGCCCGAAATCTTTCCGTTGCTGTAGATGACGTCATCATGTCCATCCTCGTCCAAGTCGACAAAACGCACTCCGTTGTCATTACCGGCAAAGTTGACCAACGGCGCCGGAAATGGCCCCGCCTCGAACCACGTACCCTGTTCATTGATCCTCATGATCTTCTGTTGTTTTTCGTTGGCAATGATGATTTCTGTAGTTCCATCATTATCAATGTCTCGCAGACGCACTCCCTGGTCAGCGCCACCGATTGATGTAGCGATGTTCATTAAAGAGCTGGGTAATGCCTCGCGTTTGAGTTTGCCTTCGGAAAACTCATAGGTGGCTTTATCCTGCTCGTGGTTGACGAGAATGGAAAAGGTGGAATTGGGTGTGAGTCTTCCTATTTGTGCTCCGTGATTCATGCGTTGTTGACCATCAGCAGAGGTGATCGTCACTTCATGTTGGGTCGATTGCCATTGTTGGCGTGCTGGCTGCCAGACACGCATGGTTTTTGTAGTCTCGTTACCGATTAGAACGTCGAGGAATCCGTCGTTGTTCACGTCTGCAATTCGCACTCCATTGTCCTCGCCGTTGCTTGGTGAGCGGAGCGGTTGGTCGACAAGCAGGTCTTTGTTGATCCGATCCATGCAGTCTTTGAAACTGAGGAACTGTACACGTTTGCCGTACTTGTCATGGGCATAGTCAATCAATTCGATGATCTGATCGTTTCTGATCCACCCGTGAGGATGGAACACCAGATTGAACATGCCTTTTTTGATCACTGTCGCATCGAGCGCTGATTTCATATCAGCGACCGTGATTGGATTATTGGGTTGGTGCAGGTTTTGAGCCTCCCAATCGCTTGGAACCATGCAGGGAAATTGCCAGCACAATTTTCCAATCACGTAGGGATAAGGATAGTTTTCGATGGTGTTGACGAACGAGGGAAATGGGATGTACTTCTTCATCTTGGGGTTGCCATCGCTATCGATGACCAGGTCCTGTGGCAGTTCCGAGTCCCGGCTGTTGAACACATTGAAGACACTGCTATCAGCTTGCAAGTAATTTCCTGCAGGTGTTTTACTGTTGAAAATTTCACTCCACAGCCGCGGGCTTGGTGTGTTGCGTGAATCACAGCATGGAGTTCGAAAAGCGACAGGCCGGTTGCCCGAGATGGAAGCCATCAGATCCACACATCGGTCGTAAGTCGATTTGGCTGTGTCAAATTGATCACCCTGCAAACAGGGACAGGGATGATCCACTGTGTGGACCTCGATGGACAAACCTTCCTTGATCCAGCGTTGCAGTTGCGGGTCCTCAGGGTTCACGGTGCAGGTCATGATGCTGACCGGGGCACGCCCCTGTAACGCCTTAAGCCGGTCGATAATTGGCCGCAGATACGCTTCGTACAATGCCGGATCACGCATGTCATCAATGGCCAACGTGACGACGGCATCGACCCCAGGTTCTCCCACCCATTGCGGAGTCGTCAACTTGGGAAAGGTCGTGCCCGGGTAATAGGGCTCGGAATACTCCGACAGATAGCCATGCGGATTGTCAGCAGATACCGATTGAATGCTGGAAGGGGTAAAGCTCAACCAGATTGCCATGATCAGAGCGGTGGTCAACTGCTTCAGGCTGGTCGTCATCAGTTTCCTCGGAATGCGTTGCTGTTTGGGAAGTGTGTTCCCTCTTTCGGTAGCTTGCAAAAATCGGCTGCACACAAGATTGAGGTGTATCGCGTACGGTTTCTGCAGCCCATCGCAGATGAAATTGTACAGAATGCGTGAGCCAAGTTTTGGTCAGATCTCTCCTTCTGTTATACTTGAGCAAGTTAAAGTGTCTGTGACCATCACTTCCCGCCTTTATCCTTGTTCAGGTATTCCAGCTGATGAAAACCCGCCTCTCGTGTGTTTTTGCCGTGCGGATAACGCTACTGATTGGTCTTGTTGTAACCATCGCTCCCCGGGTGCGTGCAGAAGAAGCTTCCGACTTTCAACGTAAAATTAGTGCAACAAACCCTGTCGCTCACTGGTCATTTACACAGCCTGATGTATTGACGGATGGTGCGACCTTGACGCCGGGCCCAAGGGGGCCGCTTCATTCCGGTTTTTCAGTTGGGAACACTGGAATTGGGTTGAAGGACGGTGCTCATCTCGTCATCCCGGATGAGGGCGTTGAGTCCCGATTTGATTTTGCTCACGGAGATTCATTTTCGGTAGAAGCCATGGTCAATCCGACTGAGCTCAAGGGATACTCAGCGATCTTGAGCAAAGGCAGAACCTCCAATGCTGGCTTTCCGAGCGACAACCAGAACTGGGCGTTTCGCCTGACGTCGGTAGGTGGAAAGGCTGGAGTAAATTTCCTGTTTCGTAGCCGGGCGGATGAGCATGGGCCTGGTGATTGGCATCGTTGGACCAGTAAAGCTGGATTTGCAGTGGGGTCAGGCTGGCATCATGTTGCCCTTTCCTACACTTTTGGGAAACCAGAGTCGATCCGGGCGTACATTGACGGCAGTGAGGTCAAAGGGCAGTGGGATAAGGGGGGGGCGACGACTGCTTCGCCCGTAGTGGATGATGATGAAGTCTGGCTTGGATCGACGATGGGAGGAAATCCAAGTAACTCGTTTTATGGAAGCGTCGACGAAGTTGCACTGTATCGTCGCGTGGTTCCCGAACAAGTCTTCAAGAGTCGATTCCAATATGTCCCGCCGCCGTTAGTGCTGCCTGATCCCACTCCTGATGTTTTGCAGGTCAACATGCATGGGCCATTAAGCAGTGATGGATCTTTTCCCAATGATCCGGGTGAGCCGCTTGCAGTGTGGCAGCAGGAAGAGTTGGGATTCTTGCGGCTGCCACTTAAATATAATGACTGGGGCATCCGTGAAGACTGGGGGACAACCGTGATGGTTCGGGCTGTCACCGAAATTGAACTTGAACCAGGTGAGTATGAGTTCCTGCTCCGAAGTCGTGCCGCGACTAGGTTGTTCATTGATCGGGAGCAGGTTGTTTCACTTCCCAAGCAGAAACGCGGTGGCGGTGCGCACAATCATGTCAAGCCCATCCCTGATGTTGTACGACCGGGCATGCGTCCCCCAGCAATGGATGATGTTGAAAAAATCATCTCATTCTCAACTTCGGGAGGCCGCCACGCGATCGTGATGGATGTCATGGTTGGTGGTCCACGCTTGCGTCTCGATTTTGGCGAGCCATGCTTGGCAATTTCCAATGGAACAGACATGTTTCATTTGCTTACCCCCGCCCAGCAGAGTGGAAGTCCACTGACTGACAAGGGTTGGCTGCGATTCGTTGACCGTTTGGGGAAGCAACTCGATGTGATGGATGTCGAGCACCGGCGACAGGCTGACCAGCAACAGGCTTATTGGGACGAACGACATCAGTACGCTGCTGAACGGCTTGTGACCGAATCAACCGGTAACAGCATTGATCAATTGATCGATCAACGGATTACCATGGCGAAACAAAACGCGGGTGATCCAGGTTCATTCTTTAACAAGAATGTGCGGCCCATCTTTGCCGAGCATTGTTACCGTTGCCATGGTGAAAAAGAACGTGGCGATTTGAATCTGCTGTCTCAGGGAAATCTTTTTACTGGTGGCGAATCTGGTGACCCAGCAGTAGTACCCGGGAAACCAGAAAACAGTTATCTAATGGAGTTGGTGACTTCTGATGCGGGAGATCGAATGCCTCCCAAGGGAGCTGGTTTGAATGACGGCCAAATCGAGGTGTTGAGGGAGTGGGTCACCAAGGGAGGGCGTCTCGATTCCACGCCGGTTGAAATCACGGAAGTGCTTCCCATTGTCGATGACTTGACCTTCCTTCGAAGAGTGTGGCTCGATCTGTTAGGTGTTTCGCCGCCAGTAAATGTAATTCGTCAATTCCTTAAGGATGGTGACCACGACAAACGATCCCAGATGATTGATCGACTGTTGGCAGATGAGCGTTGGGCTGATAACTGGGTTGGCTATTGGCAGGATGTGCTGGCTGAAAATCCTAATCTACTCAAACCGATGTTGAATAATACCGGACCGTTCCGGTATTGGATTTTGGAATCCATGAGAGACAACAAACCGATGGATCGGTTTGCAACAGAGTTGATAACTATGCGCGGAAGTACTTGGGGTGGTGGTGCCGGAGGATTCAGTATCGCGACTTTGAATGATGTGCCGATGGCGGCCAAAGCCCATATCATCGGGACAGCATTCTTGGGGGTTGATATGAAGTGCGCGCGATGTCACGACGCACCTTATCACGAAACAACCCAGAAAACGTTGTTCCAATTGGCTGCGATGCTGAACCGAAAACCGATCAAAGTACCTGCGACGAGTAGTGTGCCGAGTGCGTTTTTCGAGCATGTTAATGCCGGAGGACGTGAACCCCTGATTGATGTCACCTTGGATATTGGATCAACGGTGAACCCAGAATGGCCGTTTGAGGTAGTTAGCGATGAAGATATGGACCGTATCATTGCCGGTGACCAGGATTCGCGTGTCCGCGTTGCAGCGAACGTGACTTTCTCACGCAGGTTTGCGGAGGTGATTGTGAATCGTGTTTGGAAACGCTTGATGGGAGCAGGGTTGGTAGAGCCTGTTGATGATTGGGAAGGGCATCAACCTGTAGATCCCACTTTGTTGGCGTTTTTAACAGATGAGTTCATTCGTGGGGGATACGATCTTCGTTCGCTCACCAGGCAAATCATGAACTCAAAGATTTATCAGCGTGCGGCCCAGGACGTCCCAGCGAATCTGAGTGAGTCGGATCGTTTTTTCGAAGGTCCGTACCGTCGTCGTTTGGCGGCTGAACAGATTGTTGATAATGCGTGGCAAGCTGCAGGTAGAGAAATGAACCTTGGGCATTTGACCATGGATATCGAGGGACGCCTGGCACCAGATTATTTCATGAACTTTGGTCAGCCAAAACATGCGTGGGAATTCACCACCATGGCCAATGAACGTGATCGTCCCAGTCTTGCTATGCCAAAGATGCAGGCGGTTGTTGATACCCTGCTTGCGTTTGGGTGGCGGAATTCACGTCAGGAACCAACGTCACACCGCATTGAAGAACCCAATCCCTTACAACCTGGAGTATTGGCAAACGGAGTGATGGGATCGTGGTTGACTCAACTGACGGACGATTCAGAATTAACAAGTGTCTGTATTGAAGCTGAGTCGGTAAGTCAATTGGTTGAAACCTTGTTTCTGCGATTTCTGACTCGTTTGCCAACGCCTTCAGAAAAGCAACGGTTTGTCGATCTGTTGAGCAGTGGTTTTGTTGAGCGAGTTGTGCCTGAAGCGCTTTTACCACCGCCGGTGAAGTTGGAGCGGATGCCATACGTATCGTGGTCGAACCACCTTGATGGTGCTGCCAATTCTATCAAGCAAAAGCAAGAAGAAGCCGCGCGACGAGGTGACCCACCGACTCGCTATTTGCAGGACAGCTGGCGAGAGCGTGCAGAGGATGCCCTGTGGGCCCTGCTGAATTCTCCAGAGATGATCATTGTTCCCTAACCATTAGTGAAAAGTTCGTCACGAGAATCAGGCAAAGGTTGTTTTAGTTCATGGCGAATCCATTTGTAGTGAGACATTAGATATGAAACGACGAGCATTCATTGAGGCATCTGTTGCTGCGTCTAGCGCTGTCATGATGGACAAAGTTGCTCTCGCATTACCGTCGGTTCCGCTTGGAAAAGCTGAGCATTGCGTGATGTTGTGGCTTGGTGGAGGTATGTCGCAGATTGATACCTTTCACCCAAAAAAACGCGGCGATGCGAAACAGAAGAAAGCGGGTTCCTACTACGCCGCCATCGAGACTGCTGTTCCCGGTGTGCAGGTTTGCGAACATCTTTCGAAAACCGCTCGGATGATGGAGCATGTAACTGCCATACGAACGCTGAATCATGATGTCGTTGATGAACATGCTGCTGCCGCGAATCGGATGCACACGGGGAGGGCTACCGGCGGTACCGTGACTTACCCATCACTCGGGTCCATTGTGGCTGATCAGCGTGGGGCAGTCTCCGAAGGTGTACCGGCTTATATGCTGCTGGGTTATCCAAATATTGCGCGTGGGCCTGGGTTTCTGGGACCCCAGGCTGGTTACGTTTATTCCACGAATATCAACTCGGGGCCTGCCGGGCTGGCGCGACCCAAGTCGATTACTGGTGATCGCGTTGCGCGACGTGAGGGCTTGCTTGATACCGTTCGCAATGCCGGTGCAAGTCGATTTCGAGATGACTCAACGTTTGCGCAATATGATGCTGCGATTGCTGAGAGTTTAAGATTAGCTGGACCTGAATTCATGAATGTGTTTGATCTCAGTCGTGAACCCGATTCTCTCAAAAATGAATACAAGAGTGAGTTTGGCCAACGCTGTTTGTTGACTCGCCGCCTCTTTCAAGCGGGGGTCCGATTTGTGGAGGTGTCCTACAGTGATAACTTCAAGAATGGAACGGGGTGGGACACGCATAATGCAGGGCAGTTAAATCAGCATCTGTTGATTCAGGATCTGGATGCAGCACTTGCGACGCTGATGGCAGATCTTGAGAAGCATGGTCTGCTGGACAAAACGGTCATTCTTGTGAATTCTGAGTTTGGGCGACCTGGCGGTTTTGATTCGGGTGGTGGAAGAGGGCATCATTCGAAATGTTTTACGAGTGTGATCGCCGGTGGAGGTTTGAAACATGCGGGAGCTTGGGGGGAATCCAACGAACTCGGTGAGAAAGTGGTGGAAAACCCTGTGAGTGTCCCGGATTACTTTGCCACGGCACTTGCTGCACTGCAAATCGACCCCGGGGCGAATCTGTATGACGGCGATCGACCGGTTCCCATTACGGATCTCGGCAAGCCCATTCCTGAACTGTTTTGACGCGATCCGATTTTCCGTGAGTCGTAATGCGACCTGATCAACTTTGGTACGTCGCAACTGTTTGATACGTCATGTGCAAGTCAGCGTTGGCATGGCAAAGTTACGACTGACTTTTTGATGGTGGATCATTTCTGTCTGGCTGCTTTTCTGTCGAAGCGATTTCGCTTGGGGGAAATGAGACCGTTGAATCGATTGCGATTGTTTCTCCCGTTCTACTAAGAATGTTCGCACTGGAGTGTGAAGCATTTTCCGATTGTGTGTCGTTGGGGCTAGAAGGAGTGGTTTCGGAAAATTCTGCTGAGGGCTCATGCAATCGCAGTTTTCGGATCAGACGCCTTTCGACAAATTCAATGTGCAATCGCAGGCTGTAGAACTCTTGCATGTATGCCAGAGGGACATTGTGCAAGTCATCGAGTTCTGTCTCCATGATTTGCAACGTTTTCCAGTGTGTATGTAATTTTTTATTGTTCCCCTCGCTGTTCAGGTCCGTTTCCATTTCCCGCAATAGGGTGTACCAACGGTAGATGCGTGAACGAATCCGCCAGCGATAAAGAGGCGGAGCAGCTTTGAATAACGGGAGAAGCAGCGTTAGAGCAGGTAGCAGTAGAATCGCACTCCGATCTAGAAACGAGGCGATCCAGAAAGGCAGATACTTCTGAAGCAGAGGCGGGCCAGACTCAAAATAGCGTTCCGCTGACTCATTCAAGGGGAATTCAATGAACTGAGCCGATGGAAGTTTACCGCGCTGAAAAAGGCTCGGCTCGCGTTTGTGAACAACGTCAGCTGCACGGAGAAGCATCGGAACCAAGGAGTCGTGCAGTTGTTTGTTAGCAATCAGATTCGCTGCCGGAGCAATCAGGTGCACTTTGGATTTTGGGTAATTGTTTTCGAGGTCGATCACGCCCTCTTCTAGTGTTACAGATGACAAAAAAGGGTGGCGTCTTGCATACGCCTCGTGACGATCGAAATCGAGTAATCGAAGGTCAGGGATATTGGCCAAAGATTGGACTGCCTGAGCACTAGGTGACGTCACAAAAAAAGCAGCATCAATCGATTCCTCTTTGAGTTGGCGAATCGCTTCGCGACCACCAATTGGCAGGAGTTCTGCCGAATCACTGGTGATACCATTCTCCTGCAAAATCAATGTCGTCAAGGCAGTGGTGCCGCTGCCAAGCCGTCCAATCGCAATTCTTTTCCCTGTCAGCGATCGCAAGTCAACGTAAGGTTCGTCACTGCGATAGAAGACCCAGGCAGGTTCCAGGTAGAGGCTTGCCAATGACTCGATGTTGGGATCGGAAAGTCTGTTCGCTGCTGCTGTGCCACCCTGAACGAATGCCAAATCAATTTTGTTATCTTTTTTCAACAGCTCGTAGTTTAAAAGAGACCCATTTGTTGTATGTAAATGCAGATTGATACCCTGTTTGGCAAGTTCGTCAGCGTACGCGTTTGCAAATTGAAAGTAGGCACCTTCTGTCGACCCGACTGCCATGTGGATGTCACGCGGAGGAGCCGGTTGAATGAAAAACCACGCCAAGCAAAAAACAAGCAGAACAACCGCGAATCCACCACCCCCAATCTTTAGCCATAAAGCTCGCAGTTGACGTCGCGTCTCGCGAAGGTGTTCGCTAAAAAGGCTTTCGGGGGTCGAACTCATCGTAAAACCATTTGCCAATACTGATTAAATCGGGAATCTCAGTAATGCAACCAGATGGGGTAACGGTTGCACACATGCAGACTTGTTGCGATCACGACATCAGCAATCGGTCTGAACGCCGGTGATTATGGCACGATTGCGATAGCTCGGTGGCGATGAATCTGCACGGAATGACGAAAAATACGTGCTTGCCGCGGCCCCATGTCCTCACTTTTATGTGCAGGATAGAGCTCTTTGGGGTCAATAGCACGCAACTGTGATTTCTGCCTCGATCAACTCAATGACAGATGAATTTAACCCGCGCCCGCCAAACCGATTGCCTGTGTGAGTACCAAGCCGACAAGATCCAGCATCATGCCGGCGTTGATAAGGAAAAGGATTTTCATGGGTTTGGTTAACGGTTCAACTTCACTGAGTTCGAAAATGAACGCAACCATTGCCGAGTGGTAGTAGTAATCAAATGTTGACAACGGCTCTCGCAATTCGTTCGGGCTGTCTTCAGGAAATAAAAGTAATTGTCGGCCCTTGCGTCGGGCTCCCTGGTCCAGACGCCAGTACAGCCATCCCCAGCCGAGGATCAAGGCTGGCATGAAACACAGAAATTGTCTCAGCAGCAGCATGTTGTCACTCTGCGGATTGATGATCAGTAGATTGAGCATCACGAAGCCGACGAAAGTTCTGGCAATCAGGAAAAATCCCATGCAGTCAAGAAGCAGGCGGTTGCTTTTTCCAATGGTGGGCAAAGAGAAAACGAGGGCGTAACCAGCAATGAAGACGGCCGCGATCCATGGCGAAGCAGAGGCAAACACTGGTCCTATGAACGTCGCAATGGTGGCGATCAGCGAACTCGATTCCTCAAAGCCATGAAAGATTGCATTTTTTAGCGACAAAAATATAAACACCTGCCACGCGAACATGATCACTGGTTCGGACCAATGGTAAAACGCTCCGCGAGATAATTCAGTGGTTGGCTGGGGCATCAATGGCTATGCGTTTGCGGACTGGAAAGTCGACGGTTTGCTGATCAAGGCCGCATTTTAGCGGCCCTCTGGCTACTGCGGTAACCACTTCATTTTTCGGTTGAAGTTAGCAAAAGTCGACCACACAACGAGGCGACGACTCGTCATACTGGTAGCTTGCCGGTTTCGTTCTCGTTTATATCCTGTTCCCAATAATTCTAAAGATTCATGATGTCTCTGCGTTTCTTTCTACCGCTATCGGCTTGGCTCATCGCTTTCTCGGTTTTCTCTGGATCGCAATCAGTTCCTGCGGCAGAACGAGTAGGAATTGAAAGCCTAACAAGTAAAAAGTCGCCTGTTTCCGAAAATGAGGTGATCGCATTCTTTGGCGATTCCATCACTCAGGCAGGCGCCAGACCTGGGGGATACTGCAAGTTGATCGGTGAGGCAATTGCCAATGAAAAGCCAGAGCTAGGTGTCGAGATCGTCTACGCGGGTATTAGCGGAAACAAAGTTCCTGATCTTGAAAGGCGTCTTGATCGGGATCTGCTCAGTAAACAACCGACCATCGTATTTATTTACATCGGCATTAACGATGTTTGGCATAGTACACGTGGAAAGGGGACTCCCAAGACCCTGTTTGATACGGGACTCCGCCGTCTCATCAAAGGAATCTCGGAAAGTGGTGCTAGTGTCGTGCTTTGTACCCCAAGTGTGATTGGCGAGAAAAAAGAGGGTGAGAATCCACTTGATGAGATGCTGGAAGAATATTCAGACATGAGTCGCAAAGTTGCGTCCGATACTGGTGTAACCCTGTGTGATTTGCGGAAGTCGTTTTTGGATTATTTGAAAGCGAATAATCCAGAAAATAAACGTAGTGGTATCCTCACCAGTGACGGCGTCCATCTTAATATCGATGGAAATCGATTTGTTGCAGCGTTGGCTTCTGAAGCAATTGCGGAAGCTTTACAAAAAAGTGAGGCAGTGACCCGTTCAGCAAAGAGTTTGTTCAATGGAAAAGACTTGACTGGCTGGCATGTGGATGTACCACACCGGGACAATAATCCCGATGCCAAACCCACATTCATTGTTCGTGATGGCATGCTGGTAAGTCTTGGTAATCCACAGGGGCATTTGATCACAGACAAAGAATACGAAAACTTTCGACTGGAAGTTGAGTATCGTTTTGCAGCAAAGCCGGGGAATTGTGGCGTACTTGTGAATGCATCTGACCCACGAGCGTTGTACAAGATGTTTCCCAAATCAATCGAAGTTCAGATGAACCACACCCATGCTGGTGACTTCTGGTGCATCGTCGAAGATATTACGGTGCCGGACATGGTCAAGCGTCGCGGCCCGAAAGAGAAATGGGGAATCACGGAGGGTAAAGCACGGCGAATTCTGAATCTAACCGATGGCTCTGAAAAACCTGTGGGCGAGTGGAACCGACTGGATATCGAATGCCTTGGTGACCAGATCAAAGTTTGGGTCAACGGCGATCTTGTAAATCATGGCACTGGATGTACTGCCAGTAGGGGGCAAATTGCATTGCAAGCGGAGGGTTCGGAGGTGGAATTTCGAAAGCTGGAACTCAGCAACATCAGCGAACTTAGTGAATGAGTATCATGCGTTCGCTGAACAAAGACGGAAGCCATCACCGCATGGCTGTTTTGGTTGCTAGGAATGTTGTTTCAGGGCACTGCCCATTCGGTCTCCGACTCTTGCGTAGAGCTCTCGGTGTTGATTTGATTGGTGCAATAGATCTTGATCAAATTGAATACGTCCCGGCTCGAAAATGGTCATGGTCGATGAGCCACCAAACTTAAAGTAGCCTTTCTCTGACCCTTTTTGCACGCCAGTGTCCTGGGTATAGGTCTGGCAGATACCGCCAACGCATGTGGCACCGATTTCCAACAGTAATACTTCGCCGAATTGTTCTGTCTGTAGCCGGGTTAAACATCTTTTGTTTTTGGCCAAAATTTGAATGTTCTGTACAAGTGCTATCGGGTTGACCGAGAACAATGGACCATTCAAAAGCTGTGCCGCACTTGCAACACCAGCGACCGGAAAGTGAAAGCGGTGGTAATCCACCGGGCAGAGTCTTGAAAGCACTAGGCTACCGGAGCTATATCGCTCTGCGAGTTGCGGATCGCCAAGCAGCTCAGCGAGACTGAACATTTCACCTTTTACGAACAGGCCATCGGTTTGGGAAATGTCAGACACGCACAGGTGTCGCCCGTCAGCAGGGAATACGACGGTATCTGATTCTGAATCAATGGGGCGAGCTTCAGGATTCAGCTGTCGATAGAAGAACTCATTGAAGTTATTGAAATCACTTACGGCTAATCTGAACTCAGCAGGATCAAGTTCATATTCTTTCACAAAGGGCGGGATTTTTTCAGCCGATTTGGCTTGGTCCATTCGCCAGCCATACCATCGGGAAAACCAAGCCCGTTTCACCATTGTTGTCAGGGCGATCCGCCCACCGAGAGTCCCATAGGTCCATCTCAGGAATTTGTCTCCATAGACCTTTTCCAGACATTCCCGTTCAAGATAGCGATCGTAGTAGACGATTTCGTCCATCAATTTCAATCAACCCGTTTCAGGCAAGCAGATAGGCTCGGAAAGTGCGTGTCGATTCATTGTGACCGAAACTGATGCTTTCGCCGAGATCCCTGACTGAATTTCACGATAGTCGTCGGTGGCGGTGTCTGGCTTATTCGTTCGGTTGGCGTAAACGCCATCGTATTGAGCTGCGTAGACCATCATCTTCAAATTGCATCTCAAGACGCAAGAAATCAATCTGATTCATCAATCCGAATGGTTTTTGTGGGTCGAAAGCAGGCTGGCGTTGCCGCAGAGGCTCACCATAATCGGCACTGATGAGGCGCTGGTGTTGCCATGCTAGCTGATCAGTCGCCTCATGAAGCAAAAAAA
>DOPG01000216.1:14343-16656 GCA_003513555.1 Rhodopirellula sp. | reverse complement strand
GCAAGTCTCTCTGGTATCCGTAGACGGTCGTGCCAAGCCACCTGCCAGCCGGACCGCAAGCACCTAGTGCGCTGATAAGGAACATGACTCGCCCACGGAAGAGCGATTTCAAATGCCTGCGAACCACCCATCAACTGGTTCATGCGGTTTTTCCAGATTACCCCTTTGCGATAGAAAATTATCCATGCCTAACAGCATGTTCCCAAACATCACTACAAAAAAAACACACAGGGAAATCATGAACACAACAGCCACTCTCACAATACTGGCTGGCAGTTTGCTGTGTGCAACGACAGGAGCAGCTCGTCAAACCGAAGCATGGTCCTACGATCGCCTCTTCCAGCAAGCTGATGTTGTTGTCATTGCGTCAGCTGGCAATACACTCCCCACAAAACAAAAATGGGCCGAGCCGCTATTTGACCCTCAGCAGTTTCGCGGCGTTATCACGCAATTCCGCGTTGCCAGCACCCTGAAAGGGTCACCATCACAATCCATCAAAATCTTTCATTACGCTTACGCCAACTCTCAGGCCCCCATTAACGATGGCCCTACCCTTGTTTCCTTCATTTCAGGTCCCGTCTCGCTTGATATGAAGCCGCTACAACAGGGAATCACAGAAACCAAATTCCTTGCTAAAAAACGGGAAACCCGTAGTAACGGAGCCGAGTACCTCTTGTTTCTAAAGAAGCGGCAAGACGGTAGCTTTGTGGCAGTATCAGGCCAAATCGACCCTAGCTTCTCCGTACGTGCTATTTTCAACATGGACGCGTTGCAAAACGACTGACCCGAACCGCAACTCCTATGCATCCCAGCGTTTAGAATACGAATCTTCTATCATTATCCACGGCTCGCGCAAGTTCACCGTCTCGCAGGCCAAGTTAAAAACCGCGTGAGGCGATAGATTCTGCCGCAGCTCGAGTATCTTCTCTCTCTGCTGAATCCTGCTCTCTCTGCCGAAGCCTTCCCTCTCCCAAACCGTGACCAAACCCCTGTTTGCACCGCTTCGCGTGAACACCGCGATACCCAGCCGCCACCGTACCTTCCCCTCCCGTTTTTGTCGACAAATGTTCATGCCGCACGCTGAACATCTACACCAGTGGTTAGTTAGTTAGCAACAACGAAGGTAATTCTATTCGCAATGCGATAGATGAATACCAACCGCTCATCACTGGCTATCTGCTGTCCAGTACCATTCTACGATTACTTGCGTTGAATTAACGGGTTCCAATGATTCAAAAGAAAAGCCCGCGCCGTCCTAGTGAATGTGTTACACTCGACCAAGCGTGAGCCCGAAGGCATGTTCCTTGGCGTGCAGAAACCAAACCCTTGGCTGCCACGATGGCGTCCTTCTTTCTGATTGATGAAATCCTCTCCCCGGTGAGTCGACACGATGAATCAAATTCCCAACCAACCATCAAATCCTTATCAGACCAGCAACGGAGGTCAACCAGCCAATGCACTCGGGCAACCTCCGCACCCACAACAGAACCAAGGCGACGCGACGGGTGGTTTGATCCCTTACAAGAACGCACCAGCCCTGATCGCTTATTATATCTCACTGTTGTCGCTGCTTCCTATCCTCGGCATTCCGTTCGGAGTAACCTCGTTCATTCTAGGAATCATCGGACTGAAGAAACGAAAAGCGAATCCAGTGATTAAGGGGGCAGCTCACGCCTGGATCGGCATTATTCTAGGCGGGGGAACCACCGTGTTTTGGGTAGCATTACTCATTATCATTTTCGGTGTTGCGGCCGCCTCCTAGCGTTAGCAAACTGGTTCTGTTTTTTGAGCCAAACCAACACGCTGCTTACACTCGCGCTCCGTGCAGATGTCGTCGCGGCATTGGTTGCCTGATTTTCCTGTCGTAGCACCATTTGATCCCGAACGATGCAAGGGCCTCGCTAAGAGCAAAGATTGATCGGGACCCGAAAGCAAATTCGCGCAGTGCAACCACTTTCGACACTCGCCACCCACACTCAACCGGACACAGTCCGCTCCCAGAATCACTCCGCTGCAGCAACTGGTGCAACCAACTGTCTTTCGGCAAACCGCTGATAGCTTGCTTCAACATCATTGGGCGTCACTTCCCCACGGAAAAACTCCACCCGATAGCTCAATCTGAGCTGATCGTCTTTGGCGATCTTGAACGCACCGGCTCCCTTCTCTTTCCCTAAAAAGTGATGCATTCCGAAAGGATTCGCAGTCACCAGTCCATAGTCTCGCGCATGCCAAGTGGTGGGATGCCTGAGGTTTCCGGGATGATCATACATAGCGATGCTCACTGGCTTGCCATCGATTGTTCCTTTGTACAAC
>DOPG01000216.1:7022-14158 GCA_003513555.1 Rhodopirellula sp. | reverse complement strand
ATGCTCACTGGCTTTCCATCGATTGTTCCTTTGTACAACAACCACTTTGCCTGCTTGCCCCAAATCGCCTTGCCCGTGACACCCTCGCTATTCACGGCTGAACCAAACACTTCCTCAACGCCTCTTTTCGGAGAGCTGGTCAAACGTAGATCTGGATGAGTTCGGATTGCAAACAAACCCTCTTTCGTATCATCAAACTGGATATCCCCATAAGTGGCCTTGAAGTTAACTAAGCAATCGATCCACCGACTTTTGCGCGTTCCACCAAACCAAAATGTCGTTTGATCGGTGAGCAGGGGTTTGTCTCCCACTTTGGTTCGCCACACAGAAGTTGCCCGCAACACATTGCTTGGCTTGGGACTTCCGTCGAAATCAGTTTCCACTGTCTGAGTGACGACTCTCCCTCCACTTTCCCCCCAAAAATCGACCCCGCTAATTTCATGCGAGATCCACATTGACTTGTGGTGTGGGTGATCGTGTGCTTCGCCCTCGACATCAGCCTTCATAGGCCAATTACGCGTCATACCAATCTGACCTGGACCAAGGATGGGGTACAGGATCGGCTTGTTGTAACCTTGATAATCAAACTCAGTAAACAGCTCGTCACCGAGCGTGACCGTCACATGCTTCCCTGTGTCAATCAGCTTCACGGACATCTCACCTGCAGCAGGCGTCTCCGCACGAGCCACGCCGCACAACATCATCACAGCGATCATGCACCGGCCAAGATAGCGCAACGTCAACAGATTCGCAGTTTGAAACAGTTCGATCCTCAGCGGGGAAAAATGGCAGGGCATGGTGACTCCGGGACACGTGCATTTCGGAAGGCGTATTCAGGCGGTCATCGCGGGCTTACCCCGCAATGCAGCCGGATAACCTACCAAAACCAAACAATGAAATCCACGATCCACCCGATGCAGGTGCTCGGATAGAGAGAATTCCGCAACACCCAGATCTGGCACCAGCCGCGGAAGCTCCCTGAATGACTTACCCATAACACCCCTTTCGTCGATCAGCAGCAAAAACATCTCCATAGCCCCACGCAAACTGCCTGTGTCCCCACTGCCAATGCCAAACTGGAACCCTGACGCACAAATCCCAGGTGATACACTGAGTTGCGAACCCCCGACGGAGCCTGCCAGAACCCGAGTTCCATCCACTGATCCCTGAGAAGAGCTCTCACTCAAAGATCTTGCAGTCATCTTTTCCACTCAACTAACGCGATTTCGAGTCCTGAACTCAAGCGAACTTCCGCTTCCTTTTCGAGGCAACTGCCCGGCCACGCCTGCATTGTAATCGCACCGCCCCCAAAGGATTCGTCTCAGTCAACAACCGTGCCAAGAACAATTCTGAACAGCCCTCCTTGATACTAGCCAAATGCCACACCCTATTCTCTGCGTTACACTCTGTTCGCCGAATTCCGCCTCAATGCAAAGTGAAGACTTCCCTCACAAATTTCGAGCAAGTCGACCAAACAAGTCCATGTACCCTGCGAACCCCTGCCTTACGCCACAAACCACATTTGCGTGCTCCCTATTCGAGTCCCGCTTCGTTGCAGGCACAGGTGTCGCGTCCTGACTAACCATTCACTCCAAAATTCTTCAGGCAGAGAGTTCCTCAAATTGAGCTGCCTCGCCTTAGCAACATCAACTAGACTGGGGCCTTAGTCCGCGTGCAAGTCTCCGATTCCACCCCGCTGCTCAACGCTCATGCCAGACAGGTTCAATCAGCTTGACGCTCCTGTGCAAGCTTTCCAACGTCCCGATCAGGAAGCACCACAAGAATCGATCAGCAACAACACCATCGTGATTGCTGCGATCTCTTGCCTTTGCGGTTTGATACTCGTCGTCAGCACGACACTTGTGATCAGCAAAGTATTTCACAAGCCGCCAAGCGTTGTTACTGCGGCAGCAGAAACAACCGCAGCGGCGACACAAACGCTCTTGGTCAGCGAATTTAAGGAGGGCTACTCGCTGACCTTGCCACCGGGATTCGGAGAACGCACACGCCGAGAAACCGCAGCGGGTGATACTGTCTATACATTCACTAGCCAGAATGCATGCACCTTGACCTTTGCAGTGATCAACGATGACTCATTTGACCGATTTTCAAGCCCTCCCAAGACGTACCCAGACGCCCTTATCCCACACATCCCTGAGCTCAGCACGGGAATCAACGGAGAAGTCCCCCCCGAACGACTCACCGTAGGTGGCATGCCCACGGTGTTCTTCAGATTCTACGAGAAGGAAACATTCCGGGGCATCGTTTTTACGTATTACATGGTCAGCATGGATCGGGGGAAGAAGCTGGCGCTTAAGATTGCTGGCAAGTATGGCAACCACAGTGATGCTGACTCGGTCATCAACATGCCCGACCACTGGCAGGACGCTATGAAGACGCTCAAACGCATTGGGCCTGCTCGATAAATGCGACCGACGGGCCTAGTTTGAAACCCTGTAGTCAAACACGGGGATATCGGCTGGCTCACCCGTGCTTTTCACGATGGGAAGCTTGGGCTTCCAAGTCGGATGTTGCTGTCTCAACCACGCCTCGAGCATTCCCGCAAGCCGAGCTGCGAGCTCGGGCTGATCATCCACAATATTTGTCAACTCACCAATATCATCGCTAACATTGTACAGTTCCCACGAATCAGACTCATAGTAGTACAGCAATTTGTACTGCGTACCGTTGAGCTGATCGATCACCGCCACACATGGCTGAGCGCGCTGATCCAAGTAGCCGGGAAACAGATAAAACACAGGTTCGGCACGATCCACCTGATCAGGATTCATGAGCGTTTCGGCAAACGAAAAACCATCCAAGGGATGCTCATCCATCCCTGGCATCCACTTGCCTCCAGCCAGCTGCAAATAGGTGGGATAGTAATCAACCGTATGAACCAGTCGGCTCGAGACGGTAGTTGCTGGAATTTTCCCCGGCCACCATGCGATCAATGGAACACGGATTCCTCCCTCTGTAAACATTCCCTTTGTTCCCTTGAGTGGCAGGTTGTCTTTGTGCGTTCCTCCGTTATCCGAGGTGAACAGGACCAAAGTGTGGTTCGCGATGCTATCTGTCTGATCTCCATCCCCGTTTGGGTCTTCAACAGTTTTCAATACTCTGCCCACAATGGCATCAACGCTTCGTACAAAACCATAAAAAGCATCGTCACCCGCAGCTGCCTGAAGATCCGGACGCGACCGCACCGGACCGTGCACTGCGTAGGGATGCACTTGCACATAGAAAGGCTTTCCTGTCACCGAAAACCCCTTGACCGTTTCCTCCATCGCATCAGCAACCGCATCACTGATATGCTTAGGGCTCCCGGCAAGGGAGTCTGGAAACTGCTGCTCGCGCAGATAGTCTTCAGCGTACGGTTCAGCAAAACGATCCAAATCACCGCGACCTAAACCGCGAAATCCCCAACTCCCGTCTGCCCTCCTGCTCGCAAAACAAACTGGCTGATGCCCTTGCGTATACCCCCCGATATTTACATCAAATCCTACATTCTCCGGCAAGGTTTCTGGCCCTACATGTCCCCCCACATGATACTTGCCAATGTGCGCTGTTTGATAATCATTCTGTTTCAAAGCTTCGGCCACTGTTACCGCTTCTGCCGCAACATCTTCCGTCTGATTTGGTGCGAGAAACTTTGCGTTGTTGCGAGACACCCCGCCGCGGCCATGGCGACTTAAACTGCCCACCACATACACATCGTTGTGTATTCTCGCTGGGTATTGCCCGGACAACATGGCCGCCCGAGTAGGAGCGCAATTGGGTTGTGCATATGCATTCGTGAAGCACATACCTTCGTTTGCGAGCCTCGCTAAATTCGGAGTGTGGTAGTGTGACGGATTGGTGCTGAAAGTTGCCCTTGGAACACCAATCTGATTCCATCCCAAATCATCCACCATTACCGTGATAATGTTGGGGCGACGTTCAAGGTTGCGCAATGACCCCACTTTAAAGTCAGGATTCGTATACCGCTTGATTGGTTGCGGGTGTCCTGCCTTCATAGCATCGGCTAGTTCACCTGCCGCTTCCAAATCCCCAACCTGCCTAGTTTCTATCGGCAACCCAGCCAGCTCAAAGATCAGATCGGTACGACCAGAACTACCACCGGGACGCCATGCTCCTCGTGTTGCCTTGTTGTTCCGAATCAAGTGACCTCGACTGTACCAGTTACCTAAACTCAACTTCAGTTTGGATTTCTCTGTACTAACGACAAACGCATATTCACCAGCTGCTAGCCTCAGCGAACGTGCAAACATCACCCGAATCGACTGACCGCGAACTAATGCGGTTGGTAACTCGCCTGTTTGATGAAATAACGCTTCACCCGCGAGTGCTCCCTTGTCCACCCGCCAGAATTCTACCGTGATGTCATGCACCTCAGACACCTCGCTCACCCTCAACGCAAGTGCGGTCAACGTCGCGCCTTTTTCACAACGGAACGTCTGCCCTTTCGTATTTCCCTTCTCGATTAGTGTCGCCCCATCCACCCTCGCTGTTAACGGCGAAGACTTGGAAGGATCAATTATCTCGAATTCCCCGCCGCGCAAACTGCTACACATGTAGATTGCAAGAATTGCTGACAACAGACGTATACTCATATCTTTACGCGTAGCTCCAGTACACAAGGTGAATTCCAGCCCACTTCCACATCAATCACAGCAGGGGCCTCCTACACGGCACCCATACACAAATGATACCTACCTACCTCAAAGGGTCCAATTGCACTCAGTCAGTGCAGCCTGCCTCACCACCACAGTGTAACTTCCCGCACCATGACGGACTGCAACAATCAAGCCAACGCCCTCCTGCCCGACTCCGTCGCACCGATGGTGTGCACCAAAATGGATCCAAGACACAACCGTACGTTCCCATAACCTGGGCCCACCTCCAAAAAAGAAAAACGCTGTGATCTCACAGGAAGCTGAGGTCATTGCCAGCGGAAACACCACAAAGTCGGTTCAAACTGTAATTTCTTCAAAATTGCAATCTAGGTCCACGCTTCATTAATCCCACGTCCAGAACAAGATGCTCAGTGCTTTCACTCATCGATGCAATACACCCCGAGGATCCCATCGTTCTCGATCAAAGTGACAGCGATTTAAGCCGCAGCCCCACAACGATCAATAACGCCGGCTCATACACTAAGTCCGTCTCGAGCCGAAGGGAAAGCGATCCGCAAGCGCTGGCGGGAATGTTGCTACGCCAGTTCGGGTGCTAAACTTAAACAGCCGTCAACACGAGCCCCCGTGCTTGTGTGCCCACTGCCCCACTGCCCCACTGCAACCGCCCCTCATGCGTCTTTCCCACAAGTACATTACCGCTGTCCTTTCAATTACTGCTGCGCTAATCAGTTCAGGTTGTTCACCACCCCAGCCAGGGGCGTCCGTACCAAACGTTGAGAACAGTCATGCTCACACCAGCAATGCGTCTGGAGGTTCCATCCTCGCCCCAACCGACAGACGACCGCTTCAAATCACGAACGACCAACTGACCACGCGTGCGGACAACAGTAAATTTCCGCAAGTCCCCCCCAACGAGGTTCGGCTTCTCGCATGGAATGTAGAATCCGGGGGAAACGACCCCGCCGTCATCAGCGTACAGCTCGCTGAATTCATAGGCTATGACGTCATCTGTCTCAGCGAAGTGAGCCAACACAGCTTTGAACGCTATAGCTCGGCTCTCGCCAACCAATACCATGAAGTTCACGGCAAGACGGGACGCGCCGATCGCTTACAGATCTTCGTCAAAAAAGCTCGTTACGAACTACTCGACAGCAAGGAACTGACTCAGCATCGTAGGCACATCTTGAATACAGGTAACCATCGATCGCCATTATTCGTGAGAATTCAAGACAGGAATTCCAGTCAACAAATGATCGTGATGACTAATCATCTTGCGAGAGGCAATGCTGACTTTCGCCAGCAGCAAGCTGCCGGACTTCGCGAGTGGGCGCGCGACCAAGACGTTCCCGTGATCGCCCTCGGCGACTTCAATATGGATTTTGACTACCGAAAAATGAAGGGCAACGCTGCCTTTGACGAAATGGTGCGTGATAATGTCTGGTCATGGCTGGCCCCGGAAACTTTCATTGACACAAACTGGTCAGATCGTGACGGGGACGGAATCGATAATTATCCAGATTCGATGCTTGATCTGGCCTTCGCTGCGGGGGCCGCAAAAGAATGGGGGATTGAATGCCGCGTTATTGTGCGTCCAAATGATTTTCCCGATGATCAAACTACAAGCGATCACCGCCCCATCGAACTGATCTTTGCTCGCTGAGACCCAGCATCTTGTAACAAAACCCTCGCCACTCTGAAAGATTCAACTTTCCCCTTGGCAATGTGGCACCCTTTATTCGCTAGCCTCAACTCATCCACGTGGGATTTGATACGGATTCCCTGTCTCTTCAGCCACCGTAGCAGTCACCTCAGACATCCGCAACTGAGAACGCCCCCATTCTCCAGTCCTCGATCTTCCCCACTTGGATCCCGCTAAGTAACCCAACAAGGAAAAGACGCCAACACAACACATTAAAGCCAGATCCAACAGAGCAACCACAAGCAGCCAATGAAACAGCTCATCTGCCGTTGCGATTGTCATAGGCGACTGAACGATCCAGATAGCCAGCGAATACAAAACCGTGAGGATCGCGGCAACCTGACAAACGCGTCCAGTTAAACGATAGCGACCTCGCCTCATATCATTCACGGCGAGCAAACCACTCACCATAAACGGAAGCACACAAACTGCGCACGCAGATATCGCTATGGAAACTAAAGCTAGCACCTGCCTTTAAGCTCCTATTAGTGAGACGCATAACAATGAGGCTGGATACAGAAACGCCCATTCGCTTTCTCTTGCTAGCCCACTCCATGTTGACTCGCGGAGCCACCACTTTCGGGAATGCTCCCCTGCGTTATCCCACACTCACCCATCAAAACAGTACCCTGACAACCTAACCAACGTATGGTCTTCTTTTTCCCAAAAACCTTTTGTCCTTCAACCAGTATGGCAAAACTGCTTCATCTGCTCACCTTTTCATATTGAGGCTCTCGGTTGGCAATCCCGCCGGAAAACGCGCCTAAGCAGAGCAGTCCACGTGCAACCGAAACAAGCCA
>DOPG01000216.1:0-6687 GCA_003513555.1 Rhodopirellula sp. | reverse complement strand
CCCTGCTTTGTTTGCCACAGGCATTCTATCCCTGGCAGTGTGCCATGACAGATGGGATCACGCTGGTTAGCCACCAGATGGCTGATTTATCCTAGCGTCCTTCACGGAGACGCAGTCCGAGGTATTCATCTAGCTCAGGCTGTGCATTGATCTCACGGACAGTGCGTTCAATATCATATTCAACACGGCGGAATTCAATGACGTTCTCGTCATACACAACATAGCAACTACGCGGATCACCATCGCGCGGCTGTCCAACGCTACCAACGTTGACCATCATTGGCTGATCATCCTTTTGAATCTCGTAGCCGCTGCCGGTTGCGGTTGGGCGAACAAAACGCAAGTCCTGAGTGAAGACGCCGGGCACATGCGTGTGTCCCTGAAAACAGATGCGCGACACCATGGAAAACAACTTCTCCATCTTCTTCACATTTTGCGTGTCTTCAGGAAAAACGTACTCGTTCGTGGGTCCACGGGGTGACCCATGAACAAACAAGGCATTTCCCTCATCAACCATACGCGGCAATCCACAAATGAATTTCATTCGTTCCCGGCCCGCCTCGGGTCCGTCTTGATTGCATTCGATCTGGGCACGCGTCCAAAAAATGGCCTGTTCAGCGGCTACATTGAATCCTTCGGGATCAAATAAAGCGCTGCTGTCGTGGTTCCCAAGAATGCAGAACTCAAACTTCATGGCAGCATCAATGCATTGGCTGGGGGCTGGTCCGTAACCAATCACATCCCCAAGGCAGACAATACGGTCCACGTTCTGCTTGCCAATATCTTCCAAGACTGCTTCCAGTGCAGCCAGGTTTCCGTGGATATCGCTAACGATTGCGGTTCTAGTCACAACAAAATTCGGCGGTCACAGGAAACGCGGTCAAAGAAATCGAACGAAGTAGAGAGGCTGACAAGTGAGTCCCGACAAGATCCCGCCGGCTCGCGGCGGTGACCGACACGGATCCAGGCAGCAACCGGTACGTCACCGCAAGATCGCAGGTCTCCTTTTTGATGTCAAAGCGGCAACACCGCCAGTCGACGCGACTATTCCCTCGCCCGTGCTTCAGGCGGTCACCTAGAGCATCAGACAGATCGGCAATCGCGTAGATCTTGTTGGAGGTCTTGTTAATATCGTACTCAACGCGTCTGTATTCCAACACCTTGGCATCCGTATCAAGGATCGCGTAACAGGATCGATTATCGTCGTCTCGTGGCTGGCCGACGCTGCCGACGTTGACCAACACCTTTTCCCTGCCAAATGTGTAGGAGTAATCACATTCATCAGGCGAGATGAATTCACACTGAGTGGTGAATACCCCTGGTAAGTGCGTGTGCCCCATGAAGCAATAATTTTGGACTTTACCAAACAAAATTTCCATTTTCCGCTGATCGAAGACGTACTCAGGAAAAACGTACTCATTGGTAGGATCGCGTGGCGAGCCATGAACAAAGCGGAACTCGCCTTCGTCGAGGTGGCGAGGCAGTTCACCCAGAAAATCCCAGCGCTGATTCACCATCGCTGGAGTACCAGGACCGTTATCCAATTGATCCCTCGTCCAATAGATCGCCTGCAGGGCCATTGGATTAAAACCATCCGGGTCGAACAACGCGGCCTGATCATGATTCCCCAGAATGGTGGCTTTACAATTTTTAATGACAAGATCGAGGCATTCACACGGGTTGGGCCCGTAGCCAATGATGTCACCGAGGCAGTAGATTTCATCCACTGAGACCTGCTGGATATCAGCCAGCACCGCCTCAAGTGCCTCCAGATTGCCGTGGATGTCGCTTATGAGCGCTCGCTTCACCGGTGTTTCCTAATGTAGACGGACCGCATCGGGCCGTAATGTTGCTTGTACAACTCTGATTGTAAGGGGAATCAAAAATTAACAGCAATCCCACCAACTCGACGTTGTCGGCAGATTTCCCCATTCTTGATATCGCCCATGTCGCAATCGAAACCACAGGAAGATTGGGTTCGGTGGCAGTTTTGCGGGGTCAACGCATTATGCGGAAGGTGAACTTAAGTCCGGATCAGAGGTCTGCTTCGACCCTCGCACCAGCCCTGAAAGAGATCCTGGACTGGTGCAAACAGGAAGGTTGCCCCCCTTCGATGGTCTCCGTTGCTGATGGTCCCGGATCCTTTACTGGACTCAGAATCGGCGTTACAACGGCAAAAACGCTGTGTTACGCTCTACAATTGCCACTCGTAGCGGTCGACTCACTCGCAGCCATCGCAGCCGCTGCTCTCCATGAGCATTCCGGGTGCCAACACATTTGGGCCGTCCTGAATGCTTACCGTGGTCAAGTGTTCGTCGGAAAATTTGATCGATGCACCCTACTACCCGATCCCTCTGTGATCCCGATGCACTGGACAGCGCATCCGGGGACAACCCAAATCCTCCCCCAAGAACAATGGGAAACCCAACTGAAAGAAAAACTGCAAACGATCGCCGTGACGGGTGATGAAAAGCCGCTGGGCGCCCGTTCAGTAGACGCTTTGCCCCGAGAATGCGACGCAATCGGTGTTGGTTTGCTAGCCATCCGAGCTGCGTCGCAACAACAATTCAGCGATCCCATGATGCTCGTTCCGCGGTATCTCAAGCCAAGTGCGGCTGAAGAGAAAGCAACCCAGCGGTCCACTTGAGGCACGGACGCGGCCGCCACACCTCCAAACCGCCGATGCGATAAAGCTCGTCATGCCTCCTGCTTAATCCCAAAGGTAGCTGCTAGCGGCTCAAGTCGTTTCTCGCAGCTTATGAGTGAATTCCGGAAACGCCGCTCGCACGCGTGTCCAATTGGGAATCGCTTCAGCACCCCGAGGGTCCGCTCGAAAGATCTCTGACGCAGTTGTAATACAATCTGCAAATGCATCAATCGACATCTCTTCGACATGACGATTAAATGACAGGTCATTGATCACGGCATCCGCTGCGTACTGCCGAATACAATCCTGCGCCATCCGACGATAAGACGCACGCAATGACGTGAACGTCGCATCGCTAAGCAACACTCCCTGACTTGCCAAGGTCCGATAAATCGTGGTCAAAATATCGGTGGCCATCCGCATCAATCCAGCGTTCTTTTCCTCAATCGAAAATTCCTGATGCTTGTGCTCATACAGCCTACATAGGTCAGTCTGACAAACACGTTTCAACGAAGTATTGCGATAAACCTCTGCCAAGGTGCCGACTTCCAGTCCCCAATCAGAAGGAATCCGATTTGTTCTCGCCAAATTGCGAGTTAGCGAAAACTCACCAGAAAGAGGATAACGGAAACTCCCCAAGAAACGCAGGAACTCGCTGTTAGGATAAATTTTCATCAGAGCACGCAGCAGCGGAGCAACCAATAGCCTCACCACTCTACCGTGCATGCGATCCGTGGCTCTCGCGTAATAAGCTTTGCAAAACTCGAAATCCAACCCGGGGTGTACCATCGGTAAACACAATCGAGCTAACAGTAACCGGTCATAATCGACGATGTCACAATCATGCAAAACAAATGTTTCGATCCGTGGATCAGCCAACAAGTACCCAAACGCTGTCCAAACGCTTCGCCCTTTGCCTGGGGTCGACACAGCGATGCCAGCATCAATCAATTCGCTATACAAGGACTGTATCTCAGGCCCGTCAGTCCAAAGCACTTTGGCACGCTCTCCCAACGGTGCGATCTTCTCAATCGTCTCCTGGTAGTCTCCAAACTCGGGAGCAACTCCCAGACTAATCACAATTGTGTCGATGTAGTCCGCACCCAACAGTTCATTAACGATTCGCCCAAAAGACTCGGCACGCATGTCTGATGCCGTGACCGGTAACACAAGTCCTACCGGATTTTGCTGCGTGGCCTCACGCAGCATGTCTTCAAGCCGATTCAGCTTTCCAGTATGCAGGTCATGAATCGTTGTGACCAAATCGTGTTGATAGAAATCGGGCATGGAATCAAAACGCCTCCTCAATGCAAAGGAAAGAATATGTCCGTAAGGCAGGTCAGACTAGCCATGCAAACAGCCCCTGAACATCGGTGAACACGCGAAAAATGCTTTGCTTTCGCGGCCGTCTGTCACCTTCAACCCAAGCAAAGCAGACGCTGCCAAACCGCCAAGGACGATTTTGCATCCCGTAAGCGCTGCAAGAGGAAGAAAACGGTGCTTTCAAGTCAACTAGCTTGAAGCATCGGTCATCGAACAGCAACATTCGCCGCAACCCTCGCACGACGAAAAAATTCTTTCATCAACAGTTGCAGCGAAGAAAACCCCTAGTCTGCTGAACAAACTGACGAGTTCCAGACACCGCTCCACGCACTCCAAACGCTCCGCATTTGCCAATCGCATCCCCACGAGCCTACTCGCAGACGCAAAGCACCTACCTGCCCGCCTGACTTGCGGCGGGCAACGGGTCGATCTCGCACTATGGCTTGCCTCTAAAAGTGGGCCTCACCCCATCCGCCTTATTTCTCCGGTTCAAGCAATTCCAGTCCAAAGCTGTCACCCTTTTTGACAGCAGGAATTCCAACAGCCATCCATTCCGGCTCCGGCGCATCCATCAAGTAGTGATCGAAGAACTGCTGCATCCGAGTCGCAAAATCACGACGGTTGTGGTCATCCATCACCCAGTGTGGCTCACCATTGTAATTGAGCATCCATGCAGGTCTGCCCAGCCTACGAAGCGCAACGAACAATTCGATGCCTTGATACCAAGGTACAGCGCCATCTTCGTCATTGTGAAGAATCAACAGAGGTGTATTGACCCGGTCTGCAAAAAACAGTGGTGAGTTAGCTATGTACTTATCACGCGCTGCCCATAAATCTTCACCGATTCGACTTTGGGTCCGTTCGTATTGAAACATTCTGCTCAGCCCGCTGCCCCAGCGGATACCTCCATACGCGCTTGTCATGTTGCTGACAGGCGCTCCGGACTCGGCACAAGCAAACATGTCGGTTTGTGTTACCAAGTACGCTGTTTGATAGCCTCCCCAACTATGCCCCTGCATGCCGATTCGGTCCTTATGAACGAATCCTTTTGTTACCAAGTGCTCTACTCCAGGCAAAATAGCGTTCACGGCACTAGGTCCGGGCTCCCCAGTCTTGTATGGAATATCGGGGATGAATACCAAATAGCCGCGACTGACATAAAAACTGTGGCAAATGATCGAACGCCCTGCAGCTGGGGTGTAATACCGATGCAAATTATCCGAATTACGTTCATAGAAATAAACCATCATCGGGTATTTCTTCGCAGGGTCGAAGTCATCGGGTTTCAACAGGATGCCGTCGAGCTTTTGCCCATCTTTCGCACGCCAATGGACAAGCTCTGCCGTGCCCCAGGAATAATCCTTCTGTTGAGGATTGATATTGCTAACCCGGCTTATCTCTCGAAACGACAAAGTACTTGTCCAAACATCAGGACACTGCCGAAAGGTGCTGCGAGTGAACACGACACGATCACTTTGCTTTGCCTTTTCAAGCCCCGATAACCGCTCGTCCAGCATGATCAAACGCCGCAACGCCGGCTTTGCATCCTTCCCCTTTTCCACTCCGCTGACACTTAGATCCAGTGAGTAGTACCCGCTTGCCTTGGTTTTCGTCTGAAATGCCGACAGAATCATTTTTCTGGTGGGGTCGATCGCTGGCTTGCTGGAATCCAACTGCTGATACCGAAACTGAATATTTTGCTTTCGACCCACACCAGAAGTCACACACACAGCAGGAAGTTTTCCCGCCGGATCAAGTTTCCAGAGATCATACCGGTCATAAATCAAAAATCCCTCATCTTTGGTCAGCCATCCGGCACTGCCATAGGCACGCGCTAAGTTGGGCGTATCGTGCAACTCGTCTTGCAGAGGGAAGCGGATTCCTCTGCTGACCAACACGGCTTTTGACTTCCCGCTTCGTACCGACTTAGCAAACCACTTTCGTTGTTCCGCGTCGAACCATGTGAGGTACTTCCCCAAAGGTGACATCGCAGCGTTCCACTTCACACGTTCCAGCACCTTTTCGCGTGCACCTGTATCCAGATCGATGACATACACATCCTGATAGCCCGGATAATCCCAGGATAATGTCTTGCGATAAGGTAGATTTGTGTTCGCGACGGCAACCTTTGCCGTGGACCGGTAGTCAATGCTAACCGACGGAACGGCACGGTTCGCCAATTGGACAACCTTGCTGCTCTTGAACACAAACGCGGCCCGATAGCGACGTTTACGCTCCGTTTCGGCCTGCAGCAATTGTTGCGGTTGCAACAGTGGGTCCTTCCAGTGCCAAAGATCCAGCTTTGCTTTTTTGCTGGCGTCAGCCTCGTCATCCATTTTCTTGTCGCCTTCGTTCCCTTCCTTGCGTTCCTGCAACACATCCATGGATATCGGAGCTGTATCAAAGTAAAGCCGGGTTCCATCCTCTGCAAAACGGAGACTCGACTGAGGCGCCACCCACCATTGATAAGGGATCCCCTCAGTACCTTCACCTGCAATTTTTTTTGCGGCGCCACCTCGGGTGTTTGCCAATAGCAAGCTCCACGATGGTGTCTCTGCATCGTAGTCATCCTTGTTGGTGAGGAAGGCCAACTTCGACCCGTCCTCCGAGAATTGCAAACCCTTGTACTCTCCTACCCCTGTGATCACTGACGCCAGCCTGACGCCATCAAGGTGAATCAAGTGCACTCCGTCACCGTCAGACGGGTCAGCACCTTT
>DOPG01000251.1 GCA_003513555.1 Rhodopirellula sp. | reverse complement strand
ACACCCTACGTTCCTTCCCCGCTGCTGTATGAGGGACTTCTCTATTACAACCAATCGAATCAGTCAATTCTTACATGCCTGGATGCAAAAACCGGCGAGGTTGCGTTCGGCCCAGAACGCGTCGGTGAACTTTCCAATATCTACGCATCGCCCGTCGGAGCTGGCGGACATGTGTATTTGACGGGACGTAACGGCACTACGCTTGTTCTAGAACGCGGCCGGGAATACAAAGTCACAGCCGTCAACAAACTTGACGAACGAGTTGATGCCTCACCTGCTCTAGCGGGTACTCAGTTGTTCCTGCGAGGCGCCAGGCATCTGTATTGCATTGAAACGGAGCAGTAAGGTGAGCGCCTAACCCAACCAGACTGTAGACCAGTAACCTGTCACCACAGTGACAGGTGGTTCGGTTGTCTGAAAAACGGTACTACCCTGCCCTGCCCTGCACCGGTTTCTCTGCACACCATTTTCATTCTCTTTACTGGATTCGAATTATGCTTCGAGTGATTGGGTTCGCTGCCTGTCTGATACTCAGCCCCCTTTCAATGGTCCACGGTGTCGATCATTGGACCCGCTTCCGTGGCGAAGATGGAAATAGCGTCGCAAAAGACAATGCCAATTTACCGATGCGGTGGAGCACAACTGAAAACGTCCGCTGGGCAATCGACCTGCCAGGTTGGGGATGGTCCTGCCCGATCGTCTGGGGAGACAAGGTTTTTCTAACCACCGTTGTCAGTGACGAACAGAACCTGGTCCCCAGCAAAGGACTCTATCTGGGCCAAGGAGTACGGGATCCGGGTAAAGGGATCCACCATTGGCTCGTTTATTGCTTTGATTTGAACACCGGTCAGGAAGTCTGGAAACGTGAATCCCATACAGGTGCACCAAAAGTGCCCCGACATCCCAAGAGCACCTATGCAGCAGAAACGGCTACCACGGACGGCGAGCGACTCTACGTCCTGTTCGGCGATGTCGGTCTGTACTGTTACGACCTGGATGGCGAAATGCTTTGGTCACGCGATATAGAACCCAGAAAGACTTTCATGGACTATGGCGCCGCGGCCTCCCCCATCGTGCATGATGGCCAAGTGTTTGTCGTCTATGACAATCTTGAAAAATCATGGATCGCATCCTTTGATGCAAAGACTGGCAAAGAGCTTTGGAAGCAGGACCGCAACGAAACCCATTCCTGGGCAACTCCATTGGTCTGGCAAAATGAACAACGCACTGAAATCATCGTGCCCGGTAAAAAGTCCAATCGCAGCTATTCGCTGGCTGGTGAATTACTGTGGGAATTTGATGGACAGATGTCAAACCTTGTCATCCCCTCACCGATGAGCGGGCACGGAATGTGCTACATCGCATCTGGATACGTGGGTGACTCCCACCGGCCGACCTTTGCAATCAAACCAGGCGCAAGCGGCAACATCACCCCGAAGGGAGATTACACCGACAGTGAGTTCATTGAGTGGTACCAGGCGACTTCGTCTTCCTACAATCCCAGCCAAACTGTTTACGGTGATTATCTCTATACACTGTACGATCAAGGATTCCTGACTTGCCACGATGCTCGTACAGGTGAACAAGTCTATGGCAAGAAAAGATTCTCGCCTTCGGGTTCCTTTACAGCATCACCATTTGCATACAACGGATACCTGTTCTGCCTCAGTGAAGATGGCCTCACCTACGTAATCAAAGCGGGTGAAGATTTCGAAATTGTGGCTCGCAATGAACTCGATGAACTGTGCATCGCCTGTCCTGCTGTAGTGGGTGATAAAGTGCTAATCCGCACGGCTTCAAAACTCTACTGCCTTTCCAAAGGATCAAAACTCGATCCTGCCATGGCAGCCCAATTGAAACCACGACGCTCGTCGACCCCCATCAACGATATCTGGGCAGCAGCTTCCGCCGGTGACAATGCCGCCATCAAACGATTCCTTGACGCTGGCGTTGCCGTGAACGCTAAACAGGGACGCCGAGGTGGGACACCTCTACGTAACGCCATTCTTCAGGATCACCCAAGCTCAGCTCAGTTACTGATCGAACGCGGCGCCGATGTCACGCTAAAGGGACCAGATGGGAATACCCCTCTTCATCTCGCTGCTTTTTTTGGAGATGAAACTCTGGTCAAACTGCTACTGGAAGAAGGGGGCAACAGTAATGCAAAGAATTCGAAGGGCGAAACCGCTCTCGATATTGTCTCAAAAGAATGGGATTCCGAACTGGAAGCGACTTATGAAGGTGTTGGCCGATCGCTGAATCGAAAATTTGATTTACAGCAATTGCAAAAAGTCCGGCGGCTGATCGCCTCCTTGCTGCAAAAAAGTGCCTCTGCGGCAACGAGCAGCAGCGCACCAACTAAGTAATGGCAGGTAATGATCTGTGATTCCGGGCCGCTAGCCGGCCGACACAATGAATGAGATGGCATCGCGTCCACCTTGGTCTGACCCGTGCGGCGAACACCCAACCAATTCGATCCGCAGTGAGCCCAAACGTGGCCATTGACCATGATTCGAAGTTTCGTCGATGTGCATCTGATGGCAGGAACACACAGAAATCCCCTTACAGTCGTCTGTAGTTTCAGGATTTCTGACTTACAATGTGAATTGGCACTCCCCTGCCTCATGCTTTCTGCCCCATGTTTCCTTCCTCACGAGAAATGATATGCCCCGTGCACTGTGGACCCCGGTCCTGATTGCCTGCTTTACGCTGATTCTGTCCTCTGCCGCTCACAGTGAAAAACCGAATGTGGTTGTGATCATGGCGGATGACCTCGGTTACGGTGATCTGTCATGTTACGGAGCAACTTCACTGGAAACCCCCAACATTGATCGACTCGCTGCTGGCGGATTGCGATTCACCAACGGATATTGCTCGGCATCCACGTGCACGCCCACACGCTATTCAATGTTGACCGGCACCTACGCCTTTCGTGGTGAACGTACTGGAATCGCGCCACCCACTGCCCCGGCAATCATCAAACCCGGGACAGAGACGATTGGCACGATGCTTCAGCGAGCCGGGTATGCAACTGCCGTGATTGGAAAATGGCACTTGGGACTCGGGGGTCCCGAGGGTCCAGACTGGAATGGCGAGCTGAAGCCAGGCCCTCTCGAAATTGGCTTTGATACCTGTTTTCTATTACCAACAACCAACGATCGCGTGCCTCAAGTTTACGTCCACGATCATCGCGTACCGAACCTCGATCCCAAAGACCCTCTGTGGGTCGGTAAGAAAAAACCCAGCCCTGATCATCCAACCGGGCAAACTCATCGCGACACGCTCAAGATGGACTGGTCCCATGGTCACAATTCAACCATCCATAATGGCATCAGTCGAATCGGATTCTATACAGGTGGACATGCTGCCCGATTCCGCGATGAGGACCTCGCAGATAAGTGGGTCGAGAAATCAGTTGAGTTCATCGAGGACCATCAGAAAGAACCTTTCTTTCTTTTCTTCTCATCACATGACATCCATGTTCCGCGAATCCCGCACGAACGTTTTCAGGGAAAGACCTCACTCGGTTTCCGGGGTGATGCGATCGTCGAACTCGATTGGTGTGTCGGTGAATTGATGAAAACTCTGGATCGCTTTAACCTGACCGAAAACACCTTGGTCGTGTTCTGCAGCGACAACGGTCCTGTGATGGATGACGGCTACAAAGACGAAGCCCTTGAAAAAGTGGGGAATCACCGAGCCGGTGGTCCATTCACCGGTGGAAAATACAGTGTCTATGAAGGCGGCACACGCACTCCCTTCATCACATCTTGGAAAGGACGCATTGCTCCGGGAACCAGCGACGAAGTCGTCTGCACCATCGACTTGGCAGGCAGTCTGGCCGCCTTGACTGACCAGAAGCTCACCTCGGACGGATACCTCGACAGCTTCGACGTGATCGGCGCCATGCTTGGCGACAAAGACGCCAAAGGTCGTGATCATCTGGTTCAGCAGGACAATGGCAATAACGGAACACTGGCGCTGCGCAGCGGTAAATGGAAACTGCATCGGTACGGCAAGAATTTTGCACGTAACGTGGTGGTCGAAAAACAGCTGGCTAACACCAAAGTGCCAAAACTCCAGCTTTTCGACCTGGAAAATGATCCTGCCGAAAAGAAGAACGTGATCGATCAACATCCTGAAGTTGCAGAACGACTCAAGAAACAACTCGATGAGATCGTTAAATCAGGTCGCAGCCGCTCTTGAAGTCAGGCGCTCTTGAGTGACTGAGTTGCCCGCTATCCAAATGAATTTCGAGGCCATCAGAAATTTCTGATGGCCGGCGGGATTACGATCCAGGGTTTGGTGTGGAACCAACGCTCGATCATCCAGGCAAACAATCAAGGAATCACAGGAACCAGTGGCGTTTTGCCATCGTCTGGTGAAACCGGATACAAAGCTTGATGTGTTTCCAATCCTGACTTCAGTTTTCCGACCATCTCTCGCAACACGGCAGGTTCCTGATCCGCAAGATTGGTTGATTCAAACGGGTCTGATGCAAGATTGTAAAGCTGATAGCGTTCACCCTCGGAGCCCTTGGACGGAATGTAGTGATAGATCACTTTCCAGTCTCCGTCACGCAAAGTGGTGAAGTAATCACTGCGATGAGGCGAATGCGGATAGTGCATCAGAAAAACCTGATCGCGTGAATCGTCCGGCGCGGCAGTCAACAGTTTCGAAAGGTCGACTCCGTCAACAGCATGGCCTTGGGGTGATGCAGCGCCTGTCACTTTCGCGATCGTGGGATACAGATCCTGCACAGCGGCGACTTGGGTTTGCAGACTTCCCGGTGGAATGACCAACTGTTTCTGATTCGCATTGTTCGCATTCTCCTTGGCCCACGCTGCAATGAATGGAACCCGCATGCCACCTTCGTAATGAGCACCTTTTTTGCCACGCAGCGGAGCGGCACACGCTACCGCATGCTGATGCCCCAAGGGAGCATCGGAACCATTGTCACCCAGAAAGAACACAAGAGTGTTTTCCGCAACTCCCAGAGCATCAAAGTGATCCAGCAAGTCACCCAGTGACTTGTCCATCCCTTCGATCAACGTGGCAAATGCCTG
>DOPG01000175.1 GCA_003513555.1 Rhodopirellula sp. | reverse complement strand
TCGTACAAATCAAAATATTGCTGAGGGCAATAATTAGGAAAGTGCGGAGCATAAATCCCGACCCCAAGGAAGAACGGTTGATCATGTTGCTGGCTCAATTGTTCCACAGCCCAATTGACTCGTTGTGAGTCGGCCATTTCGTCTTCTCTTCCGTTGGGGATTGCGCCCCACTCAAGAAACAATCCGCCGGTGATTTCCTTTCCACGGTTGTAGACGCTATTTGGGAAGGGCTGGGGGAATGGGGTGTCTCGCCCCCAAGAATCCAAGGCCCAGCCGTTCTGCCGTTGGGCCGCGGTCCGCAGGAAAAACTCATCCCAGCCACGGATGTCTATCGCGCCCACGGGATGATGAAATAGCTTCCCGGCACCCAGCGTTTTGTAGCCTGCCGTAGAAAAGCTTTGTTGCAGTGGCTCGATCTTAGGACTTGTTTTGAAGTAATTTGCCGTGCGATAACATCCGGTTGTAGAGGCGAACTGCCCTGTGAAAATGGCGGCGCGACTGGGGGCGCAAAAAACCCCTGCTGTGTGTGCATTTGTAAAACAGACTCCTCGAGCTGCGAGTCGATCGAAATTAGGCGTGAACGCCTTCGTTTTCGCGTCGAGACACCCTATCCAGTCGTTCATGTCGTCCACGGCCAGGAACAATACATTTGGTTTTTGCGGTACCTGCGGCTGTATCGCGACTGCAGCCGGTGAGAAAAGTCGTGTCGCGAGAATACCAAGCAAAAGCAAAAAGCTAATTCTTCGCATGCCATTCCTTCGTCGAGTGAAAGCATCATTTCGTGGCAGCCACTGTCATTCGATCTGCATGAGTGCTGAATGGCTTAGCCTAAGCCTTCATTCTAACCCGCAATTCGACATGGGTAATCCCGTCTGCGTCAAATGCCGCTGTGGTTCATGCCAGCCAGCGTCGATGTCTATGCGGCACACCAAGCAACGATTTGACCGCGGCAGGGAGGACGGCTTGAATTCTTAGCGGGTGAGGTTTGCCTTGCTTTTTCAGGGTCGCGTGGTTTCCAAGAAGCGAACCCGCTAGCGAATAACAGCCGTGGATGTAGCAGCCATTATCATGAATCAATGAGCGGCATCACAAAACGACCCGATTTAGACGCGTTTGATCCTAACTCCCGCCGCGACCCCATGTATAAGATACAAAGAAGAGCAAGCCGTTTCTGGTGCGAAGGACGCCGACGTTCCAATCGCTAATCTAGTGGTGTTAAAGCCCGTTGTGCTTAGCCCATGAATTTCGTGACTTCCAAAGCGAGATTATTCAAGAGGAGCTAGGCGCAGCACCTGCTCGCTGGCTCTGTGTTAATTAAACTGACCGTAAGAATTTTGGCGTAAGGCACCGGGAATGTTGAACAAGGTTTGTAAAGACCAGCATCTTTATCTTTGGTTAATCGAACGGGCATAGCGTTGAAACGTTTACGCAGAACTGCTCAAACTCTATTCTGAGCATAAGCTCGACGTCCGATTGGAAGCCGCTGCAGCCTCTGAATGCAATCGCGAAGCCTTCTCTCGGACGACATCTACCAGCCGTGAGCGGCAAAGAAAACGCCCGCCGGGAAAAACCGACGGGCATTGTTGTTTATCAATGAAAGAAGTTTAGCTAATCGATTACTGAATGGTGTAGTCAGCGAGATGGCTATTCGTTTCAGCGTACTTCTTTAACTCTGCCTTGTAGTCAACGCTTGGATCTGTCAGCTCAAAGGTACAGTTTCGACCCGCGATGTCTGTCGTAATGTTGACAACACCGGGGATTTTGGTCAGAGCGCCTCGGACCGAGGCGGCACAGCCACCTCAGTGCATGTTCGGCACTTTGAGGCTAACGAGCGTGGCGACGCCACTATTATCGCCTGCGTTTTCGGCTACATCGGAAACTTCGTTTTCGACGCTCGGTGTTGCCACGGGAGACGTGCCACCTGTGCACCCTACCAACGCAAGTAAAGCAACTTGCAATAGCACTGCGTTTCGCTTCATGAGCTTAGCTCCAGAACTTCGTAAATTTTAAAACCTGTCCCTATTGGACTCCGTCGCAGTACTATCGGCAAGAGTCAAATCACGCTTGAAGACCGTTTTTCCGCTTGCAAGGGGAAAACTCGCTCATTTTGCCCGAGAGCGACATGTGCGTGTTGCAGTCCGGACAACACTGGGATTCATTGCCTGAAGGAAGCAGGTTTTCCAAAACAGAGGCATCAATCTGGGCGGTACACAGCATCTTAGCGTCGGCCCCATGCCGTTGGTTTTCTTTACCCGAGGTCCGTTTGGCATACAGTGCGGTTGGTTTTTAAAATGTGAAAGGGCCCTCCGGCGTCGTCGTGCGGTGATTCCTTAATAAAACGGCACCGGTTAAGTAAATTCGCGAGCTTGAAAACGCAGATGATCGACAGGCTTGGCGGTTAATTCCGCCTCCCTGCTGTTGGAACGGGGTGCGAGACACGGCGATTTCAACAGTTAAGCAGGTTTTGCCTAGGTCTGGTATGTTTTGTTAGTAACGCAAAACGCCGGTTTTGTTCGGTAAGGGAGCTATTTTTGAAGTAAGTCCCGTGGACAGTCGGATTCTCAATCCTTGGCGTTTGCGAGTACAATCAGGGGAACCGGACAGGCGGCTCCATTCTGAGCAGCCGTCTCGCACTCTCCATCCGACTGCAATTCGTCGGGTACCCCGGCCCCGAATATACAATTTGACCTTCCCCCCAGAGCAATTGAACAAGCGTATGAACCTTAGTGAAACAACCCTCCTGAAGCGTCCCATGGCACTTCTGATGTTGCTGTTTTCCGCGGTGCAGTTCGTGGTTGTCATGCCATCTGCTGCGGTCGAACCGTTTTCCTTTCAAGCCAACGATGTTGTTGCCGTTTATGGCAATGGCCTTGCCGATCGTATGCAACACGATCCATGGGTAGAGGCGAATTTGCAAGCTCAGCTCGCAGGCAAAAACGTAAGCTTTCGTAATATGAGTTTTGCCGGCGACATGGTCAACAAACGACCGCGTAACAAGGGGTTTACGAATGATGCTGAATACCTCCAGCATGTGGGGCCTTCCGTTGTGTTTGTTTTCTATGGTTACAACGAATCATTCGCAGGACCGGGCGGAGCCGAAGCCTATGAAGGCGAACTGATCAAGTTAGTCGAGCGTTATTCAGCCCTGCGAAAAGAGAAAGGCGTTGATCTCAGGTTTGTGCTTTTCAGTCCCATCGCCTTCGAGAACAAGGGAGATCGCCATTTGCCTGACGGAATTGAGCTCAACGAGAACCTGGCTCTGTATACGGAGGCAACCAAGCGGGCAGCGAAGGAAACGGGACAAACATTTGTTGACTTGTACACCCCGTCGCTGGAGCTATATCGCAGCAGCGGTGACCGCTTCACTCTCAATGGGATTCACCTTAACGCAAAAGGTTACCGCAAGCTTGCCGATATCATTTCGATGTCCTTGACTGGAGTGACAAGTGAAGCAAGCCCCGCTTTGTATCAGGCAGTGGAGGACAAGAATTGGCATTGGCACAACCGATATCACGCGACCGACGGCAACGACATTTGGGGTGGCCGCTCAGGTCTTAAGTTCGTTGACGGCCAAAGCAACGCTGATGTGCTCAAGCATGAACTCGTAATGCTGGACGTTATGACGGGCAATCGAGACCAGGCAATCTGGGCGGTAGCCTCGAACAAGCCCTACGAAATCGATGACAGCAACGTTCCACCGCCGATCAAGGTTATTTCGAATGTTGGTGGTGGAAGTGCGAGTTCCAGTGCTGCGAAAGAAGGCAGCATTGACTATTTGTCTGCTGAGGAATCGCGGGCAAAAATCGCTGTTCCGGAAGGTTATGAGCTGAACGTCTTTGCGTCAGAAGAACAGTTTCCGGACTTAGCCAACCCCGTGCAACTTCAGGTCGATGCGAAAGGACGACTCTGGGCTGCGAGCTGGAATACCTATCCAAAGTGGGAACCTGGCAAAGAGATGAATGACAGTCTGATGATTTTCGAAGACACGGATGGTGATGGTGTTGCGGACAAGCGAAAGATTTTTGCGCACGTTCACAATCCCCTCGGATTCGAATTCTGGGGTGGAGGTGTGATCGTCACATCAGGCCCAGACTTGCTGTTCCTTAAGGACACAGATGGTGACGACAAAGCAGACATTCGTTACCCACTGCTTCAGGGTCTTGGGACTGCCGACACTCACCACGCGGCCAACAACCTGATCATGGGGCCGGATGGTGGAATTTACTGGCAAAGCGGAATTTTCCTCGTTCACAACCATGAGACGCCGTGGAAACCAAACTTGAACATTGGGTCATCGGGGATGTACCGCTTTAATCCGCGTACCTTCGCCATTACACCCCATGCTGGGAACAGCCCAAACCCGCACGGAACCAGTTTCGACAAGTGGGGCTACTGCTATGCCAATGACGGAACGGGGGGGCGGTCCTATCAGGTGCGTCCTGAGGGCAACGGATTCAAAATGCACACGCTGCTCACAAAGGAGTTCCGCCCTGTTGCCGCGAACGAGATTCTGTCATCGCAACATTTTCCCGAAGAGCTGCAAGATGACTTCTTGATTTGCAATACGATCGGTTTTCTTGGAATCAAGCAATACAGCCTTGATCGTGGTGGAAACGATCCAGAACCGGAAGCAAAAGTAACGCAAGTGCGGGAGAACGTTTCGATCACCCAAGGAGGCGGCCTAATCACGGTTAATCACCCGGCACTCAAGGGTGCCAAGATCACCGGCTTCAAACTCAGTGTGAACGGTACTCAGGAAATGAATATTTCTGAGGTTGAGGTGATCAGTGGCAAGACCAACATTACGAAGACGGCCAGCCTCGCGCTATCGAGCGATTATAACAATGGTCAATACCCTGCCTCGCTGCTTGCCGATGGCAACAAAGGGAATTTTGCCCATACCAAAAAAGAGAGGAACCCATGGATGAAGGGGGATTTCCCTGCACCTGTGGAGATCTCGGAATTTCGAGTCTTCAATCGCAAGGGGTTCGAACAACGATTTAACAACGGCAAAATCGAGTTCTTCAATGGCGACAAGCTAATTGCTGCCGTATCGGTCAAAATCAAAGGTAACGGCAACGCCGATTTGAGCAAGAACCGAAAGCTAGGCGAGGTGTGGGGAACACCAGGCATTGAATTGCTAAACAGTGCTGATAGAAATTTCCGCCCTACCGACGCGATCATCGGCGAGGATGGTGCTTTGTATGTCGCTGACTGGCACAATGCGATCATTGGGCACATGCAGCACAACATTCGAGATCCCAATCGCGACCATAAACATGGGCGTATTTTCCGCCTGACCGCGAAGGACCGACCCCTGCAAGAGCCGGTGAAGATTGCGGGACAGCCGATTGAGGCTCTGCTGGAGAACCTAAAACATCCTGTAGATGGCGTACGGCACCGGACACGGGTAGAGCTTAGTGGTCGCGATTCAGATGCCGTCGTCGCAGCAGCACAGAAATGGTGCAAGAACTTCGACCCGGACAACGAGGTTGAGGCTCACCATCTGCTGGAAGCACTTTGGTTGCATCAGCAACACGGGGTCATTAACGAAGACCTGCTCAGTAAGTTACTGGCATCACACGTTCCTCATGCCGCGAATGCTGCGAAAACGGTGAAGCACCTTTGGTACAACGTTGAGTCAGGGGCGAGCGGATTCGCGGCGCCAGCCGAACTGGAATTCGTTAAGTTTGATACCCCGAAACATCTGACGGGCAAAGACAAAGACGCATACCAACTTGGTTCGGTGGTGTATCAGCGGGAATCCCACTGCTCCACTTGCCACCTTGCTCACGGTAAAGGTAACGCCAGTGTTTATCCCTCGCTACTCAACAGTCCGTGGGTGAATGGAAGTAAGGATCGTTTGATCAAGCTCGCCCTGCACGGTCTTCACGGAAAAATCCGCGTCAATGGCAAAACCTATGATCCCGCTCGCGGTGTGCCCCCAATGACGGCATTTCGCGACTTGCTCAGCGATGAGGAACTCGCAGCGGTTCTGACGTTTGTGCGTAACAGCTGGGGCAATCAGGCTGATCCAGTCAACGCCTCGGCCGTCGCTCGCATTCGATCCGAGACCAAGGGACGATTTACCGTGTGGAGCCCCGACGAACTCATCAAACAACATCCTCTGGAGCTTGAGTTGATGGCGGAAGTTGACAAGCAACCAGAGGTCGAATTCTCAAACGATCAGCTTGAAACCGAGTTGATGGCTCAGAGCACCAGCGTTATCGCTGCGGAGGCGATTGCTCAAGGGAATGCACTGCGTGGAAAGAAGTTATTCTACGAGTCCGCCGCGGCTTGCTACGCATGCCATGACCCACCAGGTCGGGTCGCCCGATTGGGGCCAGACTTGGGGCGTCTCAAAACTCGGCTTACTAACGAGCAACTGGTCGACTCCATTTTGCGACCTGCTGAGTTGATCGAGAAAGAGTACGCACAAATTAGCGTGTTGACAGTGGATGGCCAAATTTTCACGGGTATCAGGGTCTCTGAAGATGATGATGAACTGGTGCTCCGGAATTTGGCGAATCCTAAGCCCGTTGTGATCTCACAGGATGACATCGAGCAAGTCAAAGACTCAAAAACGTCCTTGATGCCTGCAAATCTCGTCAAGCAGCTTAAGAGTCGTCAGGAATTCAATGACCTGATGAAATACGTCATCGAAGTCAGGCGAAGATAGAGCCGCGAGGTCGATCGAAGTCTCTCGAGACGATTGCTTGTGAGCACGAAACATTATCGCCTGAAGCCGATTTTTTGTCGGCTTCAGGTTTTTTTGTGCCCACAGAATGGTGTACTTGCGGTCAAGGGAGCCGATTAAGCAACAAGATTCCACAACGCATTCCCTGCAGTTGATAGAGTTGCAACGAAGAATAATCATTCCGAAATAAGACGGAACCCGTTCTACTAGGTGACATGAGATGTCCTGTGCTTGTGTCGGCTGTAAGCTGGATGCGACAGCCTGACCCAGGCATCGGTCCGAGTTGGTATCAAAAGCTCCAATCGGCCGTAATCAAACGCGATACTGGTTGAGGGGAAATCCCCCAACGCTCTCAATTGGGCATGATTCAACGCGGGGTCCCGATCTGTACAATAGGGCTGCGATATTTTATCGCGAGGTCCGTGTGGTGCTCACAAAGTCATTCCGATCTGCATTCCGAAACAAACCACGCTGTCGAAAACGCAATGTCTAGTTTCGCAAGGTGGATGATTTTCAACGCAAGCAGGATCTCGGGTCGCGTGACGGTCCCCCAAACGCCTGAGCATTCCATTCAGCCATGAATTTATCTGAGCAACAATTAGGTGTTTTACTCACCCACGGGTGGTGGCAGCACGTTGACGCTGTCGCAGACACGGCCCTCGAGTCTGAACCTGAATCGTCGCTTGCAATTGCCGCAAAAGGTTTTGTGTGTCTAAGAGATGGGCAAACCCAGGAGGCGCGTTCGCTGTTTCATGATGCGTTGGCAATTGATGCCTCTGACATCGTGGCGAGGATAGGCCTATTCAACCTGTATTACCAAGACGCGAACTTTCCAAAGGCTGACGAACTGATCAGGAATCTGTTGCTCGAGCTTCCAAACGAGGTTGGCCTGCACGCTGCGCAGTGCCGGCTATCTGCCATTTTTGAATCTCGCGAGCGTACAAGTGAGAAGATTCGGCAAGCCCTTTCGCTACATCCCGCAAATGAAGAGCTGCTTACCATCGAACTCTATCACGCACATAAGGGTAATGATGATGCACATAAAATCGAACTGAGCAAAAATCTGCTAAGGCTTGCGCCCGACAACCTACTTGCGCATTTGATCCTCGGACACGCATGTATCAAGAAGCGCGATTTCGACGCAGCTGAACAGCACCTGAAAACTTGCGTGAGGCGTGCTCCCTCCGAGGAGACCGCAAGACAGTTAGAGTTGCTCGAGGCGGCTCGAAGCGGTAAAGGGACGTGGCGATTAGCGGCGTGGGCTTATCGACGCAAAATGTGGAAATTGCTGTTCCCACGCCGGCATCTGCGGGAACGCCTCCAACTCAGATGGCAGCGGCGGTAAACCTCTGCATGCGATAAGTATCAATTACGCGCAAGCTTGCATCCGTCGCGCCGTTTCCGCAAGATGTTGGAGGCGTGAGGCCTGTTGCCCGAGGCTGTACCCATTTGTTGAGATATGAGAACTCAGGAATTCACACGTCGTTGGTCCAAGGACAGGTTTTTCCACTGCACGCGATAAAATCACGGCATTGTGATATTTCCTCATCATAACAGTGCGAGTACGTTGGTCGTCGGTTCCCGGGTACCTGTCTTGCTGACGTTGCTTTTCCAGGCGGAACCCAACGCAACGGGAAACAAATGCCGCGGACAGTTCGCGTGTTCCACTTGCACGGAATCTAAGAATTGTCCTCAATTTCGTTCAACAGAAGGTAGTTTGATGGCAGCGAGGCTTTTACGCGTGCTTTTAGTCGGCTTAGCGGTTTCCTGCGCTGGATTCGCCAATCAAGGGATGGCAGCGATTGCGCCCCTGAGTCCGTCGCAACTGGAGGACAAAGCGGAGGAAATTTTTACAGGCAAGGTCTTGTCGATCACTGAAGAGGATCGCCCAACAACGCGTTTGCACGCTCAGTCAAAGTTCATTGATCGCACTTATACAATAACGATTGGGGTGATCAGCGTGCGCAAATTCAAGTCAGTGACAGTTGCCAGTCAAGTTAAGGTGCAGGCATGGAAACCTGTCGGAGGAAAGCAACCTGGACTGGTTGGGCCACAGGGACATGTTCCGATTCCAAAAAAGGGTGACCTCGTCACCGTCTACACCACGAGAAGCGAAGCAAACAACGATTCCAAGTCAAGCACTCAGGACAACAAATCACAGGTATACGTGCACTTGCTGCCAAATGGGATCGTCATACGGAAGAGCACACCAACTAAGGTCAGTTCACCGAAGTTATCACAGTCTTCGCCGGCTGAAACCAAGGTTGGCGGCAATAGCCGCACCTTACAAACGTTGAGTAAATCGTCGTCTTTCCAGTTTATGGCAACGATTGCCTTGTATCGGGAGATGCTAGTCCATTCTTGGGACGAGAAGCTCTATCGTCAGTTCTCGTATTATCATGGCCTCAACCAAGCAAGTCTTTCAGAATAAGCCAAGACTTACGAAAGTGATGAAACCTGGGGGCCCTGGTTCAAAGAACGAGCGACATACCAGGCGTCGGTTTATGAGGCGCTGCAGCCTTACATTGTGAAAAAACGGAAAGGTGAATCCATGACGGCGCAGGACAATGCCGAGCTGACGCAAATTCAGCGTGAGGTCACAGCAAAGTTGGGCAGGTAGTCAAACTCTCACTACGGAGGGTGGGGTGGTAAGCCGCCACCCTTGGTAAACGCAAAGGAAGCACACCGGGAAGGATGAAAACGGTTATCGACCACCTAACGCACTGAACATGCCACGGGTCACATTCCCAAGCACGATGCTGGCAATCAAGCGAGTGCTTGGCGGCATCCGAAGAACCGCAACAGATCATCCGAGCGATTGCAGGTTTCAGCGATTGC
>DOPG01000081.1:9476-12269 GCA_003513555.1 Rhodopirellula sp. | reverse complement strand
GCAATTCTATGGGGGGAGGTCAATGCCCAGAAGTGTGGGCCAGAACTTGACGTTCTTTCTCACTGCCCACAGCGGCGATGATCAAATTTGACTCAACAGTAGTTGAATATTTTGATCTTACTAATTCTTTAATAGTGTTATTTGTTATGCCAATATTGTTGCGGCATACGTCACGAATCATCTCAGTCTTGGTCATGAGTGACCTCCCCATAACTTGAGTAATTGAAGTAATGAACGATTGAATGTTCCTTACTTATTCATACACAAATTTGGAGGAAACTCACCGTTGTTCTTCTGTGGTAAGAATTTGTTCTTCGATCTTCATCCTCTCATGTCACTTGCGGCTGGCCAGCGTTGGATTGGCGACTTGATTTCCTGTTTTCTGAATGTCCTGCGACTTACTGGACGAGTTCAAATCCAGATTCCGTAACAACATATTCCCCCCTACTGCCGTCAGGTAGTCGGATCTCTAAGCTTGTATGACTTTTAGGATGCGAGTGTGTTGTACCGAGGCTGCCACCATCCCACCCACTCACAGTGATAACGTCACGGATCTTTAGTGTGTCGTTCTCGACAATTAGATACGCATACTTCCATTTAGAACGTTCACCGTTATCCCAGTGGTAGCTACCCAACGGCTTGGTGAGATCCATCCCCGGCTTTCGCTGATATGCGTGGCATACAATAAGGCTGAGTTTTTTTCTGTCCCCTTTGATTTGGGGAATGTACCACCATGTGAATAAAGGTGCTTGCCATTCGGGAGAAGGATTACTAGGAATGGGTTCAAAAGGGAAAACTTCGACTGCAAGGCCTCCCTGATCAACAGAATTTAAGAAGTCAAGCACGTCGGAGTGTTCGGGACTCAGTGCCAACTCAGCTAGTACTGAAAATCCAAGGTTGCCTCCCAATCTGGATCTTGATAGCTGGACCTCAAGCGAATTCATCTTCTTAACTTGTTCTGCTTTTTCTTCTGCTTTTTCAGCCTTGAGTTTACGGTTTTGATGAAACGAAACCGCTAGCCCACAGCCTAAAGCAATTAACGTAATGATCGTAAATGATCCACGCAGTGAGAAGCGCATCGGAGTCGTCATGGAGCTCAATTAACAATTGGTTGGCTTAGGAGCAAGAGTGCATCAAACGTGACGCGTTGTTAAGTATAACAGTATTATGACGTAGAACGAGGACTAAGCGAACCTGACACAATCAAAGAGACAGTCAAGTCAGAGGCTGGTCAAAACTATCTGCAATCGCACTCTGGTGAAACCTGGTATGAGGGCCAACATCGGTGGATGCAACATCAGGTTGACGAATGGACCAGAGAATATAACACGGAGCATGCGCCGGAATGTCCCACTGATGTGATCAAGGAATACTCAACCGGTGTTGGTAACCCTGGTGACAGCGAGTTGACGCCTGATGAAATTCGCTTTTTAGAGAATCTTCTTGGGGACGGCGATTCAGAAGATAGTGCGATTGCCATTCTGAACTTGTAAGGCTGTTTTACAACAATCTTTTGATTCCAACTTCCGCCCAACGCCGCAGCCCCCGGCGTTGGGTTTTTTCTGCGCTTACCTAAGAAATGCCGCGCCTGACCGTTCCCGGGTTGTCGCTCTGGTGTTTGTACACACCTCCCGCCAACAATCACTCGGGCCGGTTCTCGTGGTCGTTTCATATACAGGGCTATCAACCGATGGGCAAACGAGTATTTGACAAAGCCAACTTCTATCTACGCCGCGGTGATCGAAAGCGGCTTGGAAGACTTCTGCGTAAACATCAATATCTATTGAATTCTCAGAACTCCATGCTCGTCTATAAAGCGGTTTGGCAATACCCGGGGATGTTGCAGTGGCTCCTGTCCCAAGGTGTTCATCCAGACTGCAAAATGCACCCGAATGACGGCACGCCCCTGATGCATGCTGCGGCAGAAGGCGACCTTCAGACAATGGGGTTGCTTCTTGCTCACGGAGCTGATCCAAACGCACGAAATGAGAGAAATGAACTACCGCTTGGGTTTGCTTGCTCCTATGAGCATTGGGAGGCGGCCGAACTACTCGTCCAACGCGGTGCGGACGTAAATGGGATTGAAGATGCAGGGAAAACCCATCTGGATTGGCTGACGCTCGGTAAAAAAGAACCCGGTATTCGTATGCTACGTGCGCTCGGTGGCCTGCTGTATGACGAGCTCGGCAGCGGAAAGTAGCAAAAACTAATTGCAGCCCCGCCCAACGCCGCAGCCCCCGGCGTTGGGTTTTTTCTGCGCTTACCTAAGAAATGCCGCGCCTGACCGTTCCCGGGTTGTCGCTCTGGTATTTGTACGCACCTCCCACCAACAACCAGGACCAGTCTCGTGAGACGCAAACCAAAACGCCGCTTGTCAGTTCAGAACCTCGAAAACCGCCGTCTTTTTGCTGCTGATATTGGTATCAGTGAGGCACCCTATGGTCCCGAAGTACCAGCAATGGTGGGATCAGTTCGACCAACGGAGGTGGACCGCCCAGTGTTTGGACCGATAGCCGAATCATGCCCACCGTGCCAGCTTGAGGTGAACGGTGAAGCGTCGGAAATTGAAAGGCACCCAGCACCCACGGAGACGCCGCCTATCGTGCATGGCCCGATACATGGCGGTTGCCCACCGTGTGACCTTGAGGTGAACGGTGAAGCGTCAGAAATGGACGCGGAACCAAAGCCAACGAAAATTGAGAGGCCTGTTTTCGGACCGCACTTTATCTCGTTCTTCAGTGGTTCGGCCAATGATGGTTCGGCGAAAATCGGGAGCACTTCCGGTCCCGGTGG
>DOPG01000081.1:2332-9270 GCA_003513555.1 Rhodopirellula sp. | reverse complement strand
GGAGCACTTCCGGTCCCGGTGGTACGTCGTTTTTGACGGCGAATGTCGCCGGTTGCGTGCCGAACACTGACTGAGTAACCGCGGGAAGTTCCTGTTCCTTTTCCACTGCCTGCTGGTGTTATATTATTACACTTGCTCGTCGTGCGTTGCTTCGTTCCGCTCGCTAAACTTGGGGATATTATTCCCTAAGTCTGACCGGCTCCCTTGCTGACAAGTGCGGCGGAGATTGAAAAGCGATTACCAGAAAAAGTTGTACAGTCGACTGTACAACCTCCGGCTTGCACTCCTGCTGAACGCGGGTGACTGAGTATGCGCGGGAAGTGCCTTGGCTTGCTTCAATTCCCATTATATTATCATTGGAACTACCTTCAGGCTTCGGCCCAGGCTTACCCTTCATTGCCTCCCGAAACATCGCAAGCATTACATTGTTATCCTTGCTTGCACTCCTGCTGAACGCTGGTGACTGAATATGTGCGGGCGTTGCCTGTTCCTTTTCCACTGCCTACTTGTGTTACATTGTTACACATGTCTGACCGGCTCCCTTGCTGACAAGTGCGGCGGAGATATTAGGCTTCACGTCTAGCCTACTCGCGTGCGTCGCCTTTAGACCGATTCTGACATCAGAATCGGTATGTGCCGGAACCGCTTTTCTATTTCGCACATCGCCATCTGAGCTACGCTGCCAAGTGTCCATACTCATCCTCCAGGGTGACACAGAGGCCCTCGTGTCTCTTCCGTTCTTTGTAACTTTTGGCGTAACGCTCTTTGATCCATTCGCGGTACTCGCCTGTCACGGTCCGAACCGTGATCGCCTGTTCTTTTTGGTGTGCCGGCGTGTCGGGGGCAATCTTGCCGTTGGCGTTGTACTCTTGGACGAGTTCAAAGTATCGCGCCCGCGATTCTGGCGAATCGTGTGGACCTAAATAAAAGTCTTTGCCGGCGAGAGTGACAACGGCTTGGCCGGAAACGTGAAAGCGATACGCCGGCATTGAAGAACGTGGACGTGGCATCTGGAAACCTTTGCCTGTTGGTTTCGCGGTATGGGTATACCGTGAAACGAAACGGGGACGGTTCGCACGCCACATGGCGGTTGTCACTAAGTCGTGACTAAACCTTGACTTAAACTAGTACACCCCAGAGGATTCGAACCTCTAACCTTCGGTTCCGTAGACCGATGCTCTATCCAATTGAGCTAGGGGTGCCCGTGGGTTTGGGAAAGTCGACGATTTCATGATCGCGTCTCCGCTGTCACCGCCCCTGACCTTCACCCGACGTTGGAAATTCTAGAGATACGATTCCTCGTTGCCAAGCCGCCGCCGCAAAACATTCTGAAACTCCGCTTTTTACACGCCAAAAGTAGCGATCGCACTGACTGGTCAGTGAAAAACGCCTGCGTGATTCTGTGGATTTGTGCTGATTCAACCTTCGCATCAGCCGTGTGAATTAGCCTTTCAGCGTTTCCCCGGCTTGCCAGCCACAATTACCGAAATGGGTGGGCAAAATGTTAACTCTCATTTCAATCAACCTTGTTTTCTCGACTTCACGATCGATCATCTTGTTCGGAAAACATCTGGCCTTTGAGTCCATCAGTCCATCATCCGGTTCTCAGCTAGGTGTCCATAAGGGAATCGTATTCGAGGATTCACTGGTCGACCTGATTCAATTTTCAACTTTTGCAGGAATCGAATCTGTTTCGGGGCATGGATTCAATGGAGGCACTCGAGCTGAACGGGTTATGCCATGCGGTACGCTGCAACCGTTGAGGATCTCCAACTGCATCGAATGACTCGCCGTCGAAACCCCAAAACGTGATTTCGGGTTCATGTGATTTCGCCACTTGATTCGGGCATCCTGTCTGGATAATATTCCAAAGTCGGGCGACGTGGGGGGATCCCTGGTTGCTCGCTACTGGCCACTTCTTTGCCGACTCTGGCAATAAGGGATGAAATGCCGCAGTTTACTGTGGTGTCTAAACATTCCGTCGTAATCTTCACCACAGTTTGATTTTACTCTTTGACTGGAGATGAACTGGTGGAAAAAAGATCCTGGGCTGAGCCCTACAAAATCAAAATGGTTGAACTCATCAAGATGACAACTGTGGAGGAACGGAAGGCTGCCATTGTTGAAGCCGGATACAACACGTTTCTGCTGAAATCGGAAGACGTTTACATCGATTTGCTGACCGACTCAGGCGTGGGCGCGATGAGCGATCGACAATGGGCTGGCATCATGATGGGCGATGAAGCCTATGCAGGAAGCCGCAACTTTTATCATCTGCAAAAGACCGTCGAGGAGTACTATAGCTACCGCTATACCGTACCCACGCACCAAGGACGCGGTGCAGAAAATATTCTCAGCCAGTTGCTGATCAAAGATGGAGACTATGTTCCAGGCAACATGTACTTCACCACTACCCGACTGCATCAGGAATTAGCGGGTGGTACATTCGTCGATGTCATCATTGATGAGGCGCATGACCCGAACTCAACACATTCATTCAAAGGGAATGTGGATTTCGGCAAGCTTGACGCACTGGTGCAGGAAGTGGGGGCGGCCCGTATTCCCTACGTCTGTATCGCGACCTGTGTGAACATGGCAGGTGGCCAGCCCATTTCGATGGCTAATCTGCGAGATTTGCGAGCTTGGTGTGATCAACATGGAATCCTGATTGTTCACGACATGACGCGTGTCGCAGAAAACGCATACTTCATCCAGCAACGTGAAGCTGGTTACCAGACGTCGTCGGTAGAACAGATTGTGCATGAGATCTGTGGACTGACCGATGCGGCAACCATGTCTTCCAAAAAAGATGCAATGGTGAACATTGGTGGATTTTTGGCCATGAAGGATGAAAAACTGTATGAGCGAGCGTGTGAGTTGGTCGTTGTGTACGAAGGGCTGCATACCTACGGCGGGATGGCCGGGCGAGACATGGAGGCGTTGGCGATCGGGATCACCGAAAGTGTGCAGGACAATCACATGCAGGCGCGAGTTGGTCAGATTGAGTATCTGTGGGACAAGCTGGGATCCGCTGGCGTGCCGCTGGTGCGACCTTGCGGTGGACATGCAGTCTTTCTGGATGCTCGGGCGATCTTGCCCCATTTGAAGCAGGAGCAATTTCCAGCGCAGGCGTTGGCCGCCGCCCTGTATGTTGAATCTGGAATCCGGGCCATGGAGCGTGGGGCGGTGTCAGCAGGTCGTGATCCGAAGACGGGAGCGAATCGCTTGCCAAACCTGGAACTTGTGCGGCTGACCATCCCGCGTCGTGTCTACACGCAAGCGCACATGGATGTGACAGCTGAGAGTGTGGTACGGGTCATGAAACGGGCGAGCGAGGTTCGAGGTTTGCGTTTTACCTATGAACCGGGCATGCTGCGATTCTTTCAAGGCCGATTTGAAGAATGCGACGGCTGACACCATGCCGCTAAGCAATCCATCAGCGTCGAATAAAGCGGTTACGTGAAAGCACGGTCAACGCCGGGGTGGCCATGATCATCACTGTTGAAAGCGGTGACGATCCGTTTTTTGAAGTGGAAACAAGTGCGAGGTCGGGTCAGAATACATGTGCCATGTCATAACCGATCAGGTCCATGAAAACCGATTGGATCACGCTGCCTCGGACTGCTCCAGTTCAGCAACCAGTTGCAGCGTCCACGCAATGCCATCGAGAACTTCATCTCGAATCGGCAGTGGGCGTCCCACCCATGCTCGGTTGAGCATCAATTCGATTCCGAAATAGTTTTCATCTGCGAATTCGGTCCGCATTGCTTTGGTCAACCGATCAGTGGTGCCTCGGCCTGGGTAATTGCGACGGACGCGTAGCATCGGAACTTCTTCGTACAGTTCATCAACCAGGTCCAGACAAAGATCGACTTCATGCTCGCAGGCAGGGTCATACAGAAGGCCAGCGTCGGCACGTTGAATCTTGTTGTTTTTCTGTATGTTGAACGTGGTAATTGCAAGATGGATCAAGTATCCGGAACGATCAAGGCCTGTTTGGATTGCTTGTCTGACGCTTGCTCGGTAGGGTTCGTAAATTGTCTCGATGAGTTGCTGGCGTTGTTCCGTGGACCAGGCGCGGGCTTGCTCGGGAAACAGGCTGCGATGGTGCAGCGAATGGGTAACGTTGATCAAATCCGGCGAGTAACGATTTAATAGCAGCGGAACTTGTAGCTTATCTGCCAGGCGTTGGGCCACGTAGGATGCTGGCTCATCGCACGAAAGAGTGGCAGGCAACTTTCCTGGTCGCATTTTCTTGCGTGACTTTTTTACCAATCCACGTTTGCCTAAAGACGCTCCTTTGTGATGGTGCTGTAATGCCGCGCCACCCGAGGAAGGCTCGCGATTGTCGGTCGCATTCAGGTGATCATGCACCGGCAGAAGCTCACGCAAAGTCGGATCAATTAACTGCTCGGGAACTTCGTTCCCGCCAACCTCGCAGCTAATCAAAAGTGACATGGGCTTACCGTTTAAACGAGGAGATGCTTTCAACTGCTTGCGTTTGAGGCGGCAAACGCTCTTCTTCGTAGGAGCGTGGGCAGCGACTGGACGTGTTCTGTTGGCATTCTAGGGGGCAAAACACGGTTTGGTAAATGTTGATCAGTGACAAAAAGGGATGTGCCACGCCGTGAAACACGGTTTTTTCCGATTCCTCTTGTGTGATCATCAAAATCTTGTTTATCGAACACATGGAAAAGACCTCAAACATGTACTAATCATTGTAGGACGAACCCGTGATGCCTCCGATTCGACGCGTCGCACCCAGCCGATGGATGCAATTGAACCTGATCACCCTGTGCCTCTTGGGCTTCGTTTTTCACCTGTTTGGTGGAGTCTCGAAAGCTTGCGGTGAGGATTCGGTGTTGGTCGACCAAAGTGAGTTGACGTTTGAACCCTACTCGGTTTATGTCGCAACGCCGAAAGCATTCGCACGTTGTGGTCCTTCCGATGAGTATTACCGCACAGATCCATTGAGGCAGGGGCAGGAGCTTCAGGTGTACGCTGAGACTGACGATGGTTGGCTTGGTATTCGTCCACCTGAGGAAAGCTTTTGTTGGGTACCTGCAGAGACGGTTCAGAAAGATAGTGGTGAGCTCGAGGGGGTCATCGTTGAAGATCGAACCGTTGCTTGGATCGGGACTCATCTTGGACGTGCACGTACGTACCGATGGCAAGTACAGTTGGCCGAGGGTGAGCCCGTGACGGTAATTGGGCGTAGTGAACGAGAGGGGCCAGATGGACCGCAGTTGTGGTACCGAATCGTTCCTCCATCGGGTGAGTACCGTTGGATCCAGCGGGAAAATATTGTGACCAGTAGCGAGGAATTAGTTGCATTGATGCGACGCGACTCAGCAGACGAGAACGTTAAGGTGTTTCCGCGTGATCGTCCCGTCACGAATGAAGATTCAGCGGAAGACGCTGCTACTGCCAGTTCGCGTCGTCAACGAACACGAGATCCAGATGAAGAACGAAATGACGAGATCGGGCCTTCTGTGCTGACTCGCAACGATGACTTGCGGCAGACCGACCGAAACGAGTCAGGTGCGGTGGGAAGTGGTTTGAATGAACAATGGCGAGATCGTGAACAGAAGGCGGGCAACGTTCGCGCGTTAGCATTTTCTCGATCAAGGCAAAAATCAGTTGCTGCGATTGGGAATACTCAGCAAACGGAGTTACTTGCGATTGGTGACGAACCAGCCGCGCCAGCTGTAGATCAACCATCGGCTGCATCAAGTTGGATCGCTGCAAGTCCATCTGTTGAAAGCGAGAGATTGAATCTTGATACTCCGCCGTCATTACTGACGGCAAATCTCGGGCCGTCTGTTGGCAACTTCATTGCACGAGCGACTGGCAGCACGGGCCTAAGTGCAGGGAGCAGGGTTCCGACTGCTCGTTATGATGGTGCCGATGCCAACCGGCCACAGCTATCAGGCCAAGGGACATCCCGATTTGGTGGCACCAACCCAGTCATGCAGGCTGCGGCGACGCACCCGATACAAGGTTCTGTCGTGCCTGCCAGCAAAACTCTGACATACATCTCTTCTGAACGCCTCGCTCAAATCGAATATGAGACACAGCAAGCTGATATCGAACAGCTTGGCTTGGTTTTTTCACGTCTGATGGCTTCGCGTGCAACAGCCACGGAAACCACACCGGTTGCGAGAGCTGCCTATCGTTTGATGACGACATCCCCCAACCCATTGGCGGTGGGGCGAGCTCGAATGTTGCTGGGGCGTGTTGAACAGTACCAACAAGTGGCGCAGCGTCGTGATGGTGAAGTCGTGGTTCGCGATGCAGCGATTCTGAATTCGACATCCGGTGCCAGGTATCCGGTGTTGCCGGCTTCGCACATGCAGCCAATTCAGTCGGTCAGCAATGCGGGGCCGCTCTATCAGGGGCCTGCCCAACGTGATGCTGTCAAGGTTGCCAATGCAACCGGTACTCTGGTTCAGGTCTATTCGGCACGCACAAATAGTCCTCCGTTTGCCTTGACTGACAGCAGTGGCCGCACGGTCGCTTATGTCACGCCAATACCGGGTGTGAATCTGCGTCCCCACTTGAATCATCGCGTTAGCATCTTCGGGAATCGTGGTTTTCTAACTGGATTGAGTACGGCGCACATTGTGGCAACCCAGGCGGTCCGTGCTCAGTAGCCGATCAATTCAGCTGTGTTCAATTCAGCTGTGTTTTGCTTGGGCCCTACGGGGTTTTGTCGACGTTTGTTTTCTTTGAGTGTGGCAGGGCCTTGGTGATGTCATCTCATGGTGCGATTCATTCGGCGCGGTGGGTGGCGTGGTTTTGCCCGTTTTTTGCCGTCTGGCCTGATTTTGAGTGAGCTGGCTGGCGGCAGGGGAGGAACACCAACGCGGCCATGAGGTGGTGCGGTAAAACGGCCTGAGCCGCAGTGAGAGCTTCAGGAATTGGTGTTCGACGGGGCC
>DOPG01000081.1:0-2047 GCA_003513555.1 Rhodopirellula sp. | reverse complement strand
AATACGGGGCATGGAATGCGAGGATTGATGGCGTTACCATCGTGTTATGACAAGTGAAAAACTAACGAAACGCAGGCAGCATTTGAGGAATCTGGTGCTGATGGCCTTCGCGGACGGGTCACTGGGCGAGCGAGAAGTGAACCTTGTTGCCGACCGGTGCGTTGAGCTCGGATTGGATGATTATGACTTGTCGCTTGCGATCAAGTCGGGGCTATCTGACGGGGCGCGGTTGGAAGTTCCGGATGAGCTCAGTGAGCGAGAAGCCTTGCTTCGGGATTTGATTCGAATCATGGCCGCCGATGGTCGGCTGGACGAAGGTGAGAAAAGACTTTTCGCATTGGCGGCAGCCAAAATGTCAATTTCGGCTTCGGATGTCGAACGTCTGATCGATGAAACTCTGAAACAGTGATGGCTTGTGGCTCACATTTTGATCACGTCAGGGCCCACACGCCAATATCTTGATCCCGTTCGTTACATCACGAATGCGTCGAGTGGCCGGATGGGAGTTGCCCTGACCGAAGCTGCTCTTGAACTCGGCCACCAAGTCACCGTGATAAGTGGTCCAGTCGTCGTTGACTATCCGGAGGGTGCTACCGTCGTGCCTGTGGTGTCTACGGATGAGATGCTGCAAGCGGCGAAGTCAACATTCAGAGAGTGCGATGGTGTGATTGGTGCCGCTGCGCCGTGCGATTATATGCCTTATACGGTTCGAGCCCAGAAAATTTCAAAAACGGGTCAACCATTGATGATTGAATTGATCGAAACACCAGATGTGGTGGCGAGTCTGGGCCAGTGCAAGCGTGACGACCAATGGGTTGTGGGGTTTGCTTTGGAAACCGAAGACCAGCGGTTTCGAGCCATTGTCAAACTGGAACGCAAGCATTGTGACTTGATGGTCAGCAATGGCCCGAGTGCGATTGATGCGGCTACGAATGATGTTGAATTGTTGAACCCCTCAGGCGATGTTTTGGCAAGCATCCATGGCACCAAAACACATGTAGCCAAACAGTTGTTGGCCGAAATTGATGCGAGGCTGATCGCTGGTTAGGCACCTCGTTTGAACAGTCCAGATTTCCTGTTTCTTATTTTATATTACGTATTACTCACACAAAACTTCTGTCATGGATCTGTCCGTCAGGCTCGGCCGTTTGCAATTAAAAAATCCGATCATGGTGGCATCGGGAACATTTGGTTATGCGCGAGAAATGGAAGGGATCGTCGACGTTGCTCGACTCGGCGGAGTTTTGCCCAAAACGATTACCGCGGAGCCGCGTATCGGAAATACTCCTTGGCGGACGGTCGAAACGACAGCAGGGTTACTCAACGCCATTGGTCTCGATAACGATGGAGTTGATGCGTTTCTGGAGCATCATCTCCCGTACCTGAAAGATATCGGGACATCCATAGTCGTGAGTGTGGCGGGACGCACAGAGGATGATTTTGTCAGTCTTGCTGAACGTGTCGGCAGCCAGCCGGGTGTATCAGCGATTGAGCTGAATCTTTCCTGTCCCAATGTTAGTGGTGGTGTGGATTTTGGCACCAATGCTGACTCTTGCAGGGGGGTCGTAGCGGCGACCCGAGCTCGAACGGATGTGCCCATCTTGGCAAAGTTGACGCCCAATGTGACCAGGATTGCCGAAATCGCGCAGGCGGCAGCAGATGGCGGAGCTGATGCCGTTTGTTTGATCAATACCGTATTGGGCATCGCAATTGACTGGCGACGAAAAAAGCCGATGCTCGGTAATGGAATGGGGGGCTTGAGTGGGCCCGCCATCAAACCAATTGCACTACGCTGTGTTCACCAAGTCGCTTCCGCGGTAGAGATTCCGATCATTGGGATCGGCGGCATCGCTACCATTGATGATGTGATGGAGTTCCTTGTCGCCGGTGCCAGCGCGGTGCAGATTGGCACTGCCAATTACTATGACCCCACCGTTTCCACCCGATTAATCGAACAGCTTCCGGAAGCTTTGGGCGAGGTTGACGCTGATTCTGTCTCAGAGCTCATTGGCTCGCTGAACCACTGAGCCGTGCTACTGAGCCGTGC
>DOPG01000122.1:7358-10013 GCA_003513555.1 Rhodopirellula sp. | reverse complement strand
AGCTATTCTTGAAATCAACCATCAATTCGCGGGATTTCTTCCCAAGCTGAATCACCAGAATAGCGCAACACGACTTTTGACTCAATTCCCATCAGTTTCCACTATCGCGCCCCAGCCGCTGTCAGAACCACCCTGCCATCACGATTGCTTGGCCCACAGTACGCCTCTCAGTCCCGCCACCGGAACGCAACATCGCGGCCTACAGATAGAAGACTCAGCATCGCTGCAGCCGTATCCTATCCATAATCTATGGGGCAAAAGGGTGCTTTTACCACTGATTTAAAAATCACAATTTTCGGATTTTGGGCCCCCTATCGATTGGTTAAGACCAGAAACGGGCTCAGAAGACAGCATCCATGAAAACCATCATTTCGGTATTTCGTGACTACGTTATGCTTTGATGGGTGGAGCATGCATGCCATCGGCAAGATCACCGTATGCGTTTGGCCGAGCCGGCACGTGCCATTCGTTGGCCCGACGGGCACTCGTCGTCAATGCTCTAACGCATGAGACGCAACCAGCATTACAGCATCCCAGCATTACAGCACCTGCAATACTTCCATGAGCGAACTGAAACGCGAGCTTCACCCAAAGCCCGATCATGCTACCGAAGGTGATTCCTCAGTGAAATCAACTGACGGTGCAGACGTGGAGACTGACGATGGGGATATCGATGAGATTGTGGCAGGATCGATACCCGGCCGCAAACGCCGTCGCAAGAAAAAACGCAAACGCCGTCTAACGCTCGCAGTTCTTCCAACCCTACTGACGCTTGGCAATGCCGTGTGTGGATTGGCTGCGATTTCAATCGCGATGAGCGTCAATCTTGAATGGGAATTAGAAAACCAATTGTTGGTCGCTGGCATTCTGATATTCGCCGGTATGCTGTTCGACGCACTCGATGGCTCAGCAGCACGGATGACCGGACAAGAGAGTCAATTCGGAGCAGAACTGGATAGCCTTTGTGATGCGATTACATTTGGAACTGCACCTGCCGTCATTGTTTGGCAATACAGCGAAGGAATCGGATTGCCCAGAAAGGTCACGTGGGCAATCGGTGCGCTGTTTACACTTTGCGTATTGATTCGGCTTGCCCGGTTCAACGTCGAGACCACTGAAGATGACCCACACGACGGGTTCGAGGGACTTCCCAGTCCGGCGGCAGCAGGCACGATCGCAGCGTTCGTGATTGCAATGCCCGAACTGACTGCCTACACCACTGAAACAACGTCCGAGACGGGAAAGCAACTTGCCGAACAATTCCTGTTGGGTTCACAAATATTTGTAGCAGTCTTAACCCTCACCCTCGCCTATCTGATGGTATCTCGTTTTCAATATCCGCATGTCTTTCAGCAATTACTTCGGGGACGCCGTGCGCCGCACCAAATTGGACAGGCGTTATTCGTCCTGATCGGTGCCTTCCTGCTACACTGGCTGGCTTTACCGATTGCCTTTTGCTACTACGCGTTCGCCTCTCCTATCAAGACGCTATTTCAACGATGGCGGCACAGAGGAAATGTAGAAACGACACCTAATGCTAAATAGCTCAATGGTCACATTGCATTTCACTGCATCATAAAATGGTTCATTGCATTTGCTGCAATGCGTCTCGAATCTTGGCAACGTGCTCTGACGTGACATCACTCAACATGGGCTGAATTGGCCCGGTGTCTGCAATCGCGGCAAGTTCAACCGCCCGATGCAAGACTCTGATGGGATTGATTCCATTGCGAAGATCTTCGAGAGGACAAAACCACTGACGAATTTCTTCGGCCGTCTCATAATCCTCAGCATGAATCGCATGCATCATTTGCATCGACCTTTGCGGTGCCACACAAACACAACCACTGGTAAAACCACCGACGCCGAAGTCCCGCAGGTGAATGATCGCTGGCTGTTCACCAATTCCACTGACAATCCGGTCGGCAGGAAAGACTTCGAGTACCTCTCTCAAGTAATCATCTGTTGCGGGATCATCGCGTACGACAGCGTATTTAAGCCAGGAAATAACACCATCCTCTTCCAGCGACTTGATCAACTCAGGATTCAACCAGCGATCAAACTTCAGATACAGCACCAAAGGTTTGCCGACAGCCTCGGCGATTTTCCGGACCGCTGTCGCAATGCCACCCTGGTCGACAGCATCACGTGAGGGCAACAACATGGCCGTGGGAAAATCGTGCTCACGCAGGATCGCGGCTTGATCCATTGCCAAACCAAACGCTGGCCCCAGCGACGGAACCACTACGGTTTCCTCCGATGCGATTTCATCGAGCATCTGCAATAATGAGGCATACTCAGAAAGGCGGGCATGATACAGCACAGCGTTTCCACCATACAAAAGAGAGCGAATTCCACCAGCTTCGAGAAAGCGGATAATTCTTCGATTCTCCCGCTCACAGATCGCGAGCGATGAATTGCGTGCCAACGGTGGAACAGCAATGACCGACTCACGCAATTGAGCGGCAGAAAAAGGAGCAGTTTTCATGGATCGCCAATTCTGAAACGTTTGAGGTCTATTCGATATGAGGTGTTTTGGATTTCACGGGTCGCACTCAGAAACAATGTCAATCGGGTTATCAAAATACTTATTACCACGAGCATCATTTCTCATTGCACCGTGTGTGTCAGTGAATCGTGTGTGTCAGTGAATAC
>DOPG01000122.1:3513-7118 GCA_003513555.1 Rhodopirellula sp. | reverse complement strand
GTCAGTGAATACTGGGTTCAGCATTTGGGGTGCGTCCGGTCAGAAAATCAAAGTCACAGCCAAGATCGGCTTGTGTGACATGCTTGGCATACAAATGCTCATAGCCCCTTTCTGGCACGGGCTTTAACGGTGGCATTGCGGCGCGACGGCGAGAGATCTCGTCTTCACTGACATGCCAATGGATGGTGCGATCGGGGACATTGATTTCGATCTCATCTCCATTCTGTACCAGTGCAAGCGGTCCGCCCGCGGCACTTTCTGGTGCGATATGCAGGACACATGTACCGTAACTGGTACCGCTCATACGTGCATCACTCAGACGAACCATGTCGCGAATCCCTGCTTCGAGTAGTTTCTTGGGGATCGGCAACATGCCCCATTCCGGGAATCCTGGGGCTCCCAGCGGACCAGCACTGCGAAGAATCAGAACGCTATTTGCATCAACTTCGAGATCAGGATCATGAATCCCTTCCTTCATGGCCGGATAGTTGTCAAAGACAACAGCAGGACCTCGGTGCTGCAGAAGATCGGGATCAGCGGCAACCGATTTGATCACGCACCCATTGGGAGCAAGATTCCCTCTCAACAAACAGGTTCCTCCAGCATCCGCAACTGGATTTTCCCGAGTCCTGATGACATCGTCGTCAATCACCTCAGCACCTCTGATCTGATCTGCAAGCGTTGTGCCGCTAACCGTCAAACAATCGACGTTCAACAGATCGGTCAGTCGAGCCAGCATTGCGCTAAGACTGCCCGCATTAAAAAAATCTTCCATCAGATAGCGTCCACTTGGTCGAATGTCTGCCAAGACAGGGGTCGTTCGCGACAATTCATCGAAACGATCCAAGGACAGATTGATTCCCAGTCGTCCTGCTATCGCAATCAGATGCACGATCGCATTGGTGCTGCCACCGATTGCCAATGAAGTCATCAAGCCATTATCGATCGACTCTTCAGTCATAAAATCTGATGGTTTCAAGTCCTCCCACGCCATCTCGACTGCTCGCCGACCCGTCTGCACTGCCAAACGGGAGTGCTCAGCAACGACGGCAGGAATATTGGCCGCCCCAGGCAAACTGAAACCCATGGCCTCAGTCACACACGCCATCGTGCTTGCTGTCCCCATAGTCATGCATGTTCCAGCTGAACGACCGATACAATTTTCGATCCCTTTCCAATCCTGATCACAAAGATTACCGGCTAATCGCTCATCCCAGTACTTCCATACATCACTTCCACTTCCCAAAGTGACCTCTTTCCATCGGGCAGTCAGCATGGGACCAGCCGGCATGAAGATGGCGGGTACGTTGGCACTGATCGCTCCCATCAGCATCGCCGGCACCGTCTTGTCACATCCACCCATGAGCACCGCTGAATCAATGGGATGGCACCGCAAGACCTCCTCGACCTCCATCGCAAGCAGATTGCGATACAGCATGGTGGTCGGCTTCATCAACATCTCACCCAAAGACATCACCGGGACTTCAACGGGAAATCCGCCCGATTGCAAAATCCCACGTCTCACCTCATCTGCCCGATTACGAAAGTGGGAATGGCAGGTATTCAGTTCGCTCCAGGTATTCAAAATCGCCACGACAGGACGATCTTTGTAATCGATGTCATCGAAGCCCATCGCCTTCAGACGCGACCGGTGACCAAAAGACCGCATATCGTCAGGGCCAAACCAGCGATGCGAACGAAGTTTCGACGGGTCGCGTGATTGAGTCATGGCAAATTCATTCTGTGAGTTCGGAACATTCAAGCCAACCGCAAATGATAAGACAAAGTTCTCACGGTTGGCTGGCAGTTTAGCAGGAATCTACCTCGCTAACGAAGCGGGCCAATTTTTGATCCCAACAAGAATAATAGCAATCTTGCATTGCCCAAATCACCGAGCCTCAAGTCGAACGGCAGATCACCGACAGATCATTCAACTCTTCAAAAAAGCTTCCATTCATTTACCCCAAGGCACTGGGAAAATTGACTCCAGTGTGCAACACGCTTTACGATGTAGGCTCGACCATTCCAGAGATTCGTCCCATTGATTCAGTTCCTCAAAACGACTTGCAAGCCTTCCCTGTTTTCAGCTTGAAGACAGAACTGACTTTCCCCAATAAGTGGCATTCCTTAAGTTGATCAATCCGCAATTGAACATCAACCGACGCACCGTCCTTCAACACGCCGGCGGAGGGATTGGCTTATTTGCTTTACAGTCACTTCTGCTGGCAGAACAAAGCAAGTCAGCCGAGAAAAAGATCACACCGCACTTTGCTCCGCGGGCCAAACGGATGATTTGGCTATTCATGCATGGTGGCCCCAGTCATGTTGACCTGTTTGATCCCAAGCCAGAACTCGCCAAGTATGCGGGGCAAGCTCTACCCGACAGTTTTGGCAATGTGATGACACGCCGGAAAGTAGCCAACAATCCATTACTGGGTCCGATCAAGCCATTCCGTCCTCAAGGCCAATCGGGACTACCGATTTCCGATTTCATGCCACACCTGGCGAAACATGCAGATGATCTATGTGTGATTCGTTCTTTGCATGGTGACAGCGTGAACCATCCGCAGTCGGTGTACCAGATGAATACAGGCAGCATTCTGATGGGTCACCCCAGCTTTGGAAGCTGGTTGGCCTATGGTCTTGGCAGCGAGAATGCAGACATGCCTGCTTATGTTGTGCTTCCAGATCCTGGAGGAGGGCTCAAGGGTGGCCCTTCTGCTTGGGGCAGCGGTTTTCTGCCACCTACCTTCCAGGGCACAGCAATGCGACCAGGAAAAACCCCCATCCTGAATCTAAAACCACCCGCCGGCATCTCAGAATCCCAACAGCGTGGAACACTCGACTTTCTCCAACGCCTTAACGAACGTCATCTTCTCAAACGTGATCATGACGAGGAACTTTCCGCACGAATCGCGGCCTACGAATTGGCCTTCCGGATGCAGAGTGCTGCGCCGGAGGTATGCGACTTTTCCACGGAATCAGCGGATACACTTTCAAGGTATGGAGTCGACCATCCCAGCACCCAAGACTTTGGGCAACGCTGCCTACTTGCACGCCGCATGCTCGAGCGTGGTGTCCGCTTCGTGCAAGTTTACTCAGGTAACACGAATGGCTGGGACGCTCATAAGGATGTGGCTGCCAACCATGGTGAATACTGTAAAAAAACGGATCAACCCATTTCCGCATTGCTTACCGACCTGAAACAAAGTGGGTTACTGGAAGACACCCTTGTGGTCTGGTGTGGAGAATTTGGACGCATGCCCATGAGCGAGCAGGGCAAGGGCAGAGACCATAATCCTTGGGGCTACAGCGGATGGATCGCCGGGGCCTCAGTCGACGGTGGCCGTGCTTATGGTGCAACGGATGCGATCGGTTTACGTGCTGAGAAGGATCGCGTACACGTGAATGAATTCCACGCCACCTTGTTGCATCTGATGGGGATGGATCACCGAAAATTGGTCTACTCACATAACGGTCTTGATGAGCGTTTGACCGGCCCCGCCGAAGTCGACGTCGTGAAGGGATTATTGAAATGATCCGGCGTCAGTATCTTTTGCCCCAATCCCGTCCTTTGCCATACGGACCATGGCTACACGGATCTC
>DOPG01000122.1:0-3267 GCA_003513555.1 Rhodopirellula sp. | reverse complement strand
ACACGGATCTCTACCACACAGATCTCTACCACACAGAGCCTTGATCGGACGCAAACGAATTCTGGTACACATTGGATTCCTCGTCATCTTGTTTTCACTCACAGGCTCGACATTCCTTCGAGCGTGCGAGGACGGCCCGTCAACGACAAAACAAGCCAATGCGGCTGAAGAGACAAAAAACAAAAATGCGGAACATACCGAACTCATTGAACACGAATTGCAGATCGACAAAATCGACCGTGGCCATTGGGCCTACCGAACGCTCACTGACTTCGCACCACCGGACACTGGCCAATCTGACTGGCCTCGCACCACCATTGACCAATTCATTCTTTCAAAACTACAGGCTGAATCGCTATTGCCTGTGGCTGAGGCAACTCGTGAGACACTGATTCGAAGGCTGAGTTTTGACCTAACGGGTTTGCCCCCCACGACTGCAGAATTATCGCAGTACCTGAATGACAGTCGCCCTGGCAGTTATCGGCGGCTTGTTGAGCGACTGCTTGCGTCACCCCACTATGGCCGTCGCTGGGGCCAACACTGGCTGGACCTCGCCCGATTTGCAGAAACCGACGGATACGAACACGATAAGCTCCGTGCCAACGCATGGCGTTATCGTGATTGGATCGTAAATGCCCTGAACAGTGATATCGGTTATGACCGATTCATCACTTTGCAACTTGCAGGCGATGTTCTGGCAACACAAGACACGGAGCAGAATGCCTCGAGAATCGCAACTGCATTTTTGCTGTCTGGCCCTGACATGCCTGATATCAATTCCCAAAGCGAGCGACGCCACGTGCTTCTAAACGAAATCACAGCGACGACAGGATCAACTTTACTGAGCCTGCAAATCGGCTGTGCTGAGTGTCATGACCACAAATATGACCCGATAAGCCAGGGAGATTTCTATCGTTTGCGGGCCTTTTTCGATCAGGCAATAAAACTGAAAACCAACCAATCTGTCAGCACTTTGACGCCGAATGCAAACCCAGATGCCGCCAGCCAAATTCATCCCCGCGGTGACTGGCAAACGGCTGGCCCTAAAATTTCGGCAGCATATCCACGCATAGCCAATCTTTCTAATGCACAGGTAACCGCTAAGGATCACCCGCGAGTGCAACTTGCTCGCTGGCTCACGGATCCATCACAACCACTCACAGCACGTTCCATTGCGAATCGAATTTGGCAACATCATTTTGGAACAGGCCTGTCCAATACGCCCAGCGATTTTGGAGTCATGGGTGAAGAACCATCACATCCAAAGTTATTAGATCATCTGGCCAGTCGCCTGATCAATCACGACTGGAGCCTCAAAGACTTGCACAGACAGATTGTTCTTTCAGCAACTTACCGGACCCAAAGCAAGCCGCCAGCTTTTGCCACCGACAACTCCGATGCAACAAAAGACTGGAGAAATGCCAAGTTTACCGATCCAAGCAACCGCTTACTGGCACGCTTCCCTCGTCGCCGGCTGGATGCTGAATCCCTTCGCGATGCCATGTTGCTGGCAAGTGGCACCATGAATCACCAAGCCGGAGGCCCCGGCATCAGCCCCCCACTACCCCAAGCACTGGTCAGAACATTGAAGTCTGGTCAGTGGCAGACAAGTGATGATACAGCAGAGCACTATCGACGCAGCGTCTACATCTTCGCGCGGCGCAACCTGCGTTACCCACTCTTCGCCACGTTTGATCGACCGGCAGCGAACTGCAGCTGCCCCACGCGCCCTTCATCAACAACTGCACTTCAGTCTTTACTGCTGTTGAATTCAAGTTTCACGCTGGATTTGTCAGAGCACTTGGCATCTCATTGCACCAACGCACACTCAGAGAGCCCCAAGATGCAAATACGTGAGATCTTCCGATGCGTATTTTCACGCCTACCAAGCAGGCAAGAAGAAAAGGATTGCCGTGACTTTCTTCTCCGGCAAGCTGCCATGGCCAAGAAACAGGGTGCTGAAAAACCTGTATTGGCAGCTTTAACGGACTTATGTCGAGCGTTATTCAACAGCAATGAATTTTTGTACGTCGACTGATATCCTGATTCTTGTGAAACACATTTCCGAGTGCATCCAGCGTGTAACTCCATTGACAGAAATTCGGGATCATTGGTAGGTAAGAATCAGTTGTGGGTAAGTCGCAGTTCGACCTCCACATGGTTTTGATGCACAAGCTGACAATCCTCGGTTCGATAGACAGTCGTTAATCATGCGAATAATCATCGTGGTCTGTTGGCTCACCATTGCATCGGGATTACCCGCGTTAGGGCAATTGACGATCACCAACCCCGATGAGACAAGTCCTCCTGGCAGTGTTCGCCAAGTGTCGCTTTCAACACCAGCAACATCCCTACCACCGACCAAGGCACCCAGCCTCGGCCAACACCCTCAGTCTCAGCAACTGAGGATCAGAGTCCAGTTTTTGGAAGTTGACCCAACCACACGCGAAGCCATTTATGCTGGGCTTGGAACAGATACCCTTCTCACTTCCACCAACCTGCCCCCTAAACACTCTCCGGATTCGAATCCTGAGACGTTGAGCGATTTCCCCCTTAAATCAGACTCAATTACCAGAACAACGGCCTTGGTGACACAGGCAGTACTGAACACCGCAGAAGTCGCTGGAATTCTCAAAATGACCGAGTCCTCGGATAACTCGATCATTGCAGATGCTCCCAACCTGCTGCTCCTTAACGACACTAAAATCGAATTGACGGACATGATTCAGCGTCCCTTCGTTGTCAATCATGAAAAGCAGGGCGATGAAAACAAACCGATCTTACAGCACATCGATGAGGGCACACGACTCGGGATCATTGCCAAGATCGAATCACCGACTGGTTCATTCACGCAGCAATTTCAAATTGGTTGCGAAATTGTTTCGCGGCGAGTGATCGAAACGCGAATCGACTTTCTATTTGGCCATGGCTCAAAGCCTCTGAAAGTGCAAATTCCTCACCTGCAGGTCACCACGGCTCGAGCAACAGCGAAACTCGCATCTGGGCAAACCTTACTTGTTGACCCACACATCACGTCGACTCGCAGCTTTCGAAGCGAGAAAAGCGTTCCTTTTCTTGGCAAACTGCCGTACGTGGGCCGCTCCTTCAAAAATGTCGCGGTCACGACTCGCGATCAACATTTGATTGTATTGCTGCACCCCGAGTCAGTGACAGAAAACTGATCGCAACGGCATCTAACCAGAACCAGTTGCCGGCACCACTGAATTGTGAATACCCGAACGCTGGAATCGGGAATCAAGAATCTGG
>DOPG01000058.1 GCA_003513555.1 Rhodopirellula sp. | reverse complement strand
CAAGCCTTGATCATCGGTCAAAGCCCTCAGGCCACGAATAGTGATGAAAAGTCCGTGCTAAGTGCCAGCGGATCAAAGGCAAGACAATGGGCCGCGTTATTGCTGTAAGACCTCGCCCTTCCGGAATGATTTCAGGCATCAGTACCGAGTGCTCACTGGCCACAACATGGAGTAGGCGGATGGGAAGCCACTGACTCGGCTTAGGACGCCCCTACCACGGGTTTCGCGGCTTTAACCTTGTGCTCGTCGCCGTCGGACACTCATCGGTTGTGGCGCAATCAAAGGGGGCCAATTAGGCCCCCTGGTTGGAGTATGCGTTATTGAAAGCGATACCGAACGTTCAGGAGCCAGCTTGCGGGAGTCCCCTCAATCAGCGTTGGATAGCCCGAGGATCCCATCGTGTTGCCCGCATCTATCAAGTATTCCTTGTCGAGAATATTCTTCCCATACAAGCCCATCGTGAGGTTAGGCGTGAAGTCAAACTCCACGCTCGCATTCAAGAGGCCGTACCCATTTTGAAGCGTGTCTGGGTCATTGGATGCCTCGAAGTACAGATCATCCATGTAATTCCAGCTAAGCGTGGACCGCAGCTTGTCTCTGTTGAATCGTAGACCTAAGGCGTAAGCAAACTCTGGTGAGAATCGGTATTGGTTGCCTTCGTAGTTAATAATTCCATCTACGTCATCGTTCTTTCCGTACTTTGCGTCGTTATAGCCATAGGTAGCATAGACAGAAAACGACTGACTGAGATTAAACTCGCCCTGGAATTCTAGACCCGCGATTGACGTTTCGTCGTAGTTCACCTGGGTGGGTAAACCCGTCACAGGGTCGTCGATGCCCACAACGAGATTCTCGTAATCATAGGTGAAGTACGCGGCCCCCAAGCTAACATTCGCTGCAACGTAGTAAACCCCGATATCGTGTGAATCTACCGACTCGCGCTCAAGGGAGGTCCCCACGAGGACAGTCTCACCTGATGGGGTTTGACCTTGAGCAAAGCTGTAATAAACACTCAAGAAATCGTTAAACGAGTAATTAACACCGAATTTCCAGAGCACCTCAGATGCATCGTCAGACTCATTATTGACTTCCGTCTCTTCGTCTCTAACGCCAAGCGATAACGTTAGTTCATCCGTTACAGACAGGTCGAGATTCGCAAATAAGCCTGACGTCTCAGTCTCGGTTGGCTGTAAAAAAGAAGTGTAGTCAGCTAGCAGCCCTACTCCACTTGGCAATGCCTCGCCTGTTAAGGGATTTACGGTTACCGGATTGAGCGCGTAAGTCGTATCAGCGACTGCTTGCCTGAGAGCCTGGACGCCAATCGCTGGGGGGAAGACGGTATCGTCGCTGAGGTCTTGAAAACCTGAGCTAGGAATGACGGCTAATTGAGCAAGCTCGTAAGCCGTGCGATGTTGAAGGTCCCCGTACACCTTGAAGAAAGTGTATTCGTTGTCCACAGTGAGGTCGTTATAGCCTATTCGAAGGGTTAACAAGCGATTGCTGTAGTTCGCGAAAATCTCGTGACCCGTAAATTCTGACTCATATCCGTAGTCTCGCTCGTCAATCCGAAGTGGGCCTCCATCGACCTCATAGTATTCATAGAGGTCGCCCGTATTTCTGTAGCCGTTGTAGTTAATGCTGAACTGGTCATTAAAAGTGAATTCCGACTTTAGCTGATAAAGCGACATATCACGTTTGATGCTGGTTTCGGCGCCGCCGAAATCAAGTGGGTCTGACGCAGAAGCCGTGCCAGCTTGAGGTAAAAAATATTTGCTTTTAAACCCAATGCCGGGGCCATCATTGTCTTCGGTAGCCAAGATAAGATCAGCGGAAAACCGCTCTAACTGGAGACTGGTAGTCAGCCTAATGTTGGTACCCACCCTCGCATTCTGATCTTCACCATTCAGATTTTTCGAATATCCGTCCTTGTCGACAGAAAAAGCCGACAGGCGCACGGCTAAGTTCTCGGTCAGGACGACGTTCGCTAAAGCTTGTGCGCGTCGCTCTGCAAATGAGCCCACCCCCGCACCCACCATAAACTCATTACCCTCGAAAACGGCGGTCTTGGAGACCACGTTTACTGCACCGATCACTGCAAAAGACCCAAAGGCCGTTGGCTGTGGACCTTTGAGTACCTCTACGCGCTCCACGTCATGCAGAAACTGACTGGCAAAAATACGATCAGTCGTGTTGAGGCCATTGAAGAACGCTCCTAGCTTTTGCTCCCCATCTTCATCGCCAAGCCCACGAATCGTGTAGCTTGGCCCGGCGACAGATTGCTCCTGCACCAACATGTTCGGCACAAAGTTTGAGAGCTGATTCAATTCCCTGAGTTCCTCATCCTCAAGAAAATCTGCGTCGAAAACATTCGTGGTAGTCGTTACGTCAAGAATGGATTTCTCCACTTTTTCAGCTGTCACGATTACCAACTCTATTTCCTCTACGTTTTGCGCAGATACGTTTGCGGCCAGCAAAAATCCTAGCGATAAATAAACGAACCAGTTTGCCTTCATCAGTCGAGCTCCTTTCTTACGGGGAAGTATCGGGTGGGAAATCGCCAAAGGATCATTGAAAAGTGCTACCAACTGATGAACGATTAACTACATTTTTATTTCGAGACGGCGAAAGATTCGACATTTACTTGACGGCTGAGGGAAGCAAGGCGTCGAGTCGATTTGTCAAAATGCAGGCAACCTACGTAGATAGCTGCCTAGGCGCTTCCGCTCTGGATACGCGTCACGCGATGTAGCAAAGAGCGTAAAGCTGCGGGGACAGACCATCATGTCACCCTCACGCGATAGATGAAGATGCCCAGATAGTGTTGAGGTTCGAGGGTGCTTCTGTAGATCACTTCCTCAACCTTGGAATGCCCAGCCATCGATGGAGAAGTGACAGCCCGCTTTAGTTCATATTGGCGGCCAGCG
>DOPG01000407.1 GCA_003513555.1 Rhodopirellula sp. | reverse complement strand
AGCCGTTGGTTGCTGACTTATTGCTGGCCCTCAAAGCGAAAGGTGAGGCTGTCAGTGAATTGGTAGGTGCAGCTAAGGCGATGCGACGTCATATGACCCGAATTCCACATCACCATGCCACCCTGCTTGATACGTGCGGGACCGGTGGCAGTGGCAGCGGAACATTTAATATCAGTACCGCTGTTGCCATGGTGGCCGCTTCCTGTGGTCTGCCTGTCGCCAAACATGGCAATCGTAAGGCTACCAGCCTGACAGGTTCAGCGGATGTTCTGGAAGAGCTTGGTGTGGGTATCGAGTCGGAAGCGGACGTTGTGGCTGAGCGATTGGACAAAGTTGGAATCTGCTTTTGTTTCGCTGCTAAACTCCATCCTGCCATGCGGCATGTGGTTGGTGTGCGGCGTAAGCTTGGAGTCAAAACATTGTTCAATCTGCTGGGCCCTTTGTGTAATCCTGCAGGAGCTACCCATCAATTACTGGGTACCTCCAGTGCAGACGCTCAGGCCAAGGTTGCCGCCGCCATTCGGCAACTTGGAACAAATCGGTCCTTCATTGTTTATGCAGAAGATGGCCAAGATGAGGTCTCACTTGATGGTACAACTACCGTGATCGAGGTTGGTGATGACCAACAGTCCTACCACCGATGGACAGCAAGTGATTTTGGATTATTGCCCGGCGGACATGAAGCATTGTCGGCTCCAAATCCAGCAGCTAGCGCCGATATCATACGCAGACTGTTTGCCGGCGAGCCGGGACCCTGCCGCGACACTGTCATTGCAGGTACCGCTGCAGCACTTTTCCTGACAGGAAAAGCAATTTCTCTGCAAAATGGGGCAACGATTGCCGGTGATGCCATCGATCAAGGAGCAGCAGCAGATAAGCTTGCTCAGTTGGCAGGCGCCTGAGTGGACACTTGTGTGGAAGAGGCGGATGTGTCTTCTTGTTGGCCACCACGCCCCCAGTTTTCAAGCCAGTCTGAAAGGGAGATTTTCAACTCGTCCCGCTCTTTGTCGATCACCTTGTTGAGTTTTCCCGCTAGTTTCTCATTTTGCCGTTTGACCAGACGTTCAATCAGAATGTCTTCCAACAGCTCGCCCCATTGTTCAGCAACATCACCACCGATCTTGCTGACACGATCTACTTCGAAATGTTCCATCACCAACTCTGCTTTTTGTACGCTGGGCGCAATCACCAAGCCTGGCGGGATTTCGCCGTAGTTCGCATGGAAGCCCACTAACAGCGTTGAGTTCATGCGGATGCGTGCTTTGCCACGTACCGTCACACTGAAGAGTTTGACGCCCAAGTTCCAACGTTGAACACGGGCTTCGAATTCCATGGGCGAAACGACCGATGATGTGATCGTCCAGCTCTGCGCTCCAGTCGTTGCATCAATCTTTGGGCTCACATCAGTAATCTCGATGGCGGGAGGCACATCGGGAAGTGTCACTTCATATTTGATCCACCTTCCCTGTTCTAATTCTCGATACCTGCGATTGGTCCGAAGGTTGAATCCATCCATCCGCATCTTGACGCCTGCCCAAACGCGTTTTGTATCTCCCCAGTTCTTGTCACCACTCATGGTTCGGGGTACGTGCTTGGACGCTTTGGTGGCTAGCCATTGAATCGAATCTTTGGCTTGGTGGCTGGTGACTTGAAGTGTTTGAAGGTTTTTGCGGTTGTCAGAATATTGCTCCGATGTTGAAGCACTTTGTGCCAGAGACAGTTCAGGTCCCAGTTGGGTCAACAGTAGTAACTGCAAGCCGTGAATCAGAATTCGATGATGCGATTGCATGACGGTATCTCGAAGAGGGGCTTGCATCGCAAGCAAAAGGACCGAAGTTCTACTTCTATTTTCCTGGTCACCAGTTGGCTGACCAACCCTGAGCAAGGCGGTTCGTGTTGGCAGCTTTCAACGACAAAAACAGCTGATTTCTATCGCAGGATGATCGATGCTTGTCGATACCGCTGCCTGCTCTGAGCCACAGATTTCGATCAATCGGCACGGCCCAGATCCCTCCATTTGTCGACCCAAACAGACGATTCCTGCGAGAAAATCAACTGAAAAGCTGGACTCGCGAGGACCATTGGCAAGTGCCTGAGGCTCGGACGGGGATGGTTGCGGTTGCACTCATCGCCTTGATTTTGAACTTGTACTCCCAATGCTTGCATTGACAGTTTGTTGGGAAGTGGTAGTCGCTGCCCAGCGAGTTTAGAGGTTGCGGGCAGCGTCAGGCGGGTTCGAATTTGAAGGCGTTCAGCCGGTCACGAGTCGAGTCAAGGCTGCTGCCCCGGTGTCCACTTCCTGCATCGCCAACGCCAAGAGGGTCGTTACTTCATTGTTCCGTGCAAGTGATCGTTGCTACAGCGGTGTGAACCGAGTTATGCTTCGACCACGTTACCTTCCCTTCCGTTTCCCACTTAGGCTTCATCGATTTTCATTGATCAACAAGTGTTGCACGTATCGTTGTATCGTTCCACGTGACATTGGAATCCGCCTCTTATTCGGCCATCGTGAGTCGCTAGCAAGATGGGTGGACGGTGTTAGGGTGATTATGTTGCTGAGGACTCCGGGTTGGCTGTTTGGCCGTGTGGATTGATTTGCTCAAAAGCCTTGAGGATTTGAAGGCCGTTGGTTTGACTTTTCTCCGGGTGAAACTGGGTCGCGAAGAGGTTGTCCTGTCGTACCATGGCACAAAACTTTCCTCCGTAATCACACTCCAATGCGATGATGGAGGGATCTGCTGGTCTCACGTAGTAGCTGTGGACAAAGTAGAAATGGCTATTTTCAGGTGTTTTGGCGAGGATGGGGGCATCGGCTCGTTTTGTTACGGTGTTCCAGCCCATGTGGGGAACTTTGTAGCTTGGTGGCAGATCGAAACGCACCACGTCTCCTTTGAGAACCCCAAGTCCTTCGTGTTCACCATTTTCGAATCCACGCTCAAAGAGCAGTTGCAATCCGAGGCAAATACCAAGAAAGGGACGGTTGGAGCGAATGAAATCGACGATGGGAGCGGCGAGGTTACGGCGGTGAATTTCGGCCATCGCGTCACCAAAAGCACCCACCCCGGGCAGAATCAGCTTTTCTGCGGAAGCGATTTCTTGGGGGTCAGAGCTGATTTCTGCTTGACCTCCAACTCGCTCGATTCCTTTTTGCACGCTGCGGAGGTTTCCCATCTGGTAGTCGACAATGGTAATCATAATGGAGGTTTGGCGTCGAAATCGGTCATGTACGGTAAGTCCCTGTGATCATTAGCGTACCGAAAACCGGAAGAGACAGAACCCACCAAGCAGGTTCGCGGTCATCCTCGCCGATCTCGACGTTGGCAATTTGGTGTTCTCCGTCTAACATCGTGAACAAACCATACCGCAATTCCCTCTAAATCCTTGAATGATGAGCCAGTCGCTTGAATCTCTGACTCGTTTGATGCAAACCTTGCAAGAACGAGCCGAAAAACGTCCTGCGGGTTCCTACACGACCAAGTTGATGGAGGGCGGCGCCTCGAAAATTGGCAGCAAGATTCGTGAGGAAGCCGAGGAACTGATCGAAGCTGCCGCTGAAGCGGGCGACGAGGGACGAGAGCATTTTGTCTACGAAGCCGGGGATCTGATTTATCACACCATGGTCCTGTTGGCGTGGCGTGGCGTTGATCTTCAGGAAATCGCCCAAGAGTTGGCTCGTCGCGAAGGAACCTCAGGACTGGTTGAAAAAGCAAACCGTTGTGCTGACAGTGACTCGATATCATCATCCTCTGAGAGTGAGTGAACACTTTGGACTCTGGAAAAAATTTACGAATCGGCTTGCCCAGCAAGGGGCGTCTGAGCGACATTGCCGGCGATCTGCTGAAGCAAGCGGGGTTGAGTTTTCGACGGCAAAGTCGTGGCCTTTTTGCTCGCGTCAGTGGCTTGCCGGTCGAGTTGATTTTTCTACGCACTGATGACATCCCAACCCTGTGCGCTGAGGGGGCGATCGATATGGGGATCACTGGGAGTGACCTGCTGGAAGAATCTGACGGGAGTGCCGAAGTCCGCATGAGACTGGGCGTGGGACGCTGCCGGTTAGCTATCTGTGTTCCTGATGATGCAAATCTGAACTCAGCCGCTGATCTCGACGGTAAACGTATTGCTACCAGTTTTCCTGCCATCACAGAACGATACCTCGCCAAACATCAAGCGAGTGCTCATCTCGTTTCCTTGTCAGGCTCAGTCGAAGTGATGATCCAGCTGGGCGTTGCTGATGCCATTGTTGATCTTGTCGAAACTGGCAGTACGTTAGCGGCTAACCGATTGCGGATTCTCGAAGAAATCGATTCGTACGAAACTGTATTGATTCAAAATGATCGATGCCGTGATACAGAAACGGCGGACCGGGTGGTGCGGCGTCTTGAGGGTGTCGTGATCGCTCGCGACTACTCATTGTTGGAATACAACGTGCCCCGAAGCAAGCTTGAAGCTGCCGAGGCCATTACGCCCGGTTTCAATTCACCAACCGTCAATACACTCGAAGATCCTGAGTGGTGTAGCGTGAGAGTCATGGTCAAACGTGGCGCTGTGATTGATGCCATGGAACGCCTCGAAACGGTAGGCGCCTCTGCGGTTATTGAAACTCCTATTTCCAATTGCCGTCTTTAAAAAATTGCAGGAAGGTTCGATGTCTGAACAAACTGAAATGCCCATCGAAGTCGATGTCGCTACGGTCAACGAGATGCAACAAAAAGAGGAAGCCTTCTTGCTACTCGATGTTCGTGAGCAGAATGAGTACGACATTGCAAAAATCGAAGGAAGCGTTTTGCTGCCGATGAGTGAGTTGCGATTGCGGCTGGAAGAATTGGAGCCGCACCAAGATTCGCGCATTGTGGTGCACTGCCATCACGGTGGACGTAGCATGCAGGTGACGCGAGGTCTGCGAGAAAGAGGGTACGCCAAGGCACAGAATATGTCCGGGGGAATCGATGCCTGGAGTTTGCAGGTTGATTCCAGTGTGGCTCGCTACTAACGCAGGCTGGCTACCTTCTGTACCTAGCCCAGTACTGCGGTTCCTCTCGGCCGTTTGGCGGGCTATCGGCCAGTTTCGCTTTGAGCATCAAGTTTTCATTTCTGCAACGCTGTCTTGAACTTCAGGACTAAGGCAATCTGGAAACCCGGGATTTACGACCGGTGTTGGCGTTCGTCGGTCACTGATCCACCTAGTGCTGTGAAGAGGTGACCTTGAAATGTCGGGCCGCATGCAGAGCTGCGATCAATTTATAAATGCCTCAGAATGTCATTTGCGAATACGACCGCCATCAGTACCAGCAACGCCAGAACACCAGCCAACGTGAGCCTGAATTCGAGTTGCTCGTTAGCACGTTTGCCTGCAACAAGCTCGTAAATCAGGAACACCATGTGACCGCCATCCAAAGCTGGGATAGGCAGGAAGTTCAGGATGGCCAAGTTCATGCTGAGCATGGTCAGGAACATCAGTTGAGGTGATATTCCTTTTTCGGCCTCGTTCTTGGCAATGTTGACAATTTCCAGCGGTCCACCTACGTGACGAAGTTTGATCTTTCCACGTGGCAGCATCCGTAAGAACCGGATCACATCATTGAATCGTCGATATCCTTCTTTGACTCCGAGGGTAAGTGCTGAGCCAAGGGAGGTCGCTTGCTGAATTGACTCAGTCGGTGTGAATGCGATGCCACGCTCGAATTGATTCCGATCATCACCGCTGACGACGAGGCTAGATTCAATCACCTTGTTGTCTTCAGGGCGATTGGCAATCACCTTGAGTTCGGTTCCTTCCGGCAGCAGTTGAATGGTTTCGATCAGGGCGTTGAGCGTGGAAACGGGAGTAATGGTCCAACCGGCTTGCAGCTGGTCCATGATCACTTTGAAACGCTCATCATTCAACGCTTCATTCCCGGGCAACGAGCTTACCAGTCGTACTTCCTTGATTTCATCACCGGCTTGAAGTGATGCATCATCACTGTCAGTTTCTTTGCTCGTCGCATTTTCAGTTGCCGTGATCATCTGTGAGATGACAGGCTGAGGTTGATAGGCAAAGCCCAAAGCATTGATCGCAATTTCGCCAGCGATGCTTTGGTTAGGTGGCAATGTTTGGGGTGAGGCCACTGGTGTGATCGCAAGTTCGACTATTTTCGCGTCCTCACCATCGCCCCGCTTGACCGTGACGTTCACTGTATTGCTGGCACCGACGAGATCGGTTGCCATTCCGTATGCATCTGGACTTTTTGTGTCGCCGTAGCTTTGAATCACGTCGCCAACTTGCATTCCAGCTGTCGCAGCAGGGCCATTCTCGACCAATGCAACGATTGGGCCGATCGCAAATCTGACTCCGAGAGACTTAGAGGGCTGTGGCGGCATGGAAACCACTTGTTCGCTGCCATCTGTCCGTCGCAAAGTCAGTTGGATCGTTTTGTTCGGGTTCGAATACAGATAATCAAAGAAAGGCGTTCCAGGCACGATAGCCTGTTCATTGATTGGCGTTCCATCATAGGCAATGATCGAAGCTCCCCCATCCTGCTCTGTCAAGGTTCGCGACGCCACGGTGCCCTGCAACGTGTACGGGGTCGCAGCGAGTGTCGCGACATTCGGGATGGCAATCCCGATCATTCTCGCATCCTTCATTTCAGGGCGAGATTGTGTTACCAGTTCAAAGTTGCGAGTGCCGTCTTCGTACTTGATTTCAACATCGATGGGTTTGTCTGGGTTTTCAAGTCCATCGGTCAATATTTCCATTTTCATTTCGCGAAAATGCATTTCTGGATCGCTCCAGGTACCGACAGAAACGACTTGACCGCCCGGTTCGATTCCGGCCTTCCATGCTGGACCACCAGGGACAACACCGCCAACAATTGCCGGGCTGTATCCAACGCCATAGCCGTAAGCAATCGCGGCGAACAGAACGCCCGTGATCACGTTCATCACCACGCCTGCGCTGATGATGATCATTCGTTGCCAAACTGGCTTGGCTGGAAAGCTTCGTGGGTCAAGTCTCGGCGCCGCCTGTTCTTCTGGTTCCTCGCCTTCACCTTCGCTCTCGACCTGAATGCGTTTCGCCTCTTCTCCCTGCTTACGCGGGTCATCATCTTGCCCGAGCATTTTCACATAACCGCCTAGCGGCACAATTCCGATGCCGTACTCCGTTTCACCATAACGGAACTTTCCCAAGGTGCGTGGGAATTTGATGGGGCCTATACGGATAGGGACATCGAATCCCACATAGAACTTTTCACATTTCACACCGAAGGTTTTAGCGGCCACAAAGTGGCCGAGCTCATGGACAAAAATGACTAGTCCAATACCCAGTGCAACCCGCCCGTACAGGGCGAATGACGAGAATAGAGAAACCAGAAAACTTGAGCTCTCGTCTGCTGCCAACAGAAGATGAGTAGATAGAAAATCGAGCAACATTCAGGATGCCTTGTTCAGGTTCAGGCGGGTGTCAGGTGTTGGTGCAGGCTGGATCGTACGCAGTCACTACGCTGATGCAGTACGTAAGATTATGTCATTTCGACCAGTTTGCTGGGATAGCAGGGGAAGTCAAATTCAATCGGGATCGAATTTGACCACAAAAAAACACGGTCTGGGCCGTCGGCACGGGGTCGCTCTCACGACACCCCAAATCGTTTGTGCAACTCCTTGCGTGCCCAGCGATCGAGCTCCAGCAACCGATTCAGGGGGGGGGCTGATTCGTGAGAGTGGTTTTCTAGCACTTCGCGGCAACCCTGTACGATGTCAGTAAACCTGATTTTTCCGGCGAGGAACAGGCCGACCGCCTCTTCATTGGCAGCATTCAGCACCGCACCCGCGGTTCCGCCAACGGCCGCTACCTCAAAACCTAGTGCCAGTCCGGGGAAACGCTCTGTGTCTGCGGGTTCAAGGGTCAAGTCCCATGGTTGACTCCGGTCAAAGTCAGGGCTGGGACACGGCAGGCGTCGGGGGTAGGTCAAGGCATATTGGATAGGCAACCGCATGTCGGGCGGGCTCAGCTGGGCAATCACTGAGCTATCCTCAAACTCAACCATGGAATGGATGATGGATTGTGGATGAACCACTACCTCGATGGCATCGGCAGGTAGACCAAAAAGCCACCGAGCTTCAATGACCTCGAGTGCCTTGTTGATCATCGTGGCCGAGTCGATCGTGATTTTCGGCCCCATCTGCCATGTCGGATGCGCCAAAGCCGAATCGGGTGTTGCCGCATCCATTTGCTCGCGAGTCCATTTGCGAAATGGGCCACCACTCGCAGTTAAAATCAATTTCTTCGGTTTTGAGTCAGCTGCTTGGATGCACTGAAAAATGGCTGAGTGCTCGCTATCAACCGGAAGTAGCTCTGCGCCACTTTTTTCGCAGCATCGACTGACTACTGGCCCAGCGACCACAAGCGTTTCCTTGTTAGCAAGCGCCACGCGTTTTCCAGCCTCAATCGCTGCCATTGTGCTCTCCAGCCCCGCACGACCTACGATTGCCGCTACCACAACATCAACGGATTGGTCACTGGCTGCAGCAACTAAGGCATCAGGACCAATTTCGATTTGCGAGCCGAGCGCACGGAGTTGAGCTTCGGCGGCCCCCAAACCCTCCGCACTCTTCCTGTCTGATAGCACAATTCGGTCCGGGGGATGCTCAAGGCCAGCCGCCAGTTCGGCCAGCAATGGGGTGTTTTTATGCCCCGAAGCAGCACTGATGTGCCAACGGAAGTCAGGATCGACCCGATTGAGTTGGGCCACAACATCGATTGTCGCGGTCCCAATGCTGCCCGTTGCGCCGAGAACGGCTACGTTCTGGCAGGCACGGTTGTCCTCGGGATGGGTTCCGTCTTGGTTCAAAATAGCGTCCAGCGAGTGAGTTGGAGGGACCTTTGTTTACGGAATCCCGTCGTCGGCGTCTATCTGTCTGTTGTGATTCCCCGGCTAACAATAAAAACAGGGGATCTCCGTAGCTTGGGAAACTTATCACAACCGGCTTCGTGCTACTGTGTATTTTGGCCATAAAAACGACCATTGAGTCCAAAAGTTGCTCAGGAGCAGCGTGTGCGTCATGCTGGCTTCGGATCAGTGATCGACCTTGTGCCGCGTGCCTGGCTCTGTGGCTGGTGTGTTGGGTTTCCAAGTGGCTGGCAGTGATACAGCAATTTGTAGCATTTTTACGCTGAATTCCTCTGCATCACTGCCTTTTTGCCTGGGGTTTGAACTTTTTATCCGCATCGACCATAGCTTTCTGAGATGGTCTCCCTGCTTGCCTTGTGAGGCGAATGATCGAAGAATGCACGCATGGTTCATCGCTTCCGTGGCGTATGAACTTCGTTGCTGGACTGTGATTGATGCGATGAGGCATTCGGATTGCGCACAATTTTGCTCGCAAATCCGATGTTTCGATGCGGAAAGTTGTGCCACAGCCCCTTCTGGCGGGCAACGATAGGGAGCGGCGGATTGCAACTCGAATGCGAACGTCCTTCCAACACTTTTTTAGTAAGACGCAGGTTGCACACATCCTGCCCATGCCCGTAATACCTGCAAGAATTTAGCTGATGAGCGACGACAAGCAACGAAATTCAAATGGTTCTGAGCCCAGAAGTGGTGGCAATGTCTGGTTCGTGCTGATCGCGATCGTATCGGCGGTATTGCTAAGTGCTTTCTTGTTCGGTGGTAGCGATATGCGTTTGCGCTACCCAGATTTGATGAAATTGTTGGCCGCAATGGCCGATGCCAAGCAGGCGGACAACCCGCTGATGCCTATCAATGGCCAAGACAGCAAAGAAAGTAATCCAAAAGTGGATGAAGCCGGTACCAAATCCTCCGATGCTACCAGTGCTGGAGGTGACGCGGACAAACCAGATTCTGGGGAAACAGATTCTGAGAAAACTCAGGCACCTGCGGTGGTTTCCGCTGAGCTCGATAAGGACGTAGAAATATCTGCTTCGGCCGACGACGTCACAGACTCAAAGGCAGTCATTGATCCCAAGGTAACGGTGATTGTTCCATCGACCAAAAGCCCCGAGTATCAGGTTGAATTCGGTGGTCTTGAGGATGTCAGAGTTGCCGATGGTGAGATCACTGGAAAGGTCGCTTACCGCGGACGTGGGAAGGATAACAAAGGTCCAGTCAGCAGTACTTACAAAGTGGCTGAGTTCAAAACGATTCGCGATACGAATAACGAAGCTGAGCACAAACGGCTTGTCGAGTACCTCAACGCTTCGGGAGTGACGTGGGACAACGCACGACCAAGTCGTTTATTTCGAGATCACTGGCCCGAACTTCTGATGATCGGCGTTCTCGTCATTCTCGGAATCATCATGCTGCGGCGGCTGGGCGGTGTCGGGTCGCCAATGGCTTTTTCACGGAGTCGTGGCAAGCTTTATGGGCAGGAAGATCTGGCGATTACGTTTGATGATGCTGCGGGCATCAATGAAGCTGTTCAAGAAGTTCGAGAAGTCGTGGACTTTCTGAAGAACAGCGATAAGTACAAATCTCTGGGAGGCCGCATTCCCAAGGGAGTTCTGCTGGTGGGACCTCCGGGGACAGGGAAAACCCTCTTGGCAAAAGCGATTGCTGGTGAGGCCGGCGTACCTTTCTTCAGTTTGTCGGGAAGCGATTTTGTCGAGATGTATGTGGGTGTGGGGGCAGCTCGCGTGAGAGATATGTTCCAGCAGGCGACAAGCCGTGCACCTTGCATCATCTTTATCGATGAACTCGATGCCTTGGGGAAAAGTCGAAGCGGGTCGACCGTCGGTGGGCATGATGAACGGGAGCAGACTCTCAACGCGTTATTGGTTGAGATGGATGGCTTTGATTCCAACTCAGGGGTCATTGTAGTCGCTGCTACCAACCGTCCTGAGACGCTTGACCCCGCCTTGTTACGTCCTGGACGATTCGATCGACATGTTTTGGTCGATAGGCCAGACATCAGTGGTCGTGAGGACATTCTTCGCGTGCACGTCAAAAACGTAAAGCTGGATGAAAAAGTAGACTTGAAAGACATTGCTTCGATCACACCCGGCTTTGTCGGAGCAGATCTTGCTAACCTCGTTAATGAAGCAGCCTTGCTTGCGGCCAGGGCTGAAAAACGTGCTGTGGGGATTCATGAGTTCAATGAGGCGGTCGAACGGGTGACTGCCGGGCTCGAAAAGAAAAATCGAGTGATGAATGAAGATGAAAAGATTCGTGTTGCTTACCACGAGGCAGGGCATGCACTGGTTGCTGCCGCGTTGCCTAATGCCGACCCGGTTCACAAGGTGAGCATCATCCCCCGCGGTCTCGCAGCACTCGGATACACCATGCAAAGGCCTGAGTCAGAGCGTTATCTGATGACCAAGTCTGAATTGGAAAGCAATATGAAGGTGTTGCTGGCCGGGACTTTGACTGAGGAAATGATTTTTCAGGACATCAGTACTGGCGCTCAAAATGATTTGGAACGATGTACCGAAGTTGCCAGAAGTATCGTCATGGACTACGGCATGAGTCGGCTTGGGCGCATCAATTTTAGGCGAAGTTCAAAATCTGCTTTTCTGGCTGGTGGCGGTGGCGATGGATTCCACATGTCGCATAGCGAGGACATGGCCAAGTTGATCGATAAAGAAGTCGCCAGGATCATTGAGGATGAACTGACGCAAACACGCGAAATACTTGAGCAGCGAAGGGAAGTGCTCGAAGCAGTGACGCAAAAACTACTCGAAGTAGAATCGATCAATACCGATGAATTGGCACAATTGATCGAAGAGAACAGCAGTGGCCCATGGCTGGTGCCGGGAACCATCAAGCAGAAACCTCGAGCACAAATAAGAAGCGATGAAGATGACTCGGAATTGGCTGTCGCAGACTAGGCCGTTTTGCAGACTTGGCCGTTCTCAGCTAACGCTCGCCGATCGAGTGACGATCAGGCAAACCAACGCAGTCAGTTCGCTACGAACCCAGTCAGTCATGCAGGTAGGATTGAATGCCTGTCTTGAGAATCCAGGCTTTGGTAGTCCCAGATTCTTGATTCCCGATTCCAGCGTTCGGGTATTCACAATTCAGTGGTGCCGGCAACTGGTTCTGGTTAGATGCCGTTGCGATCAGTTTTCTGTCACTGACTCGGGGTGCAGCAATACAATCAAATGTTGATCGCGAGTCGTGACCGC
>DOPG01000244.1:2188-8647 GCA_003513555.1 Rhodopirellula sp. | reverse complement strand
CGCTCGAATTACGGAGCAACTTGGTGTACTCGTCAACGCCGTCTTGCTCTTCTGTCAGTATGTCCTCGAGGAACACTACCAGCGGCTTGTCGTCACCCGCCATTTCGATGGCTTTGCTGTACATCTCGACCGCTTTTGACTCAAATGCCAAGCTGAAAGTGAAGACTTCTTGGAGATCGCGAGACTGCTGAATCTCGTTGCGAGTGGCAACAGGCACACCACCGAGAGCAACGATCTTGTCCGCAACCTGCTGCGCGTGACCAAACGATTCTTTGGCATCTCCGAGAAATTTGTCCGCATAAACCTCACGCCAAACGCCTTCGATGATGAAACTCGCCTGAGAGTACTGGGCTACTCCAGTCCACTCGTGCTTCAGGATTTCATTGAGGTGGTCGATGAGGGTTTGGTCGGCCATGATGATGCTCTCGTAGGGTGGAAATAAAGGTCAGAGGTTCTGGTGATGACGCGCGTTAAGTGTATTTTTGCGTCAAGTTTGGTTGGGGAAGATAGCCGGATTTGCCGCTCGGTAAAACACCAATCAAGAAACCAAAAAGAATTTGCGGTATTTTAGTGCCTGCTAGGGGGCGGGCGTTAGCTAGCTTGGGGGGCCGGCTGGCGCAAGTGATGGAAGTCAATTTCAGGCGGATTCAATCGGAACAGGCGGGCCGATTTCTATTTGAGTAACTCGTATTGAAAAAAAGTTTTTGGACCGTTTTCTCCGACTGCGGGCGGTGTTGTGACGAAGTGTGCGGCATGCCACGGTCGTCAGGTTACCCTCCGTCATGGTCTAGCGGAGCAACGCGACTTCGATTTCGAGTCCTGGGCCAAATCCTAGCATCAGCCACGGCTTGGGCTGGTTCTGGGCTGCGAATCTTTCCAAGATAAATAACATGGTTGCAGAACTCATGTTGCCGTGCTCAGCCAACACACTTCGCGAATTGGCCAAAGCATGGGCTGGGAGTGCGAGCGATTTTTCGACAGCAGAAAGGATACGTGCGCCGCCAGGATGAACTGCCCATCCTCCTATCGAGCCGAGCGATTCACCATGTTGTTGCAGAAAGTCGTTGAGGTAGGCGGGCAAGTGCCTTTCAATCAGATGCGGTACTTGCGCTGACAAAGTCATTTGATACCCGTTGTCGCCGATGCACCAAGTCATCGCATCGCGGCTGCTCGGAACAAGAAAGGACCCCGTGGCATCCACCACCCCGACCGACTGACGGTTTGTGTGAGTCGACTCGATTGATGAAGAGGGATGAGTAAGTCGCCGTCCATCAAACTCTATAACGACTGCTGCCGAGCCATCAGCAAATAATGCATTGCTAACGATGTGGTCAGTGACCATCCCGTATTGATAGTGGAGGCTACATAGTTCAACGCAGCACATCAGGACTTTTGCGTCGTTGTCTGCGGCAACAAGCCCTTTTGCCGCTCGCACTCCATTGATGGCGGCGTGGCAGCCCATGAAGCCCACTTGGATTCGCTGGGTTGTGTAAGGCAGTTCCAGTGCGTCTATCAGAGCGATATCGATTCCGGGCGCGTTGAATCCGGTGCATGAGACGGTGACAAGATGCGTTATATCCTCACTCATCAAGCCACTTGCCCGTAATGCTGCAGTCGCGGCACGCTTGCCAAGTGCCGGCGCCTCGCTTCTGTAGCGATCATTACGCGCTTTGGTGCCCGGGCCGCGGTCCTGTGTATTCTCCGCTGGTGCGTAAAATTCGTTCACAATATCTGACACGGCGTGGTCTTCCAGAAGCACACTGCCGCGTTGGTCAATTCCAGTCCGGCGGTACAAAGCTTGCACCTTGCGGGCTTCATCCGTTGTTGCGCATGAAATCTTTGTAGCAAACGTGGCGCTCGCTTTGTTATGGGCCTGATAGCGGGGGACTGCTGTTCCGATACCTGTGATTTCCCCGCCAGTGCGTGCCATCGGGACCTTCGGTTTTTCAGAAGGGGTTTCTGGCAAGCTTGCATTTGACATGGGAAGAGTGATCCAAGCTACAAAGTTGAGAAGATGCCAGTAACATCCGTTACCCCTGGGAGCGACTCATTTCCGTCACTGACTCACAGATTGTAGGGCGTCGCGCGTGATTGGCGTAGGTGATGCAAGGCGTGACTGCAGACCCGGCGTAATCGGGCCCTTAACGCGTTCCCTGGGTGCAAAATTACAACATGGTGGAATGTTGCGTGAACAAATTTCAGGATCGCAGTCGACCAGGTATGGGTAGGCAAGTGTATTCCCCCGCATGTTCAACGGGGCTGATGCACCGTCAACAATCGAACCCAGAAGTTCAGAAATTCCCTCCGAGTACACGCACCTTGCGCCTGCGATCACTCAGTCTGCAGTTGGGCCTCGCTCGGAGATCTCTGATACATGAGGTGACCTCGCTGAGAATTCAATTTTCGCTGGTTCAGCAGCGCACTGTGGCAGCGATGGCAAATCTCCAGCAATGCGACTGCGCCATTTACCTGTGGTGGGGCTAGCTCCGTTCAGTCACACCCGCTAGCTGTTCTTGGCAGGTGGGCGGATGGCGGTGGAGAAGCCGAGCTTCATATCACTCAAAGGTGGTGAGAACCTTTCGCTCGTTCGTCGGGTACCAGTCAGAAATAGCGGTAGACAATTTCTTGACGACGTCCGGATGCTCTTGAGCGAGATTCCTGCTCTCCCATGGGTCCTCGTTCAAATTGAATAGCTGGGGACGCTTCTCCTCACGCGGATGGGTCGACTTATATCGATTGACCTCTCCATCGTAGGTGAGTAGCAATTTCCAGTCTCCTTCAATGCACCATCGGAACAGCAGGCTTTTCTCGGGCTTTTGGATGTCAGCAATGTCGTGTGCAAAGCTTTCTCCGAAGATGCGTTCGCGTTCAATTGCTTGGCCGCTTTCCAGCTGGGAGAGAATGTTCAGGCCTGGCAAATCTGCCGGGATGGGGGTGTTTGCAGCCGCCAGGATTGTGGGCACGATATCAAGGCTCGACACGACTTCCTTGCGTTCCCCGGCTTTTATTTTGCCCGGCCATCGATACATGATGGGTGTTCGAATGCCGCCCTCGTATGGTGTTTGTTTTGATCTCGGAGCATAGCCACGTGAATTCGGGTTTTGGATCCAGCCATTGTCAGTGACATAAATCACCAGTGTATCATTAGCGATTCCTTTGGAATCGATGACGCTCAGAAGTTCGCCACAGGTTTCATCAAACCATTCGCACATCGCGTAATAACGTGCAACGCTGGCGGGCGTGCCACCTTTGTTATATTTTTCGAACAAGCGTTGAGGTGGGTTGTGCGGTGAGTGGGGTAAGAATGGCGCGTACCAAAGAAAGAATGGTTTCTTCTGTTCCGTCGCCATGTCCACAAATTCTTTGATCGGGGCGATTCCTTCACGCCCAATTTTCAATCCATCATCACCATGTCTTCCACCGGGTTCCGGAAACCCACGCGTCATTCCGTGAGTGAAGCCAGCGTTCTGGAAACTTCCTTCCCACAGTTTTCCACTTTGGTGACTCAGGTACCCCGCCTTCCCAAGGATTTTTGGGACAGTTTTGAAGCGATCGATGTAGGAGATCAAAGTTGCACATTGATCTTTGTACAGTTTTGAGTTGCGTTCCGCGTATTTGGGTGAGGGGTCATTGCCTGTGATTCCATGTGTCGATGCATAGTGGCCCGTTAACAAGGTCGCCAGCGACGGACGACACAACGCTGTGGGCACATAACCACGGGCGAAGAGTGCACTCTGTTTTGCTAGGCGATCCAGGTGCGGAGTTTGGATCTGCTCATGCCCCATAAAACCATAATCATTCCATGCCTGGTCGTCGGAAATAATCAGCACAATGTTGGGGTGGTCATTTGCGGCCCTTGCAGAGCAACAAGTGATTCCCATTGTGTAAGCAAAAAGAAACGCCAGCAAATATTGAGTGGACTTCATCAATTACTTTGTTGTTTAGAGTTGAATCAACGGATGGGATAAATGCGATCAAGGGATAGATGGGACGTTCCGACTCGCAGGAAGTGCCCCGTTTTAGCTGTGCCGGCTTGGGTTGAGGTGTAAGTCAAACAGAGGGCTGACAGCTGTGTGTTGATTCTTGGTTCCGCCAGACTCATTCCAACGCCAAAGCTAGGCGGCGATTGTTGTCGTTCCTGCACTGCGTAACCTTAGCTTGTTGTGCCTGAGTATACTTGTTCGGTCCAAGGAACGCGAGCTTGGCTTTGTGATTCGGCCATGTGATGCATGGCCGAATAGACAGGGAAAGCTGAGGAAATTAGATCATCAGTTCGAGGTCGGCTGCCTCGTACCACGCGGATGCGACGGTGTGTTTGCATTCCACGTAATATTTCCATTCTTTACGTTTAAAGTCCCAGGCAACTCGGTCAATCCGACCATCCTGAAACGAATCAGGTAATCGTACTTGAACTGTGTCGTAGATGACGAGTTTGGGGATCTTGATGTGGTCTGGATTGGGGTTCATCTTTTGCAGCAGTGCGAGAATGGCTCTTCGCAAGTTTTCTGTCTGCAGCGGCGTATCGCTGTTTTTAGCTTCTTCTCGTGATGTCCGGTGCACCACTTTGATAGCAGGTGACTTAGTGCCGTCGTAGAGCGTCAATGAGTGGATGGCCAATTCCTGAGCGATGAGTTGCATGATCAAGGTGTCCAGTGAAGAGCCATTTTGGGTGTCCCATTGCTTTAGTTTAATGGAATTTGCAGGAGGCCGTGTGACGTTCTCACTTGTCAAACAAAAAATATTTTTTCACTTGTCATGGCTCAGGGTTCTTGCGTTGCTGAGTGTGATTCAGTCAATAGAGCAGATACTAATGCCTGTTTATGTGCAGGGCTGGCAACTGAGTGCACTGCCCCGGTTTACCAGCCACATCCCTCCGCGCGGCGAGTGCGGGGTGGGAGCGTTCTGGCGGCACAGAGATGGGGAACACTGTCCGCTACCATGCAGACACTTGACCATGCAGACACTTGCGAAATGTGACGACTGTGCGGGGCACCGTCGCATACACAATGCCGTGGAATGTGTTTTTTAAATGACCGAGTGAGTGCAAAGATACTGGAAGCCAACGCGGACTAGAGATTTAAGTCATGAAGTTGGACTGGTGTTATCATGTTTGCAAGTTGATTGCGTTCTTCAGCTACGAGCGGCGGAACGGCAATCGTTAAACATCTACTGGTGCAGCCACCGTATTGAGTGTCTCACTTGAGTTTGGTTTTATGCAGCTGCGCGGCCGTTGTGGCGTAGGCGTAATTCCTCATCTTCAATCAGGTGATGGTGGGAATTTCCGCTCAAGGCTGCCTTGACGCGTCTGCGGAGACTACGCCGCATAGCCTTGTGGTATCCCACCGAGGCTGCGAACAACGTGATCATGTCTACAAACTGTGTGCACGAAGACAGCTCATGGGATTCTATATCCACGTAGCTATCAGATCCAAATGAGCACAAGCGTCCATCAATCTCTCCCAGCGGCTTGCCGTCGACTGCGAGGTCGTAGTCCGCGCCTATCGAGACCCAATGTCTTTTGAGGCTTAAGTTCCACATGCGTTGGTTGTGGTAGAACCCGAAGGTATAGATGGATGGAATCCGAAATGTACGATGATTTTGCTGAATTTGCGTTACCATGCTCATGCGGGGCAAGATCACTGCGAACGTGAGAAGACTGCGTTTTGAGCCGATGCTGTTGTGAACTTCGGTGGTGGTGACCTGTTCAAGCGTGCCACACCATCGCACGCGTTCTGTTGATGTTTTAAACAGTTTTAACACCATTCGACGCTTCTCAACATCGCCCGCTTTCATCGACATGATGCAGTCCGTGTTGATACTGCTTTCAAGTGTTTTTTGCTGGTTGGAGTTCAACCGGCCGGATTTTTTGATTTGTTGCTTTAGCTGTTTCCGCCGTTGACTTTTGACTACGGCAACAGCTTGTTCGAGTTCCTGCTTATCAGCGTGCCACACATCAGTACGCAGTCCCACCAAATGTGTGCGTTTCCACTCGTCAGTTTCAATGTCCTGTTGCGATACTGTGCCAACAGCATCCATGTGAGTGGTGAATTGGTTGGATTCGGCTGTTGTCAGTTTTTGCATGAATTCAACGTTACTGGGGTGAGCCCCAGGCAATGCCCACATGTCGACATAACGGCGATTCTCTTTCGGTGCGGCTTTAGCCATGTGAACATCCAACGTGAGTGATTGGTCTGAGGCGACGCGGTGTATGAGCATTGCCTGGGCCGCATTCGCATGAGCCAGGCAGCTTCGATACTCGAGGCGGGTATCTCTAACGCGCATGACAGCAAAGTTTCCGACAGCGGTGGCGTCGGTGGTCGACCGGTCGTCGAATAGATCGGCAGAATGTTGGGGCTTAGGTCAGAATGACCGTTGCAAGCCGCAAAGTTTGACACGGCGTGATTTTTTCTGACAAATGGTGCAACGAACAAAGCTCTGCTAGCAAAGCTGGTTCTGCTA
>DOPG01000244.1:0-1985 GCA_003513555.1 Rhodopirellula sp. | reverse complement strand
GCTAGCAAAGCTGGTTCTGCTAGCAGTTTCAGTGCGGCGGCACAGTGATATCGGTTACCGCGGATATCGGTTACCGCAGATATCGGTTAACGCATCGCTGGTGATTCAATGTCCAGCGGTTACGAGACGCATTGCAGGAAATTCCGCGAGGGGCGGCAGTCAGCGGGCAGCATTGATTAGGTCTGCCGCCCCGCGTTCTAGTAGAGCAGTCGCAGTGTGCTGCGCGAGTTGGTCCGCGGTTTCGAGCATCGACTGTGACGTAGTGGCCAGTTCATGGTGTTCGTCGAGCCTCTGGGTGCCGTCTTGGGAGAGCACGGTGGCTCGGAGTTGAATTGCGTCATCGGTAGCATGGGCCAACGCGGCGATGGGAGCGAGACAGCCGCCGTGCAAGGAGGCTAGTAACTTGCGTTCCGCAGTCACGGCGGCTCTCGTTGGAGCATGGTCGAGAGCTCGAACGCACTCGCAGGCGGCGTCATCCGAGCGAATTTCGATTCCAAGTGCGCCCTGTCCAGGAGCGGGCAGCATTTCCTCAATTGGGAATTGCGTTCTTGGTAAGTCATGCATCTCAAGTCGCAGGATTCCCGCTTCAGCAAGCATGATGGCATCAAAATCACCATTTTCAAGCTTACCGAGTCGGGTTTGTACATTCCCGCGAATGGGCATCACATTCAAGTCAGGTCGGCGATTGCGCAATTGGGCGGCACGCCGTTGGCTACCGGTGCCGATGCAAGCGTTAGGCGGGAGGTCGTCTAGTTTCAGGCTCGTTGTGGAAACCAGACTATCCAAAACGGTTTCTCGCTCCGGAACAGCTGCAAGTGTGAGGCTCGCATTCTGTTCCGTCGGCAGGTCTTTCAGAGAATGAACCGCAATATCTGCTTCATTTTCAAGTAGGGCCTGTTGGATGCGTTTTGTGAATAAGCCCACTTGCCGCGTGCCGTCAATTGGCCGCATATCAGTGTCGCCGCTGCTGACCATCGGGACCAGCACCGTCGCGATGCCAACCTGTTTAAGGCGTTCCGAAACATATTCGGCTTGCCAGAGTGCAAGGGGGCTTTTGCGGGTCGCGATCCGTAGAGGTGTCATTAAGAAGGCTCGGACTGTGAGAATGCGGGGTTTGCGTGAAGGAGGAAGGGGTGAGCGCGTCCCAAAATCGGATCGCAGCATACCTATTCGTCATTTTCGTCATTGGTTTTTGTTTTCTCCCGCTGGGGTCGCGGGCACCATTGGACGCGGTAGATTGATGGACCCCACGGGTGTGCACGAGACCCAGAGGTGCGACCGTCAAATCATGACACCTGTTCCGTGAAAAAGCGAATTTCATTGCAGAATTCGCCTAAGTCACATCGTCCCGCAGTCCTATACTAGTGACATCACGCCGGAATGCGAAGCCGGCACTCAAGTGCGGCGTCAAGAGAATCAGCCCTCGTGGAAGACTCGACCAACAACTTTCCTACTGCGGAAATCCCAACGCACGATATGCGTGGGATGCGTACCCGCGATATGAGCGGTAATGCCGATAGTGAGGATTTTGATGTTGAAACAGCAGCTGACTCTGGCGGCGATTCAAAAATCCCATCACAAATCGGCGATTATGCAATTCGGGAGCTAATTGGTTCTGGCGGAATGGGGCAAGTGTTCCTGGCTGAACACACTCGCATGCAACGCCTTGTTGCCGTCAAGATGCTGCCTGTCGAACGCATGAGAGACGAGGTGGCCGTTTCGAGGTTCTACGACGAGGTCAGGGCCGCTTCGCGTTTGATGCATCCAAACATTGTCACAGCCTTTGATGCTGGCGAGTCGGATGATGTGCACTACTTGGCCATGGAATACGTTGATGGCCAGACCCTGACGAAACTAGTGGCACAGAAAGGCCCGTTACCTGTCAGCGAAGCGGCGGCGGTGATTCGTCAAGCAGCTTTGGGGTTGCTGCACGCACACCGCGCGGGAATCGTTCATCGCGACGTCAAACCGGGCAACGCGATGAG
>DOPG01000029.1:11209-19133 GCA_003513555.1 Rhodopirellula sp. | reverse complement strand
CTTGCAGATCGATTCGATGCTTCCAGCCAGACTCGCGTAGAAGTGTGACATCGGTGCATTTCATTGGCGTGCCATCGGGACGAGATGGGTCCGTTTGGATTTCGCCGGTGTAGCCAACCGTTTCAGCAACCTTGGATGCGAGTTCGCGAATCGTTAGGTCCACGCCCGTTCCGACATTCACCCAGTCAGGAGGAGAGTCGAGCGACAATAAGTGCACGATGGCATCCGCCAAGTCGTCTACGTGCAGGAATTCACGCCGAGGTTGCCCCGTGCCCCAAAGTTGAACGGTTGGTTGACTGGTCTGCTTGGCATAGTGGAAACGTCGAATCAGTGCGGGTAGCACGTGGCTGTGCTCTGGGTGGTAGTTGTCACCTGGACCATAAAGGTTGGTCGGCATGGCACTGTGGTAAGTGAGTCCATGCTGGCGGCGGTAATATTGGCACAATTTCAGCCCTGCGATCTTTGCAAGGGCATAAGCTTCGTTGGTAGGTTCCAAGGAGCCCGACAGAAGCGATGCTTCTGTGATTGGCTGGGGGCAGTCGCGCGGGTAGATACACGTGCTGCCCAAAAAGAGAAAACGTTGCACCCCATGGCGATAGGCGGCCCCAATGGTGTTGACCGCCATCTTCAGATTGTCAGTTAGAAATTCAACCGGATAGGTCGCGTTCGCCAAAATGCCACCAACCTTCGCTGAGGCAAAAATGACAGTGTCTGGACGGTGGGTATCGAAGTACTGCTCCGTCGCCTCAGCCTGAGTCAGGTCGAGTTCGCCCCGGGATGCAGTCAGAACGTCAGTGTCGGTGTCTGCTAAACGCCGGCAAACAGCAGAACCAACCATCCCACGATGGCCAGTAACTAAGATTTTTTTGCTGTGTGAAACTCCCATGTTACGCAGGTTAGCGAATCTTAAATTACGAGTCACTAGCAACTTATTCCCTCTATGAAAGACGATTTTATCGGCGTTTTTTGTTGGTTTGAGAGAGTGTGACTGCCTCGTCAGTCCGATCATTCCGCTGTAGAGAGATATGGGATCTGCAAGGTATACCTCTGCAGGGGTGTCTTTTGCGGAAGGTTGAGCTGACTCCCCGTATTGTGCAGATTGTTTCGATTGCGCGGCCATTGCCAGTTGGGGGAAGCAGAACCTGCTCAGTACATTCGGCCCCCCCACGTGTCGATGCACTACGTAACGGCGGGCTAAAAATCGGAGGGACCGATAAATTTTGTGATCTCCCGGCTGTGATCTCCCATGCATGGAAGAGCGAAGGGATGTACAAGGAAGTGAACCGATCTCTCATCAAATGGCCGGTTGCGGCATCTGCCACGATGCTGGCAATGTCATGGTTTCCCATGGACCCGGCGTGGGACAAGCTTGAGCCAAGCGGCGTTTCCAGTGTCAGCCCGCCAATGGATATCGCCGAGGTGCCGGATTTGTCAGGGACTTCAGTTCCCTCGCCAACGGTTGTCATTCCGTCCGTTGAGGAAAGCGTTGCATTGAATAACGATCAAGGCAGTGGTGATGAGCCAGAGGGGCACGTGACCAAGTTGCAGGATCGTGGTGTTTCTGCGGCAGGTGAAAAAGCTGGTGACAGCGAGTTGGTAGACGCCAATGCACGAACGGAACTGTCGGATGTTTCGGCTTCCAGAGTCATTGTCAAGGCACCTGTGCGGATGATTGACCAGGAACTCGCTGGGCTTGGTATGGTCAAAGGCAACATAGATTTGGCCGAGGTAACACAGGAAGTCTCTGGGACAGGTATGCCACTGTCTCAAACTGCTGGCTTACTCACCCTCGAGCAGTGCCAGCAATTTGCTTGGGACAGCGCCATTTGGATCAAGGGGGCTTGGTCGGCTGGTTTCTGGCGGCCTGCCAGTGATCTCGCCAGCGTCGCAGCAGAAAATCCCACGTTCGTTGTTCCTGAGTCTACTCGCGACTTAGGTCGCGGCGGCTTGACTCAAGCTGAACTGCAGGAAATGCCCTCGCGGCCGTCATGGGCTGAGGCAAGTGAAGCGGTTCGAAGTCGTCTGCAAATTGTCAGAGACCATTGCAACGATTGGATCATCGTGATGGCGAGGCATTCGGACAGGCTGAAGGACTTTGCAGCCGAGCATAACCTGGATCATAGGCTCCGAGCAGCCAGTGTGGGAACAGCGCTAGATTCAGGTGCGAATGCCACGGTTGTTCCCGTGGGCGGAGTGATCCCGGCTGAGGACGAAATTGCGATACCTCAGGTGCAACAGTCTGTGTCTCGGGATGTTCGCTCGGTTCGAGTAGCCAGAAAGGAACCGGTTGCTGCGTGGCCAGAGGCAAAACAGCTGATCCGCCAGCTGCAGCAACTGTCAGACTTGTCCCCGGATGCTGAGGCAGAGCAAGGTTTCAAGTTTGTCTCTTTTGACGGCACCGAATTGTCCATTGCCGATTGGGTAGAGAGAGTGCAGGACCGACTCACAGCTTTGAGGTCGTTGCCACGTTTAGGTGATGACGACGCTGGTAGGATCATTAAGGCATTGAATGTCTTGGCTGCCGAAGGACGCACGCAAGCTGAATTACTTGATGATCGCCAGCGACAGGTGCACTGGCTAAGGGTAGCCTATGCGATTTCTCGTCGCACGGCTGTTTGGATGCCAGTTTGGAGCTTAAGTCAGGGGCAGGATTCGACGTTGGATTCGGACAGTGGTGATGCACGATTACCACTGAAGTTGTCAGTGCAGCAAGTGCGTGATGACTTGGTCGAGACAGGTGACGTCCATGGGTGGAATACCTTTCTGATGCTCGATCAGCTGCTGGAACAGGCCAAAAGTGGTACTGCAGCTTCGAGAGCGATTCTGTCTCAGAGGTTGATGTCCCGGTTGCAGTGGCACAGCCTTGAGAGTGAACAGTCGCAATGGTTACGGCGTGAATCAATGGATCAGCTGGTTGCGGTCATTCGGCCTTGGGCACATACGGTGGTTGATTATGTCGCGTTGTTGAATCAACTGGAGCAGCAGGAAGCGAATGCGATTGATTTGGCGGCAGTAGACATTGCGTCCGCAGTACAAACCTTGCGTTTCGCCGATAACCCTGCTGCCGTCAAGGTTTCTGAGGGGATAAATACTCATTATCGAAACGCGAATGTACGTTTGGCGGTTTCTGAGCGTTTCATGGAAAGAATGATCCCTGCGCTTGAAACAACGAGGATGCCGGTCAACACACGGGTGATGGGGGCACGGGTATCGGGAGTTAGCAACATTGAAAGTGATTTAGACATCGATTTAAAGCCAGCTAATGATCGTTGGTTACTGAAACTCAAAGCAAATGGGCATGTGCAAACTGATTCTGTTGGAAGGCAAGGAGCAGTTTCAATCAGAACTGCAGCGTCAGCAAAGTTTGATGCAGCCAGTCAGATCGAACTGACAAAACAGGGTTTGTACCTCGGCAACTCAAATGCGAAGGTGCAGACTTCAACCCGACTTCGTGGTGTCCAAACTGCTTACGACGGTTGGCCTTTGGTCGGGACCTTGGTTCGGTCCATTGCAGAAGACCGGTACCGTGATATGGCACCGCAGGCTAATCGGATTGCCAACCGGGAAGCCCAGATGCGGATTGAGTCAGAAATGGATGAACAACTCGAGACTCGTGTGGATGAGGCTGCGGTAACATTGAGCGACATGGTGCTGGGCCCGCTGGCGCGTTTGCAACTTGATCCGTGTGTTACCGACATGCAGACGACAGAAAAGCGTCTGCTGGCGCGTTATCGAGTGGCGGGGGATTGGCAATTGGGGGCATTCACTCCTCGGCCTCGCGCGTTGAGTGACAGCTTGATGAGTGTTCAGTTGCACCAATCAGCACTCAATAATACGCTCGAACAATTGATTCCCGCAGATAAGGCGATTGGGATTCGCGACTTGATCAGCAAAAGTGTCGGAATATTTGGCAACTCAGAGATTGAGATTCCTGAGGATATTCCCGCGGACGTGACGGTGCAGTTCGCTCGTACGCGGCCGATCACAGTCGAAATTGAAGATGGGATGTTGTGGTTGACGTTGCGAGTACTCCGGTTGCGTCGTGATGAGGGAATTGATTTGACTCAGTTCATCGTTCGCGTCGGGTATCGCCCTGAAGTCAATGGTATGAATGCTCGGTTGGTGCGTGATGGGCATTTGCGGATCAGCGGTCCGCGAATGGCGATACGTGAGCGTTTGCCAGTTCGTGCCATTTTCAATAAGGTTTTTGCAACGAGTCGCGAAATTCCTCTGACAGTACCTCGTCTGGTTGAGAACCCAGCGACAGAGGGATTGGTCGTCAGTCAACTTGAATTGCGTGACGGTTGGCTGGCAATCGCGATCAGCGAAGAGGGGGCAGCGCGGATTGCACTCCGTCAGGAGTGAGTATCGAATGCGAGTTCACAAAGGTGAGCCTGTGCGATCGGTTGGGGGCAACTCCAGACGAGAAAGAAAAGTGCTTCACGGCACCACCGGCCCACCGGATGGCCTTTGACAAATCCAGCGCCTTTGGCTGCCGTCAAAGCGGCTTGGGTGCTCCGCAGAGCAAGACGATTCGCTGCCGTGCGAATCTCGGACGTGTCACAGTCCGTTTCTCCCTCGGAAGCGTTGAGTAGACGTTGGGTTAAGGCATCCACTTCCTGTTGCAATTCGTTTGCTGCAGCTTGCAGGTCGTGTCTGTTGCTGGCTTCGGAGGACAGGAAGTGCACTGCGGCCTGCCCAAGGCCGATTGCCAGAGTTGATGTTTGCAGGCCGCCAGTGCGTATGCCTGTCGCGCTCTTGAGAACATTCTCGCCGGGGCCGTTGAGGAGCATCGATTGATGCACGTGTACGCTGTCGAAACTGACTTGGTCAGTGCAGCTTGCAGATAGGGCAACCAGTTCATGCCCTGGTCCGGCTTGGATACCAGCGAGTGAGCTTGGAACCGCCAGAAGTACCTGCTGGCTGTTTGGGAGTGTGGCGCCCACAATGTAAAGGTCGGCGTGCGGCGCGCCAGTCACCCAGGGTGCGAGACCATCCAGAATGTAACCATCTGCTGTGTGCTCCGCTCGCAAAACCGGCCGCGTCAAATGGCGACGACTTGTTGTTAAATGACTGATCCCGACTGTGCTGAATTGTTGGCCACTTGCCAGTTTTTCGAGCCAAGACTCAATGACTGCAGTGTTTCTGCTTGCCGCGATTCGTCGCACCGCTCCCATGTATTGGGTGATGACAAAAGTCGTGGTCAAGTCAGCTTGAGACAATCGCAAGTAGCCTCGGATCTGATCAGAAGCTGACCAGCCGTAGCCACCGAGATCTTCCGGAAGGAACCAGCGGTAGACTCCTCGTTGTCCACAAAGGCGGAGCGATTCTGATGGCCAGTCAGTAACGTCTGTGATTGTGTCGGCGAGCCGGCTGAGCTCGTCGCACAAGTCATCCATGGAAGCACTGGTGGGGGTGAGGACGGGAGGGAGGTGCTGCATGTTCAGGTTGCTGATTACGTTGTTCAAATTGCACGGATATCTATGGTCCCAGAAAACTGAAATCACGGTATCTTTTGCATGCCGGAACAAAAAACAGGCTGATGCCGAAGTCCTAGCACGTTCATATCATCGCAGGTTCGCCTATTTTCACCAGAGTGAACTTTGGATTTGTGAACTGCATCGGAGTCAGTTCTGATGGTCTGCCGTGCTTTTTAATTCGTCAATAGTTTTTAACAGATAATTCAACACCCGCGAGTTCCCATGAGCCAGCAACATTTAGCGTCAAATGTCTCGCCAACATCACCGCTGCTGCAGCCTAATCACGAAGAACACCACGCGGATGATTTGTACGGCAAGCTTTGGGAGTTGGCTAATAATTTGTGGTGGAGTTGGCATCCGGAGTGTGATCAGCTGTTTCGTGACATTGATCCGATCCGCTGGCGTCAGTTAGATCACAACGCCGTGGCGCTGCTGCGTGAGTTGACACCCGAGCAGTTGGCTGAGCGTGCTAGTGAGTTGGTGTTGCACAGCCGTATCAATTACGCCTATCGCAGATTGCAGGAATATCTTGCCAATACCCATACGTGGGCTTCCAATAATGCGGGAGTTCTTGGCGCAAAGCCTGTAGCATATTTCTCAGCCGAATTCGGTATTCATGAGTCAGTTCCAATTTACAGTGGCGGGCTCGGAGTCTTGTCGGGTGACCACGTGAAGAGCGCATCTGGCCTCGGTGTGCCGTTGGTGGGAGTGGGGCTGTACTACTCACATGGCTATTTTCGCCAACATCTCAACGACGAAGGATTTCAGGGAGAAGAGTATCTTGAAACACAAGTCAGTCATCTACCAATGAAGCCTGCGGTCGATAGGGATGGGAATCCAATTAACGTTTCTATCGAAACTCGTAACGGAGAACTGTTAGCCAAGGTTTGGCAAATGGATGTCGGGCGAGTGAAGTTGTATCTGCTGGATTGCAATGTCGAGGGTAACAAGCCCGAGGACCGGGAGCTGACAAGTCGGCTTTACGGTGGAGATCAGCGAACCAGAATTCGGCAGGAACTGGTGCTTGGAGTAGGTGGAGTCAAAGCTCTGCACTCGCTTGGTATCAATCCAGGAGTTTATCATCTTAACGAGGGGCATTCCGCGTTTGGTCCACTGCAGGTTGTGAATTATCTTATGCAGGAAGACGGGATGTCGTTTTCCGATGCTCATCGCGAAGCGGCACGCATGACATGTTTCACCACGCATACTCCGGTTGCCGCGGGCCATGATCGGTTTCCAGCAGAGCTTGTGGAGGAACATCTTGGGCCCTTGCGTGACTCGTTGGGCCTATCGGAGAAACAATTTCTGGCGTTGGGCCGTGTCAACGCCGACGACGCGTCAGAATCGTTTTGCATGACAGTGATTGGCTTCAATCTGAGTCGCTACGCCAATGCGGTCAGTAATTTGCATGGTGTCGTTTCACGACGCATGTGGGCACATCACTGGCCAGATAGAAAAGAGGACGAGGTGCCCATCGGGCACATTACCAACGGTGTGCATGTGCCCAGTTGGCTTGCTGGGCAGATGGCGTTGTTGTACGACAAGTATTTTCCGGCAGATTGGAAATCGCGAATTCACGATCCCGATGTCTGGAATTGTATTCATCAAGTCGAACCAGGCGAATTGTGGGAAACTCACAACGCGCTAAAGAACAATTTGCTCTCATTCGTGAGGCGGCGGGTCAGTCGGCAATGCCGGCGGCGTGGTGAAAGTGATGAGGTCGTAGATGCCGCGCGGCGTGTGCTGGACCCCAGAGTGCTGACCATTGGGTTTGGCCGCCGTTTCGCTACCTACAAGCGGGCCAATTTGCTTTTCAGTGATATCGATCGGATTGCTGAGATGGTGCGTGACGCCCATCGGCCAGTGCAGTTGATTTACGCTGGAAAAGCGCACCCAAAAGATGAGCCTGGAAAAAAATTCATCCAGGAGGTTGCTAACCTGCGCCATGACTCGCGATTCACTGGACATGTTGCCTTCATCGAGGACTATGACATTAATGTATGTCGGCATCTCATCCAAGGCGTCGATGTCTGGTTGAACAACCCTCGACGACCGCTGGAGGCGTCAGGCACCAGTGGCCAAAAGGTTGTCCTCAACGGTGGCTTGAATTGCAGCATTCTCGATGGCTGGTGGGGTGAGGCTTACAATGGAGTCAATGGCTTTTCCATCGGTCAGGGGCGTAGCCACGTTGATGATGAGGTTACCGATGCTCGCGATGCAAAAGCATTATATGAAACGCTTGAAGAGCAGGTCATTCCCTGCTTCTACAAACGCGATACCGATGGGTTGCCGCAGGCTTGGATCGATCGGATGATGCACAGCATCAGCACCCTTGCGTGGCGTTTCAGCAGCCAACGCATGGTGGCTGACTACACGTCCCAAGCCTATCTATGGGCTGCGGGCGGAGTGACTTGCGATATGCGTCAACAGTGATGCAGGGCGTC
>DOPG01000029.1:0-10996 GCA_003513555.1 Rhodopirellula sp. | reverse complement strand
GATGCAGGGCGTCAGGAGGCAGCCTCTAAATAGGTTATCCAAGCACTATGGCTAGGATCTGCTCTCGGTGGAAACTGCCGTTGCTGTAGGACGCGAGCGGGTAAATGTTGCGACCGACTGCCGGGTGAAAATGTTTCGGCATGTGATCGTGAATCTGGCGTACGGTGAGTTCGCTATACTTTTAGCGAGTTGACTGGGTGGTTGTGCTCCGTGTGGCCAAGAAATGCCTCGGTCGCGCGTTGACTGGTAATCAGGTTGGAGAGCCTTCAAGGGCTATCGCTTTTTACTGGACCCATCGTTTTGAATGAACCTGGAGAGATGATGAAGACTGAATCAAAGATACTCGGCGTCGTGATCGCGTTGCTTTCGGCGGCGTTTTTTGGGCAGGACGCGTGGGCACAAGCAGAAAAGGAAGACGGGTATACATCGTTGTTTAATGGTGAGAATCTTGATCATTGGGTGATCCCCGAAGGAGATGGTGGTCACTGGAAGGTACTTGATGGTGTCATTGACTACGATTCACGCAGTGAAGCCACGGGGAATAAAAATCTTCAAACCAGAGATGAATTTGGTGATTTCATTTTAAAGATTGATTGGAGAATCAAGGAGACGAGTGGTTTATTTGACGTGCCTGTCGTGTTGAGTGACGGCAGCTATCTGAAGGATGCGGCGGGAAGGAAAATTACGATTAAAACTCCGAATGCTGACTCAGGTATCTATTTGCGCGGGGCATCCAAGGCGCAGCTCAATATATGGTGCTGGCCGGTGGGGTCGGGGGAGGTCTACGGAGTTCGGCACAAGGATACGACACCCCCTGAGATACGCGCGGGAGTGACTCCAGGAATCAATGCGGATAATCCTGTGGGAGAATGGAATCGTTTCGTAATTATTTTGGTGAAAGATCGCGTTACTGTGTATCTGAATAACCACATGGTTTTGGAAAATGCGAAGTTGCCCGAGATTCCAGAGCGAGGGCCGATCGTTTTGCAGCATCACGGAGGACCGGATCCAACCGGGAAGTTGCGTCCAGCATCCAGCCTGGTTCAGTTTCGAAACGTCTGGATCAAATCACTCGATCCGTAGTGATTGCCAATGTCACTGTGAGGTTCCCACTTGGTGAAATTGAGACGTGCCGTTGCACTGCGGTGAATAACTAAAATGGCGTTGTGGAGAAATGCGTCCAATGACAGAGGAATTGATCCAGGGTTTGGCGGAGTCCCTTGCTCGGAAACAGTTGAAGATTGTTTTTGCGGAGAGTTGTACCGGAGGATTAATCTCAGCAGCACTCGCGGGTGTTCCCGGAATTTCCGAGTGGCTTTGTGGGTCGGCGGTTACATACCGATCCCCGACAAAGGTTGCTTGGCTTGGAGTAGACGCCGCTCAGATTGCGGAACATACCGCAGTATGCGGGAGGGTGGCACTGCAAATGGCTTTGGGCGTTCTTGAAAAGACGCCCGAGGCGGATATTGCGCTCTCGATCACTGGGCATCTTGGACCAGCAGCTCCTCAGGAAATGGATGGGCTCGTCTTTGTGGGGATCGCCAAGAGAGGAAAGAAAGTCAGCCTGGCAACGGATGTGGTGCGAAGCGTGCTAACGACTGAGGGACGACTCGTCAGGCAGCGTGAGGCCGCTAGTCTAGTGCTGCTGACGGCTTTGGAGCGAATTTAGAGATTGAAATGTGAGTCAGTGCGGTGTGTTGGACAAAGCGGAGACGCATCGCGAAGGTAGCGAATGACACATCTGATATTGGTGGGAACACTTGAAAGCAGCGAACTGCACCCGATTTTTCTATCCCGGCAGAAGTAAGGATCCCGAGTCAATGAATCAGTGAAGTGGCCATTGTGTGGTTGCCGATTGTTGCTGCGTCGAGACTGCCCCGTCCCCGCAAGTTTGGCGCTAAACAGATACGCACCAAGCCATTGGGTTGAAACCTCGCTCGCAGATAGTGCTGATGTGCATGGGGCGCATCTGGTACAGGATGCGGCCGGTTGTTGAACGCTACACACTATCGGCATCACCAGACTTCCTTGGGTGTGCAATCTTGCATCGTCAGTAGGGAGATCAACAGGTTGATGCTGAGATGGTGTGTCGGGCGGCTACGTCTCTGCAGGAGTGTTGACCGATTGTTGCCAGGTTGAAGCCAGATTCAATGGCCTGGGGCTGCAGTACGAGCAATGAATTTGCTGTCAGATAAACATTCGCGGTTCGAGGTCCTGTCTGTGAGTCGCATTGGCCTGTCGATCCTGGGTCTGCGAGGACCGCCGAATCGAAAAGCAGGTGGGGTTGGCAGCGGGAAACCCAGCATCGTAGTCGAGCAGGTTTTTCTTCCTTTTCTCAGCCGGTCTGCTTGAGAAATCGTGGTGAAATGACGAAAGACGGGTGATCGGAACACCCCAACCAATACTTGTGGTCTGATGCAATGCTCGGTGTAGGTATGCCCGTGGTACCGTAGCACGCGAATTTTCTGGGATAGTGAAGAAAAAAGTGTGGGACGGCACCGTGATTGCATTCTGGTCGGTTAGCATACAGGAATTGTTGTTTTCTTTGTTCGTGGCCCCGGAGTCGTTGAATGCTTCCGAAATTTGTTCCTGTTGTTTTTTGCGTGGCTGAGGTTCTGTCGTCGTTTGCCGTTGCAGACGAGCTTCCAGAAACAGGTAAACGCGATGAAATCAAACCTCGTAACGTTGTGTTTGTTCTGACGGATGATCATCGTTACGATGCGATGGGTTTTATGGGGCATCCGTTTCTGGAAACGCCACATCTTGATTCGCTTGCGTCGAATGGCGTCCATCTCAAGAATGCTTTTGTTACCACGTCGCTATGCTCACCCAGTCGAGCATCGATTCTGACCGGTTTGTACACTCACAAGCACCGGGTGATCGATAATAACCGCTTGGTGCCTGAGGGAACTTTGTTCTTTCCGCAATATCTGCAGAAAGCGGGTTACAAAACCGGCTTCATTGGCAAATGGCACATGGGAGGGGCGCATGACGATCCACGACCAGGTTTTGATCATTGGATCAGCTTTCGTGGGCAAGGCAACTACTTGCCACCAGGGCCAAAGTATACGCTCAACGTGAACGGCGATCGCGTTAAGCAGAAAGGCTACATCACCGACGAGTTGACAGACTATGCAGTGGAGTGGCTGGAAGAACAGAAGGATGGCGAGCAACCGTTCTTTTTATACCTGTCCCATAAAGCGGTTCATGCAAACTTTACTCTTGCGAAGCGGCACGAGGACCGCTACAAAGACGCGGACTTGAGTTTCCTTCCACGCGGCAAGGAAATCAGCGCGTCCAAAGATGCACCGCGTTGGGTGCGTGATCAACGCAATAGTTGGCATGGAATAGATTTCAGTTATCACAGTGATCGAGGGTTGGATTACCTCTATCGGCGCTATTGTGAATCGGTGTTGGCGGTAGATGACAGTGTTGGACGCGTCCTGCAACAATTGAAGGACATGGGGATCCATGATGAAACACTCGTGGTTTACATGGGTGACAACGGTTTCATGTGGGGTGAACATGGACTGATCGACAAGCGGGTTTCCTACGAAGCCTCCATTCGTGTTCCCATGATGATGCAGTGTCCTGATCTTTATGAGGGTGGCAAGGTGGTTGAGAACGTGATTGGCAACATCGACATTGGCCCCACCATCTTGCACGCCGCTGGCCTCGGTACACCGGATTACATGGATGGAGTGAGCTTTTTAGATTTGCCAAATCAACCCGAGATGGATTGGCGAGATTATTTCTTGTACGTGTACTATTGGGAAAAGAACTTTCCACAGTCACCAACTCAATTCGCATTGCGTGGTGATCGTTTCAAGTACATCACCTATTATGGTCTGTGGGACGTGGATGAACTGTATGACTTGAAAACTGATCCGGGTGAAACAAATAATTTGATCAATCACCCTGATTACAAAAGCGTTGCAAAGGATTTGGAAAATCGGCTTTATGCAATGCTGGGTGATGCGGGTGGCATGGACATTCCAATGAATCAGCCGCGAGGAAATTCGCAAAATAAGCGTTGGGAAGAACGTGGCGGGAAAGAGGCAGCTGACTTTCCAAAGTCAATTGTTGTTGAAAAGCCTTTGAATCGCCAAGCAAAGTGAGTTGCAAAGTGAGTTGCAAAGTGAGGGTTCTTCAGGTCTTGATGGTGGCTGCGGTATGTACTCTAAATGCGGATGCGCAGTCATCAGTTGGCAAAGGGGCAGGGCGAAAGCACCCGGTAAGCGGGGTAACCCTGCAACGGACGAAGGCCGACCAGCCGGGTAAGCAGAAAGAGCCCAGAGCAAAAAAAGGACGACCTTCTTTCAAATGGGTTAATCCGCTGCCGGAATCTTCTGTGCCCGGGCTCGAACACGCAACATTTTCCAGTCCCAGTATGGGGAAGGATGTCGGCTATTTGATTCTGTTTCCAGCCGGTTACGAGCGAACGCAACAGCGATATCCCGTTGTTTATTATCTGCATGGTGGCCGTCCGGGAAATGAGTCGAAGAGTTATCGGCTTGCTGCTCTGATTCAGAGGTTAATGACCTCTTCCGGGATCGCCCCGGCAATCTACGTGTTCGTCAATGGAGGCCCTGTTAGCCATTACAATCTGCCTGATGATAATCGTGCGCAGGGAGCCAGCGTGTTCATCAAAGAGTTGATTCCGCACATTGACGCAACTTATCGCACTGTTGCAGACCGATCGGGCCGCGGACTGGAAGGGTTCTCGCAGGGCGGTCGAGGAACGATGCGACTAGCTCTGCGTTATCCGGATGTGTTTTGCAGTGCGGCAGCCGGTGGCGGTGGATATGAGACCGAAAAGCGAATCAGCGATTCAGGTGGTTTTGAGTCACCAGATCTACGATTCGAAAAAGAGGATAATACTTGGGACCTCGCCAAAGCTTATGGTCGACGACAAGTCGGGCCAAACGTGAATTGGATGATTTATGTCGGGAGCAAGGGATTCAACTACGAGAATAATCTCGACTACATGAGTTTTCTTTCCAGCATCGGAATAAAATTTGAACGACTGGTGGTGCCGGGAGTACCGCACTCAGCGAGTGGGATCTACGCTAAGGCTGGTGAACGAATCATGCGGTTCCACATCAAAAACTTTAGTGATGTGCCATCAGAGTGACTTACCTGCAATGTGGAGTGAGAGATGAAACAACGAACGTCATCGTTGGGACGACGCGAAGTGCTGTTGGCCGGAGGGGTGGGATTGTCGCGAGTTGGTTTCTTGCCTGGAGCCAGTGGCAAAACAGCAAACGACCGAATCCAGATCGGCGTGATTGGTCTTGGCTCACGAGGTTACAACCTGATCGATGCGTTGGTCAAGCATCACGCCGATGCCAGAATTGTTGCGATTTGCGATGTGGACAAAAAACACTATCGCGATCGTGCCTGGGGCACGGGTAATCCATACGGATTGACTCCAGCGGGGGAGAAAATTGCCGCTGGTTATGCGAAGAACGGTGTGCAAGGATCGAAAAATGACATCGCGCGGTACTCGGATTATCGCAAGTTGCTTGACCAGAGTGGCGTCGATGCGGTGGTGATCGCGACGCCTGACCATTGGCACGCCAAGTGTACTCTGGATGCAATTGCGTCAGGGAAAGATGTCTATTGCGAGAAGCCGGTGACGCATTTGTTTACCGAGGGGCAGGCTGTGTACCGACAAGTGGAGAAACGTCGGGCGGTGTTTCAAACTGGATCGCAGCAGCGTAGCGACCGACTGTTTCGTCGCGCGGTTGAGCTCGTTAGAAATGGGGTGCTGGGAAAGGTTCACACGATCAAAGTTGGGCAACAGGCCGGCTACGCGCAGCCAATGGGTGATTCCAAGTTGGAAAAGATTCCTCAGCAGCTCGATTACGATTTTTGGTGTGGACCTGCGCAAGTCCTGCCGTACATGCGGGCCAGGCACCATCGTTGGTGGCGGGGGCACAGTGCCTACGGTGGCGGCGTATTGATGGATTGGATCGGGCATCACAACGATATCGCTCATTGGGCGTTGGGGTTGGATTCATCGGGCCCAGAAGAGGTCGAGGCAATTGGCTGGACGTTTCCAGATAATGGTGTTTACGATACACCGGTACGCTATACCATCCGGTGCAAGTATGCGGGCGGAGTCAGCAGTACGATCTCCAGTGATAATGCGGCAGGTTTGGAGTTGATTGGCAGTGAGGGATCGGTGTTCGTGAATCGAGGCAAGTTGCGAACGTCGGATCCGAGGTGGGCCAAACCAGACTTTGTTCCGGGCTCCGCATCTGTAACCGTATCTGATGACCACATGGGCAACTTTTTGAGTTGTATTCGGACGCGAAAGGAGACGATTGCACCAGCAGAGGTTGGCCATCGGTCGATCACTCCCGGGCACTTGGGGTACGTGTCAAATGCGTTAGGACGACCATTGAGCTGGAACGCGAAAGAAGAATATATAGTGGGTGACGAAGAAGCAGATCAAAAGTTGCGTCACCTCAAATATCGCCAGCCATGGGGCTGAGTCGTTTGCGCTGCTTGCTGCGGCCACGGTTGCTGACGCGTGATGGCTGCGGATGCGCAAGTCTTGGGCGACAGTTGCCGTGACCGTCTTTTGCGGACCGTCTCATTTGTTCGGCGTTTGGGCGATTGCATAAAAAGCTGGCTGGTGTGTGCAGAACAGCGCCTGCGTGCAGAACAGCGAGTAAGAGTGACGGCAATGTACATGACAGCGCCAGAGCAATTTTCTCACGGGCGTTGATGCCGTTCGGTCGTTATAACGGCTCTTCAATGCTGCTGTGTGTTGCTGCGAGAGTAGTGTTGCTAGCGTTGCCAATTGACCCACCGGGGCGTGGGGCTGTTGTGTCACGTTCGCTTCTTTTTATTTTCGGTGTCGCGATGCAATCGCTTCAGTTGAGCAACTCAGCTTCATCGACAAACGCGGTTTTGAATGCGTCTCGGTATTCTTGATCCTGTTTCGGGAATACGAATTCGAAGGTTGCTGCATCGGCAGCCCCTCGCTGGAATCGTTGTTTTGGATAGGTTGGCATATCAATACCGGTGACCTGCCGCACTCCCGAAGCCACGATGCTGCCTTTCAGGCCGTAAAGTTTTTCGTGATCCCAGTCAGTCAACGCCACAAATGGAACTTCTTCAGCAACTTCAATTACATTGGGCACGGCAAAGGGACTGAATCCTGAGAAGCCCAAAGCTGCTGCTGGGGCACTTGTGCGTACGTGTCCACGACTCTGTCCGCCGCTGTAGACAAGTGAATGTTTAACCGCGTCCACGCCCCATCCCTCTTGATAGAGCATGCGATTGCCCAAGACACTGCGGATGGTAAGTTCAGGATTTTCCTCGATGGGATAATCTTTCAGATTCTCATCACCGCCGTCGCCATCGATGAGGTATTTCCAATCGGGATAGCGGTTGCGAAGAGCTTTCAGGAGTGCAAGTCCCATCGTTGCTGATTGGACGTCCAGCGGTTTGTAGTCTTCGATAACTCGGACGGCGTCTTGCCAAGACAAATCCTGCCTTGGAACATCGATGACTTCGAGGTACATCTCGCGGTCGATTTTTTTCAAAAACTCGCGAGCTTGCACACTATCGCTGGGTGCCCCATCGACGGCTAAGGTAAATGCTTTGAGGCGGGAGGGAGATTGCCCGCGTCGCCGCAGCAGGTGATCGATTACGACCAGCACCGCTCCGCTATCGATTCCGCCGCTGAACATGACGCCAATGGGCTCCGTTTCCGGAATGGTTTCGAGCCATTGGTCACAAACTTCGGCGAGCTGGCCGATGTAGTTTGCTCCGATTTGGTCGATATCGGCGGGAAGTCGATTTCGCCTGGGGGCGAAAAATCGCGTCAAGACGGGGTTTGGGTCCGGGCACCCCACCAACTGTAGCTCCAAAAGATGATGGGCGGGCACCATTCGAGTGTAGGATGGATTAAACTGGTCGCTGAGGCCTTCCCGGTGAAGTTGTTGCGCGATTTCATCAATTCGCTCGGCGATGATGAGGGCAGGCCCCTCAGCTCTTTTGGCAAGGAAATACCGCATGGGGCGGCCAATTGAACGTGCCATTCGGATGGTTTTTCCTGCTTGCTCGCAGATGGCGAATTGACCACCTATTTGTCGCACAGCGTCGATGTCCCCGCGTCGAACCGACGCAGTGGCTTCATCCAAGCTGGTTCCGAGTAAGATGTTACCTGCCGGGTCGAGAAGATTCACAACCCGATCAATCAGCCGCTGTGGTTGACCCTGAAAGCTTTGCGGTTCATTCAACAACGAGTCGCGTGATTGCGAAGAGGGGGCCGCTGATTGATCAGATATGTGGTTTTTTCTCATGAATCGTCGGGTAAAACGAGTTGTTCGGGTTGGTTGACGTGTTGAGCAACACCTCAACAGACATGATAGCCGTTACCGAAAATACCATACGGGGTCTTGGATAATGAACTTAAGTGATCATTATCCAGACTCCACTTGAAGGATCTAAGACTATGCAACACGAGCTTACATTTTCCAAGCGGCGACTAGAAGTCGGGTTGTATTGCAAAAAAACAACTCAGAAGTACCCATTCCTCCCCTTTGCTCCCAGGCCGTGACATCCACCGTGGATTTGCACAAATATTTCGGTTCCCAGTCGCCTCCCCGAGACAATTTTGTTTCGGTTTTGCGTTACTGGGCTGAGCATCGACCCAACGAAACTGCTTATATCTTCACTGATGTTGAGTCGGTTGAGCAGCGTTTAACGTACTCACAGCTGTGGGACGAAGTGCGCTCGCTCGCCGGTTATCTTCAGGGGCGTTGTCGCGTTCGCAGTGGGGACCGGGTGTTACTGGTCTATCCACCGGGGCTTGACTTTGTCATCGGATTCTACGCGTGTCACGCTGCCGGGGCGATTGCAGTTCCTGCCTATCCGCCGCGGAGGAACCGCAAGGCATCGCGGATTCGGTCGATTGTCGTGGATGCCGATGCGAGGTGGGCGTTAACGACGCGAGCACTCGTTGAGCAGTTGACTGGTGATCGTCCGCACGATGACCTGATTGGCGTACAGTTGGTGGGAACAGACGATCCAGCGACACGTGATTCAGACGCGTGGCGGTTACCCAAAATTACCCCGAACACCCTGGCTGTGCTGCAGTACACGTCCGGGTCGACTGGGTCACCCAAAGGTGTGATGCTGAATCATGCCAACTTGATCGCAAACAGCGAACTCATTTTGCATGGTTTTGAGCCACAAGTTGAAATTGTCGGCATGAGCTGGCTGCCCACTTACCACGACATGGGGCTGGTGGGTGGTCTTTTGATGCCGTTATACATTGGGCGGCAAAATGTATTGACCAGTCCCATGACGTTCTTGCAGCGGCCTGTACGCTGGTTGCAGGGAATTACGAAGTACGGCGTCACGATCAGCGGCGGTCCCAACTTTGCATTCCAGCTTTGTGTCGACAAAATCCGAGACCATGAATTAGAAGGTCTTGATTTGTCCACTTGGGAAATCGCATTCAATGGGGCGGAGCCCATCAGGGCCGCCACTTTAAACGCCTTTACTGAAAAGTTTGAGCAGTGCGGCTTTCGTCGATCAGCTTTCCTGCCTTGCTACGGAATGGCTGAGACAACCCTGATTGTTACGGGCGGCCCTGCTGAGACGAGGCCGGTGTTAACCACCTTCGACCGTAGCGCCTTGGATCAGAAAATCGTGCGTCCCGTGCAAGCAGATCACGAGAATGCACGGACGCTTGTTGGCTGCGGTACTGTGCTGCCGGACGAAAAGGTGATCATCGTCGAGCCCAGTACACGGGAGATCCTGCCAAGTGACAGTATTGGTGAGATTTGGGTCCAAAGCCCGTCCGTGGGGCAAGGCTACTACCAGCGCAAGGATGCGACACTGCGCACGTTCCATGCCACCACCATTGACGGCGACGGGCCGTATCTCAGGACCGGGGATCTCGGTTTCCTCTACGACGGCCAGATTTACATCTCAGGTCGCGTTAAGGACATGATCATTGTTCGCGGCGTCAATCGTTATCCGCAGGATATTGAGGAGACGGTCGAAAGATGCAGCGACGCAGTTCAGGCCGGTTCCGTCGCTGCATTCGCGATGGACTACGAGGGCAGGGAGCAGTTGGTTATCGTTGCGGAGACCGTGCGGCGGCGAAATCTAGATGGAGACGGGAATCTGCAGCGTATTCGTAGGGCTGTAACCGCGGAGCATGATCTGCCACCCGATGCGGTTTATCTGGTTCGTAACAGTAGTGTTCCGAAAACCAGCAGTGGAAAGATTCAGAGGCACGCATGCCTGCACGCGGTCCGAGATGGTGATTTGAAACTGATCGCCAAGTGGGTTCGTTGGGAAGAGAATAACGAAGCTCGAATGAATTTCGATGCTGCACCCATGATGCAAGCCGCTGCGGCTGGCGGACGTTCAGCTGACGTCGATGTCAGCAACGTCAGCCCTGTGGTGATTGAGGCAATCAAGCATCATGTGCGTCGAGTTGCCGGCGAGCGAGCGGTTGCCTTAGACGCAGCGACGAACATCGTCCTGGATCTTGGGCTTGATAGTTTGGAACGTTTGGAGATTGCACGAAAACTTGAAAAAACGTTTGGTGGTAGGTTTCCCGAACAGGTCCTTGATGATATCGAGACGATCGGCCAGACCGCGTTAGCGATTGAACGCTATTTACCGCCCGGTGGAGAGGCTCGCGCCGCTGCTCTGCTCCGAGGTGATGTCGTGGACGTCGAGGTGAACACAGATGCTACCGATCAAGGGTCTGTGGCCCCAAGCGTCGATGTCGAGCCTGAGGACAGTTTTGAGCAGTTTGCTGAATACAGACGTCTGAAGTCGACAATGCGGCAAATGCTCATGACGGGGGTCCCTAACCCCTATTTCACCGTACACGATGGTATCGTGCGCGATCACACGGTGGTCGATGGCAACGAACTGATAAGTTTTGCCAGCTACAACTATCTGGGACTCAGTGGGCACCCCGCCGTGATGAACTGTGCCGCCGATGCGATTC
>DOPG01000274.1:8324-14141 GCA_003513555.1 Rhodopirellula sp. | reverse complement strand
TCTTGTTGGTGATGATGTTCTTGTTGTTGTTGTTGTTGTTGTTGTTGTTGTTGTTGTTGTTGTTGTTGTTGTTGTTGTTGTTGTTGTTGTTGTTGTTGTTGAAGTTGTTGTTGGTGTTGTTGTTGTTGCTGTTGTTGATCCTGCTGTTGTTGATCCTGCTGTTGTTGATCCTGCTGTTGTTGATCCAGTTCGTCGATCAGTGATTGGGCCAATTCAATGTTCGCACGCGCATCAGTATCATTCGGATCGATGCGGAGCGAACTGCGGTATTGAGTTATCGCTGATTGCAGTAGTTTCACCCCAGCCTCGACGTCTTGTGTGGCACTCGGGGCCTGCGAGGCAGTGGGGGGCGTCGGCGTTGTGCCGGTGGGCGGTTGAGTAGCAGTAGGGGGCGTGAGGTCTGTGGCTGGTGGGGTGAGCTGGTTCAATGCCTGTGCGTAAAAAGCGTTACCGAGATTAAATCGTGACCGTGCTGCAACTGAATCGTCTTGCGATCCTATCGTCATTCGGAACTGGTTTGCTGCCTGTTTCAGATCGCCATTACGGTAGTGCGCAATGCCGAGGTTGTAGATCGTTTGATCACTGGGTTGGTTGATGGCGGAGTATTTTTCAATTGCCAAATTGTTGTCATTGGACTGCAAAGCTGCGTCACCAGCTGCTGCCAGTTGTTCTTTGGTTGGTGGGGGGGCAGCCAAAGCTGTGGAAGTACACAGCAGGACCATCAAGTAAGCCATGGCAGTCTGTCTCTGCAATGGACGCTGTGGTTTGCGAATGCTGCGTCGGACGGGGAGCGGAGAATTGAAACACGCCGCTGTAGTGCAGCCAATCAGGGAAGAGGAGCCGGTCAGGCGTGCAAGAAATTGAAGCGATATTCGTTGAATACTCATTGGCGTTAAGCTGGGGGAGAGTGTTCAGCAGCAGTGGCGTGTTCGAGGCTCAGCGGTGCAAACCCGACATCGAGTTGAATACGGAGCAAATGCAGGAAGAGGTCGAGTAGATTTTGAAGGTTCTATTGCAAATTTTCCAGCGAAATCGGGGTTCTGTGGTGCGTTATCGCGTAACGGCATGGATCGGCGAGATTGACGTCTTTCCGCAGGCCCGTTCCATGCCAGTCATGTCAATAAGTTCTGGTGGTTTGACTGTCAGAATCTTTCTTGTTGTAGGCTAGGTTCCGCGGCGATTGCCGTACCAGCGGATTTGCATCCGATCACAGTAACGGAAACCAGCCTGATCGACCCATGCTTTTAGCCATTGGGCCGCCGCGTCCATCGCTTCGTTGGTGCTGCCCTGCGGCATGATCCAGACTCGATCAGCAGGAACACCCAATTGTTCGACAATCTCGAGTAGCTCGTCATAGTCATTGGGTGAGTCGACGACGAATTTGATTTGGTAGTCAATTGCTGTATGAATCAGACGCCGCATGGTTGAGATTGGCAGACGTCGTTGTTCGTGCAATTCGCTCCATTTAGGGTGTTCCCTCTTGTCCGGCGTGCTTGACTGGAATTTTGGGCTGATGGATAGCAGGTCACATGGCGTTTCCCGTTCGATCGTACCCGCCGTTTCAACTGTCAGGTGAAAGCCCTCTGCTCGAAGCAGATTGCACAGGGAAGTGGACTCGCTAGACAGCATCGGTTCGCCACCCGTCAGGACCACGTGTCGTAATCCGGAAGACTGCACCTGAGCGAGAATTTGATCAAAACGGGTTTGTTCACCCTTGGGGTTCCACGATGCATATGGTGTATCGCAGAACCAGCAGCGTAAGTTGCAGCCGCTGGTGCGGATGAAAAAACTCTCGGTGCCAGTTAGCTTTCCTTCGCCCTGACGACTTTGAAAGGTTTCAGCAATACGTAACGTCCCCCTAGTCGCCGCGGGCGACCCATGCGAGAATCCTGTATTACCCAGTGGAGTGATCAAATTGAGCGACCCAGATAATTTCCGTGACACGTTGGAAGTCTTTGAAAATCCAAGCCCGTCGCGTAACTTTACCATTGAACATCATTGCCCCGAGTTCACTTCGGTCTGCCCGAAGACCGGGCAGCCTGATTACGGGACAATCGTTTTTACCTATGTTCCTGATCAAATTTGTGTGGAACTGAAAAGTTTGAAAATGTACCTTCAGCGTTTCCGTAACGAAGGAATTTTCTACGAAGCAGTGACCAACCGGATCATGGACGATTTCATTGCCGTGGTCCAACCTCGCAAAGTCACGGTCGAAAGCCGTTGGACGCCACGAGGCGGCCTCAATAGCAATATCATCGTAAATTACCCCGATTTAGGCTAGGGCGTTTGCATTTTACCAGCCAGCTGCATTCCTTTGTTGGTCTCATGCCTGACGGGCGCTTGAACTGCGTGGAATGGCCTCGACACGCATTTTCAGTCGGCTGACTTCAGATTCGATCCAGCCAGCTGTGGAGCGGGTGCTGCTGAAAGCCCGCTGCGGTATTTTCGCCTTGGCATTGAAGCCGAGCTTGGATCAGTGAGTCAGATTTGCAATATTTGCGATGGGATTAGCCGGCCGAGCGACCAAAGCCTTGTTTTAAGGTGGTCGATTTATGTCACAGGCCCGATCCCAGTGAGTTGCAGACGGGGCGAGAGTTGTTCTGTGACCAGTCCGGCGTGGTTGAGGGGTTGAGAAGGTCACGGAAGTCGTTACAACCGGTGGCTGACCACCGGGTAGTTTATACTCTCGGTCTTCTACATCAGCACCTTAGGGATTTCAACATGACGGCTCCGGTTCTTCTTAGTGGATTCGCAGACGAAGCAGCGAACGAAAAGCAAGCTGTGCAGCAGTACTCAGCGTTCGCGGCTCTCGGATTGAAGTATTACTCAATCCGATTTGTTGATGCAGGTGAGGGGATCAAAAATGTAATGCAGCTATCGGACTCCGAGATTCAGCATCTGGTCAAAATGCAGGGCGATTATGGGCTTAAAGTCAGCAGCATTGGATCGCCGATCGGCAAGGTCAAACTGTTGGATGTCGATGATGGAACATCAAACAAGTTCATTCCCTTTGATCAGTACTTGAAAGAGGACGTTGCCATTGCTTGCGACCGCGCCGAAGCCTTTGGCGCGAAGTTGATCCGCGGATTCGCCTTTTATCATCCCAAAGGTACGGATCCTCTTTCGCATCTCAGTCAGGTCAGCGATCAACTTGGGCAGATTGCCGATGCGTGCGACCAACGAGGGCTGACCTTCGGCCTCGAAGTCGAAGCAAACCTGGTCGGGCAGACCGGTGATCTGCTCAAGGCAATTGCTGAACAGGTAAATCACCCCGCTATGTTGACGATTTTTGATGCGGCGAACATTGTCACGCAGGGATTCACTGCGGATGAAACTTACGCTCAGTATTTGGCGATGAAACCTAGTTTGGGTTGGTTGCACATCAAGGATTACCACGATCCTTCACCCACTGGAAGAATCGAACACGTTGATGAAGCCAGTCTGAGTAATTTTGTGCCTGCTGACGTGGGCGACAGTGGACATGAGGCAATCCTGCGGGATCTCAAAGACTTCTTGCCTGATCTGGAATCGCGGATGGCTGCCCGTGGCGCTGACGGCGTTTTCCTTGATCTCGAACCACACGTCAAAGGTGGAGGTCAGTTCGGTGGCTTCAGTGGACCTGATGGTTTCGGCGTTGCCCTGCGTGGCCTATGCCGAGTGCTGGATTACGTCGGTATTCCTTACGACCTGCGATCGTTTACGGACATCAAGAGCTGATGACAAGAGATCCCGAAGAGCGTATTACCGAGTTGGAAATCCAACTGGCGCATGTGCAGCGTCTGTATGAACAACTGAATGAAGTCGTTACCGAACAGTCCGGTAGAATTGACCTGATTGAGCGGCGATGTCATCAGCTTCAGACGCAGTACAAAGAAATCAAGGAACGTCAGGAGCCCGATTTCGATCCGCTCGATGAGAAGCCGCCGCATTACTAAACGCCGAAGGGTAAACAAGAATTCTTCAGAGAACTGGCTCCGCAAAACGAACTGGCTCCGCAAAACGAACTGGCTCCGCAAAACACTGACAAGGCAGGCAGTATGTTTTGGGGAAGGTGACTTGCGGATCGCTGCCGCCTCGCAAAGCAGGGAGATCGGCATGCTGCTCAGCGACTCAGCAGACTGAGGTAGTTCTAAGAATCTTGCTTAGAAGTTTCGGTCCTGCTCAGCTGGGCTGTGATGTTGGCTTCGCGAAGCCTAGTAACCAACGCCGACGCGAAACATGAAGCTGTCCTTGGGGTCAAAGTTGTCGCCCGAGTTAGATCGGTATTTGACTTTGCGATTAAATACCCATCCGATCTCCGCGAAGGCAGCACGTCGTCCGAGTCTAAGTGCTTCGGATTTTCCCCATTCGAATCCTGTCACGGCTCGCAAATCGTCGATAGCGATGCTCTCGACTTCGCCGTTGGTTGCCCCGCTCGTTCGCTTGATCGTCCAAGAACCGCCACCGTAGTCTCCGCTCAGGTACCACCAGACATCTCGTGTTCCTAGGGTGCGGCAATAGCGTGAAAAGCGAGGCTGTGGAAAAAACAAATCGAGTCGTGTTTGTGGATTGGGTTGGCATTGGAATCCGAAGGCCGGGACCAGTTTGATGTCTACACGATTCACATAGTAGACACCTGCCTTCATGACGGTGGTGGGTGTCAGTCGAAAATCCGCCAACGCCTTTCCCATCACCCGAAAACTGCGACTATTCCAAACGCCAAACTCAGAGAATCCGCCGAAGCGTATTCCAAACTCAGTCCCAAACATTTGATTTGGGTCTGATTCCCAGCCGACGTCCAGAAAAGCACTGTAAGCTTTCGAGGGCAGGTCAGCATTGTTTGCAGGAGTCGTCTGGGGCCCACTCCAAAGGTGCAGCGAAAATGACGGGACAACGTAGAGAGGTTGGGTTAAAAATAGAAAGTTTGGAAAGGCAAAGACGATCGATGTGTCAAAGTCATTGATGCCCAGCATGTTTGGCTTGCTTCCCTCACCCACAAAGGTGTAGCGAAACCTCGGCCCCTGAAGCAGGCTATACGCGCTGTAGCCATCCGCGGGATTCTGCATTAGTGCGTCATATTGAAAATTGCCAAAGCCCTGTGGGAACAGTGAGTTCGGTGTGGAGGCTGGGTAGGCCGAGGTGGGATAGCCCGCTGGGCCGTAGATGCCATTGGCGTTTGCAGATCCATAGGCGGGGGCTCCATAAATCGAGGGTGATGAAGTGGGGCCGTAACCCGTCATCGGTTGTGATGCAGGTCGCGAGAAAATTTGGCCAAGCAAGCTGCTGGGAGGGGCGATCGAAGCGCCGCCCATCGCAGGGGCACTCGGCGGCCCAATCGTTGTGACTCCCGGTCCCAAACCATTGGTTACCCCGGGAATGGGAGTCGTTGCGGCTCCCGGATTGGTGGTCGCGTAGGGATCAAAGCTGCCATAGCCGGCAGGCGGCTGGTAAGCCGTGGGAGGTGCGGCAATCGGCGTTAAATTCGTCTGTGGAGCGTCGACAGGTGAGCCAGGTTGATTGGAAAATCCGTTTCCACCGCTGGGAGCAGAGAACTGGAGAGCGAATGACGGACTTGCGAGCAAGGTTGTCGCAAATACGATGGCAAATTCCAGTCGCAGAAACATTTGTCTTGGGAAGGGGTTTGCAGCCGATGGCATTTCGTGATCCTGAGAGACAATCCAAGACGAGGTATCGGATTCTGAAAACTCGTCTATGCTGTGGTTACTCTTCCGGTGCTGCTCTGGTCAAGACGAATAGAGTTTGGATCCTTGCGGTTGGAAGTTTTGCAAAGAGGCTGTCGGCGGATAGCCATCAATCTTTAGCCATTAATCTTTAGCC
>DOPG01000274.1:0-8081 GCA_003513555.1 Rhodopirellula sp. | reverse complement strand
TAATCTTTAGCCATTAATCTTTAGCTATCAAAGCCGCCTGTCAGCAGTCCGGTTTGATTTTCCCTTTCTCTCACCCCCAGTCGACTGATGGAAGATCTTGACGTTCCCAAATTGGCCGAATACCTGCATTTGACGCCCGAGCAAGTCAAGAAAATGGCGGTGCGTGGGCGTTTGCCTGGCCGACGTGTGGGTGGGCAGTGGCGTTTTTCAGAAGCGGAAATTCACCACTGGCTCGAGGAGCAAATCGGGGTGAGCGATGCTGATGAGTTGGTCAAGGTACAGAAAGTGTTGAACCGTGTGCCGGGGCAGCAAAACGAGCGTCCCATCCATGAGCTTTGTACAATTGAAACGACCGCGATTCCATTGAATGCAAGGACACGTGGGTCTGTGATCCGGTCGATGTGCGATTTGGCAGCTCAGTCAGGGTTGATGTGGGATTCCCCGGCCATGGCAGAAGCAGTCAAAGCTCGTGAGAAAATGCACCCCACGGCTCTGGATTGCGGTGTCGCTTTGCTGCACCCCCGTAGGCCGCAGACTTCGATTCTCGCGGATTCGGTGGTTGCGTTGGCGGTTTGCCCCTCCGCTATGCCGTTTTCTGATACTGGGCATTTGACGGATATCTTTTTCTTGATTTGCTCTTACGACGATGCGTCCCACCTTCGTATCCTCGCAAAGTTGAGCCGAATGGTGGCAGATGGTCAGTTGTTGACTAATTTACGTGCAAGCGAATCAGCGTCCGAGGCCCATCAATTCATTTGTCAGGCGGAAGAGGCGATTGATGATGCCTGCAGCGGTCTCGCATAGCAGCGAAATTCAACGAGGTTGGCCAAAGCCTCTGCAGGTTAGTAAGGAACGCAGGCAAGGATGTGCGTGATGGATCAAGTGAGTGTTTTCGATACCAGAATGATGGACGAGCGGCTATCCACACCGGGTACGCTGATGTGGGTGGGCACCGATGCAGGCTTTGAGTTTCTTGAGGCTCAGCAATATTGCATTGCCCATGCTCCCCAAGTTGCCATGCGAGCATCTGTTGTTGATGGGCTTGAGCGTCCGGCGGCCGAGGTGCGTGCCATTGTGGTCACGCAAAGTCAGCGGACGGCGGTTTCACGATCTCAGATCCGAGATCTGAGGGAAGCGTACCCTGAAGCGAAAGTGATGTGTCTGATGGGGGCGTGTTGCGAAGGTATGTACGCCAAAATTCTTGATCCTGTCTTCGATAAGGCGGAACGATTTTACTGCCATCAATGGACTCAGATTTTACCAGAATGGTTGAGGTGTTGTGGAGCAAGCGTGTCCACCAAAGAGATGAATTTCCAATCTGTTGCGGTGGTAAGTGCTACGCCAGCAATCGGCTCTGCCCTGATGGATCTTGCTGAATCGGCGGGAGCGGTAACGCTTTGGTGTCGAGATGTCTGCCGTTGGCAAATGCGGCAAGTCGATGCCGTTTGGTGGGATGATTCAGCCGCAGGGGCTGCAACAGCCACGCAGTGGAAAGAGCGTCTCGAGAAGTGCGCCACAACGGACCGGGGGCCGGTGCACGTGTGGATCGCAAACGCTCCACGTTGCAGTCAGGTCAAGGCTGCCATGGAAGGTGGCATTTCGCTCACTTTGAGTAAGCCGCACCGAATTGAGCCATTGCTGTCGTTATTGCGTACTTGTCGGCCTGAGCAGGCGAAATCAACAGCAGATCTGCGGGTCGCCTGAATTAGCAGCGAGAAGTTGAGCTGGATTGCGGATTTGGGTTTCCGTGCTGGTGTTTCTGTATCGGCGGTATGCCGCACAGATGTAACGCAGATGTCGCGATTAAAAGATACCCGCACCAAAATCGTCGTCGCTGTCTGTTTCTGGTGTTGCGGCAGACTTTCGCCGCGATGGTTCTGGTGCTCGTGGTTGCTTTGGCGCTGGAACGGCATCGGGCGACCGGTTATCGATGCGTCTGGTGGTTTGGGGCTCGTCGCTAGCAGCCTGAGATCCAGAGTCTTCAGCCAGTGCTGGAGCTGCTTGCCCACTCTGGGGCTTCTGCCCGTTTTCCGTATTTGGTGGTGTATCCCCTCGCGTCCGCGTTCCACCTTGTGTGGTTTCGGGGTTCACGACCTGACTGTTTGGGGGGGCTATTGTGTTGCTTGTTCGATGCTCTCGATTTCGAGCTCCAAGTTCATCAGCATCGAAATCATCGTCGTATCGTGAATGATAACCGGGTTGTTCATAGCGGGCTAATTCGGCATCGAGTTCGGCCAGAACAGCTCTTTGGATTTCGTCTCGGCATTCACGATTGATGGGATGGGCTACGTCAGCATAGAGCTTTTGTGGGGTCGCATATCCCGTTTCGTCCTGTTGTAGTTTGGTGCCACAGTGATTGCAATATTTTGATCGCAAATGATTTTTGTGGCGACAGCGTTGGCAGTTGCTGGTCAGCTTTCGGCTCGGCATTGCGACGAACGGACCGTTGGTGCCATCGATGATTTTCAAGTCTCGGATGACAAAGGCATTTTCGATCGTGATGGAGCAGAAGCCTCTCAAACGATCTTCTGATCCCTCCATCAACTTGATGCGAATCTCAGTGATCTCCACGTCCGACCCTCCCTAACCGGCCTGCATCACCGAATCATCGTCGGGATGCTTGCGAGCACGCTGGTGTTTACGACACATCGATCTTTGCGGGAACTTGCGTGCTTTGTGTAGCCATGACAAATCCGCCGGGCTCCAAACGTGCTCGCAACTTCGATGCTGCCCGTTTCGCTTCACCCCATGAGGTCGAAATAGCAAAACACGCAGACCCGCTACCCGTCAATTGACACGTTCTCAGCTCGTCATGCCACAGTGATTCCAGGATTTCCGCGATTTGAGGAGCAAGTTTTTTTGCCGGATCAGTGAGCCGGTTGAGCATGGCCGACCCCAAGTCGGTGGTTTTGGGGTCTTGCAGCCGATTCAAGAGGTCAGCTGCATCTCTTGGGTTGGAGGGGACTTGTGAATTTGCGTAAACCGCTGCGGTCGACAGGCAAACCGCGGGAAAAACCACAACGCAGTCGAGTTTCTTGCCCAGCTCAATCGCTTTAATTTGTTCGCCACGGCCAGTCGCACGCGCTCCATCAATTGGCTCCGTTCCACCCATGCCGAGAAAAAATGGCACGTCGCTGCCGATCTGTGCCGCGAGCTCGTTCAACTGTGGGTTATCGGCGGCGATGTCGCAAAGTCGTGCTGCACACAGGAGTGCAGATGCTGCGTCGCTGCTGGCGCCTCCGAGTCCCGCACCCGCAGGTATTTGTTTGCCAAGTTGGCAGCAGAATCCATCTTTGATTTCAAATGCGTTACGGAAGGCTGTAAGTGCGCGGTGTACCAGATTGGACTCGTCTGACGGTATGGCGAGCAGGTTGCGGCCCGTTGGGCTCTCAGGCTCTACCCCTAAGCGTTGTGCGACGATCTGCAGTGATGGTAACCATTCAACCTGAAGCTCGATTCGATTGTCGGGAATGCGTTGCAGTTGCAGTTCGTCGCACCAGTCGATCGGAATCATCACCGTATCAATTTCGTGAAAACCGTCAGGCCGGCGAGCAAGCAATTCCAGAAACAGATTTAGCTTGGCAGGTGGACGCGTGTGTGCGGTCTTGGTGTATTGATCGGTAACTTGACGCATGTTTTTATCAGGATCTGAATCAGGCAGCGCGTTCCGAGAGATGAGCTTGTGTTGACCCGGGGCTGAGTTCACCCGTGGTGGTATTGGCAGTCGGGGGGGGAGCCACAGTCTTCGTGGAATCGTTCATGCTATCGTTCATAGCGATGATCGAGATTCCCAGCGTTGTTGCGAGTTTAAGTGTGGTCTCACGTTCAACCAGGATGGTTTTACCCGCTTCTATCGCGATAGCCTTTCCCTTTGCTTGAGCGACTTTTTGGACCGTTTGTGGCCCGATGGTGGGAACGTCAAATCGCATGTCCTGCTGTGGCTTGCTGACTTTGACCAGCGTCCAACCGCCTCGCCGACATAGCTCACCGGTACGTTCAATGCATGCGTCGGTTCCTTCGATCGCTTCGACGGCGATCACTGTTCCGTCTTTGATGGTGACCGTCTGTCCGATATCCATACCGCCCATCTGTTTGGCAACTTGCCATCCTGCTTCGGCGTCTGATCTTTGTTGTCGTTTGGGTTGAGGCCCTGCTAGTCTTCCTGTTTCCACGAGTAGCTCCGGTGCAAAGTCTGTGGCTGCGAGTACCTCCATGCCTGCGCGTCCGTAAGCGTCGGTGACAGCAATAAGCAAGCTGTCATCTCTGGCGTCGCGTTGGCGGCCCAGGAGTGCGGGCCCCAGCGTGCGAATGCAGGTCAGGTCTGGAAAGTGCCTGAGCCAGACAGAGCCTTGGTATAGAAGGTCAGCCTTGAAAAGTTTTCCGGCCATTGTCACTTGTTCGACGCCATTGCGACGAAAGTAGCGGATGTGACCACCCAGTTTTCCCACGCCAGACCACGTCACATGGTCGCAGATCGATTCCAGGTCAGTGCTGGCGTGCCCACGAATAGCAATACAGCAGACCCGTCGGCCCTCGCGGATCAACGATTGGGCCACTTGCACAGGAAAACTGCCCCATCCGGCAACGAGTCCGATGGGAGGTTGTTGTTCGCCTGATTGGTGCTGTGCCATGATGGCGTGCCCGCGTCTTGGCCAGTAACCGTTGCGGTCAATCATGCCGCTCGCTTGTCTTCGGAAGTGGCTTGGGACCCAGTCGGGGGCGACTCAGTGAAGTTCTGCTGCTCTTCAAGCCGAGTCAGTTCACGCCGTAATTTTTTTATCTCACGTCGCATTTCGGGAAGTTTTCTCTGCACTGCCATGATTTGCATTTGGTCACGTTGAGGTGTCGCGGGAGACCCCAAGTAAACCTCATGGCCGGGACAATTGTCCATGACGCCCGCCTGGGCACCGACAATCGTTCCGTCGCCCAGCTCAATGTGGTCTTTCAAGCCGACTTGACCCGCCAAAATTACGTAGTCGCCAGTGGTGCAGCTGCCAGCAATTCCAACCTGGCTGCAAAGAAGATTGTGTTTTCCAATTTGGCAGTTATGCCCAATCATGACCTGGTTGTCGATCTTGGTTCCCTCGCCAATGCGAGTTGCCCCGTAAGTACCGCGGTCAATCGTCACGCTGGCGCCTAACTCGACATCTGACTCAATTGCGACATACCCCAGTTGCGCCGTCGGTAGGTGCCGCCCGCCCTCTTGGCGATAGCCAAAGCCAGTGCAGCCAATCACTGTACCTGCGTTGATGATCACGCGATCTGCGACCGCTGTGTATTCGTAAAGCGTGACGTTGGCGTGCAGCAGGCAGTCTTCACCCACTTGCGTGTAAGGGCCGACCGAAACACCGGGCATGATGCGTGTACGTGCACCAATTGAGACACCCATTCCAATCGTTGCGGTGGGATGGATTTCTGCAGATTCGTGGATCACCGCAGAAGGGTCGATCCCCGGCGACGGGACTTTGCATTCAACCGGAGGCCGGAAGGTGGATACGATCTTCGCAAATGCTTGGTGCGGATCATCTACTATGATTTGTGAAGCCTTGGCCAAGCCTATCGAGCTTAAATCGATCTCAGAACGGGTTACGACTGCAGTTGCCAGAGTATCCTTCAGAGAATCCAGTCGGGATGGATCATCCAGCATGGTAACCTCGGTCGCTGTTGCCTCTCGTGGCGGATTCGCGCCAGTACAAGCTACCTCTGCATTTCCGTTCAAACGACCTTCGACGAGACTTGCGAGGTCTCCAAGTTGCATTGCCATTTCCAATCATCCTTTACTGGAACTGCCGCCATTCGGCTTGGCCTTGAAGGTATACAACCTCCGTGGGTGAGCGGGCAAGAGGAAGTTTTATCGCCGGGTAACTTGCGGTGGCTTGCTAGCATTCCGGTGTCGAGCTTTGCAACCGTCTGTGCCGCGTTTTTGTCCGTGTTTGTGTGGGTGGAAAGCAAGGCGGCATGCCTCGGGGGCCGCGGTTATCAAATGACGGGAATTCATTACACTTGTCACTGATCATTGTCGTTCACCGATCCTGTAGCCTGTGCCAAGCAAGAATAAGGTTTCCATGCGAGCGTCGCCAAGATTTTGGAATATTCGAAATGTACCGGTTGCCTCTTTAGGCATCGGCAAAGGCCACTTCTTTCTCATTTCAGCTGTGGTTTTGCTGACTCTGCAAAGTTTGGGTACGGGCTGCAACCGACAGAGCCCCGTCGAGTTGGTCTCAACCGGCGATAGTGGAATCGAGATTCGCAACTCTGAGTGGTCATTGTCCCCAGGAGATTGGAGTGCTTGGCGGGGCGCGGCTCAAGATGGAATTGCGACAGAGGGTGACGTGCCCACGACGTGGGACGATGCAAGCAATGTGCTTTGGCGGTCAAAAATACCGGGGCGTGGTCATAGCTCACCTATCGTTGTAGGGGATTCTGTTTTCTTGGCAACGGCAAACGATGAGCAGCAGATTCAGTCAGTGCTTTGTTATGACCGTCAGGATGGTTCTCAGCGGTGGCAGTCCGTGCTTCATGAGGGCGGGTTTCCGGCCACGGGGTCGGTGCATCGTAAGGCGACCCATGCGAATGGAACGATCGCCAGTGATGGAACGCGTCTGTACATTGCGATGCTGAACAAGGGTGGCATCATAGCAACGGCTCTCGACTTGCAGGGAAAAATCTTGTGGCAGCGTGAAGTTGGAAAGTTTGTTTCCAAGTTCGGGTATGCGCCCTCGCCGGTTTTGTACAAGTCGCTTGTGCTCGTGGCGGCGGACAATCGTGGAGGTGGGTATCTCGCTGCCGTTGATAGCGAAACCGGCAGCATTGTGTGGCGTGTTGGTCGGGGTAATGGCGACAGTTATTCGAGTCCCACCGTGGTTCGCGTTGGTGGTCGGGATCAGTTGCTGATCAGCGGCAACGATGCGGTGACCAGTTATGATCCCGCAACAGGTCAGTTGCTCTGGCAGACAGCCTGCATCGCTGAGGCAACGTGCGGAACAATCGTTTCAGACGGCGAACGCATCTTTGCGAGTGGTGGCTATCCGGAGTCGGAGACGATTTGTCTGTCGGCAGATGGTCAGCGTCTGTGGTCAAACAATTTGAAGACGTATGAGCCATCGCTGCTAGTCGTCGAGGACAGGTTGCTCACCGTGAACGATAAAGGAGTCGCCATTTGTTGGGATGCGGCATCTGGTGAGGAGCTGTGGAAGGAAAGATTGGGGGGTAACTTCAGTGCATCTCCCATTCTTGTCAATGGAACGGTGATGGTGCCGAATTTGAGTGGTGATACCTTCGTCTTTCAGGCAGGAAAACAATACGTGCCGATCGCACAGAATTGCTTGGGGGATGATTGTTACGCCAGTCCAGCACTGTCCGGGAATCAGTTGTTTCTGAGAATTGGAGTTGGCAAAGGTAGCTCGCGAACCGAGCAACTTGTTTGTCTGGCAGTTGGTGTGACTGGCGATGACGAAAGTGATTCAGTAACGCAAGAAGACGAAGATACCGCGGTGCCCGACGTCAAGCAGTGAAGCAGCTACTGATGAATGCCAATTGCGGCTGCATCGATTCAAGTACAACAGATGTCTGCTCATGCAGCGGGCTGGTTTTTCACCCCGAACACGGTGCCCAGCCTTTCATTCAGACGACGGTTTTCTGCGGTCTGCCGCCGTCCGCGTTGACATGCACCGTGCCGGGCGAACGGTGGTTACTGAATGAGTGTTAGGGTCGGAGTCGCTTCGGCAAGCGAATTGATACCGTCAAACTAGTGAACGCTTGCGGCTAGAAAAGAGGTTTGCGCTAGCGACGGCTATTTTCTGGATGGTGACTGTTTTGGGCCGGCTTACAAGTCGGATGGATATTACGCTGTTAATCAACGTGTTGGGGCTTCGTTCCATCCGGATTTATGTGTCACCATGACAAAAAAAGCCCCGCCAGTGCATCGCGCTGGCGGGGCTTTGTCATTTTTTGAATACTCAGCGACCGCTGGTTATTGATTCAGCTGTTCTTCGATTGTCTCCGAAGCTGCTCTGGTTCCCAACGCGCCCCAGAGTCCGAAGGGGCTTTCGCTACCGGGTAGGACCGAGCTGACTTGGTTG
>DOPG01000198.1:3072-10167 GCA_003513555.1 Rhodopirellula sp. | reverse complement strand
CAAGCGACACAGAGGCAAGCGACACCGAGGCGAGCGACCGAGGCCCTTGAGAGCTTAGACCCTCAGCAGACCAGTGTAGAAACGGCAGCTTTGGCGGCACATTTGCAACGCTCGGGGATCATGTGGTTGCCTCGGCCGCACATCGACTCGATCCAACAGATCGCCGCCCGGTTTCCTGTTGGCGACGCGACACCGGAGGAGCCTGCCAGCTCAGGCAGTCAGCCATCAAATCAACAGGTTCACCCAGCATCCAACGGTACCAACGCCACCCCTCCTAGGCCTGGCAGTGACAGACCAGCGCGTTCCAGCGGCAGCAGCGGGACGCCGAACAACAACACTAGCGGGGCAAAACCTGCGCAAAAGCGTACCACACCCAACCGCCCGGCCACCACTCGCCCAGCATCGAGGTTGCAGGGAGTACCCGCCATCCAGACATCGGAGAGGGAATACTCAGGTGATCCACAGTCCCCAGACCAACGCACATTACAACTCAAGCAACTTGAACAGACGGTTGAATCCTGCACACGATGCCCAGCACTCGCAAGCTGCCGAAACAAGACCGTGTTTGGCGTGGGCAATCCGAGTCCTCGTTTCGTTTTTTTTGGAGAAGCCCCCGGTGAAGAAGAAGACTCGGTCGGCCAACCTTTTGTGGGAAGGGCTGGTGAGTTACTCACCAAGATGATGCAAGCCTGTACGCTGCAACGGGATGAGGTCTACATCCTCAACACGGTCAAATGCCGTCCCCCAGGTAACCGGAACCCAGAAGGCGACGAACTGTCAAACTGCCGCTCATACTATCAGCAACAATTCCATCTGCTTAGGCCTGAATACATCATCTGTTTGGGGGCCGTCAGCGGGCAGGAACTATTGGGAACGAAACTGTCCGTTGGCCGCCTGCGAGGCACATTCCACCAATACTTTGCAAGCAAAGTATTGGTGACCTATCACCCCTCTTATCTGCTTCGCAATCCAGCCGCCAAAAAAGCTGCTTGGGCGGATCTGCAATACCTGATGCGGGATGCTGGGATTGCAATACCACCGCGTTAGGCAAGAGTGTCCATGTTAGTATCAAAACTTTTTTATTTGCGAAATTGTCGCCATCGAAACGCAGGCACGCCTTAATTCGCTCTTGACCGTTTTGTTCAGATGGGAACAATTTCCCCACAGCGACGCAAGGATTGCCCGCTTGCAGTGGTGGAACCGCTGCGAAAGACCATGACAAGATGTGCAGGGAGGCCATCATGCACCACGGAATCCAACGTTCCGAAATCTCGGATGCAACCCGCGTTTTTCCAGCCAAGGCGAAATCCATCGTCGATTTGGCAACTGGAAAGTTCCCCGGTTGCGAGTTGAGTGAAGCCAGCGAGTCTTTTCGCTCGACCACCAACCCCACCTATTCACTGCGTGAGTTATTACCGACTGCACGCTTTTTTGCTGCCGATGACATCGAATTTGATTCGATTGCTGAATCATCAGCCACCACATCGGCGGGCGACTTGGTTGTTTATCGACTTGGGCAAGACAACCCTTCACGCGTGATTGCGGATGCCTTGGCCCGCGGCGCATGTGGCATCATCACCGAGCAGCTTCTGCCATGCCCGCTGCCCCAATGCATCGTGGGCGACATGGAGGTTTCTCTGGCAGAAATCGCAGCCCAGCAAGGGGGACGTCCCGACCGACAAATGCTGACGATTGGTGTGATTGGTTCTGCCGGCAAAACGACCACTTCGTTGCTGATTTCCGCTCTTTTGCGATCAGCTTCGATTCGCACCGCGTATCAAACCGACCTGGGAGAGAGCGACGGTATTGTTCAGACCACTTCGAATTCCCCCATCCCCAACAATCGGGAACTGGTGCACTGGTTGGTGGAAGCCAAAGACAGCCAATGCAAAGCTGCTGTCATCGAAATGTCCGAGACGGAGGCGCGTCACGGAAATTACGACGCGATTCAATTCGATATCATTGTCATTTGCAGAACCACATCTGGCACAGATGACTTTGGTCCTTCCGGACTGCAGTGCAGCCTTGATCGTTTGGCAGACGACGGGGTTGTCATCGCATCAGCAGATGAGCCAAGTGTTACCCGTGAGCTTCAGAATCACAACGTGCGGACGTTGACCTACGGCATCCACAAAAATGCGGATGTGACCGCACAAATTTTCGACCAGACTGACGGCGTCTGCACTCTCCTGCTAACCCACAAAGACTCCACTACAGTGATGGAGACATGCCTGTGTGGGCATGCCATGGCGGCCAACCATGCAGCAGCGGCCGTCGTAGGCTTGTTGCTCGCGGAACCCTTGGAGCGAATAGCAGAGAATCTGAGTCAGCTTCGTGCTGTTCCTGGCCGCAGCCAGCGACTGGCCCACTATGGAAAGGCCACCGTAGTAATCGACGCCGGTGGCACTCCTGATCGAGCCGTTGAGGCGCTGCGTCCATGCCGCGACATGAAGGCTGGTGGTAAGTTGTGGTGCGTGTTGGTGCTTGATGCCACAGCCGACGCGGATAGCCTGGCCCGATACGGCACTCAGCTGGAGCGTTTTTCAGACCAAGCCATTATCACGGCAACCGACCAATCACGTTCAGGCTTTTTGGCAGCGTCTCACAATGTGCTCGACGGCGTTAAAAAATGTGCGTGCTTCCGATTGGTCGCGAATCGAGATCGAGCAATCGAATGGGCAGTCACCGAAGCGGCTCCTCAGGATACCGTCCTCATTATCACTGGCGAGCGTGGGCTGACCGCCCACGACCAGCGGACGAATTTGGCAAGAATCGAGCAGTGCGTTGAACAGGCTCGCGGCCAAGCTGAACAACTCGTAACAGGTGCAAAACCCAAGCTTTCCGTTTTTGGCATTTGAGATGGTCGACAAAGCCGCAATGTGGCAACCAGTCATTGAGTCCTGCAAGCGGCACTGAGCTGATTCAGAATGTGTCGCTGAGGTGATCCGACCGACGATCACTACCCAGTGATGCAGTGCACCATCAAAGCCTGCCATTCCGCCCACTGCGTTATCATGCAACTCTGGTATGCACCACCGCCTTTTTTTCTAACGGCAGAACTGCATGCGTCGATGAAGTCAAACGGATCTTCATAAGTTCCGCCAGTCAGATCCGCCAGCTGCTCAAAAACAGGATGGTTTCCCACTTTTCGAAACCAGTATTTGGCATTACCAAAGTCACCTTCTCTCCGATGCATGATCCCGTGCCAAAAACTGCCATCCCGACATGGCAGTTCCTGACTAAATGAATGGCTTCGTTCAAGATTCCCAGCGAGGAGCCAAAATCCAGCCAGGCAGAGAGAGGCTTGCGACCGAGATAGGTCAACTGTTTCACCGCTTGGAAAACGGAGCCCAGAATCTGAAACTTCCGCGTTTTTCAGCAGTTCAGTCAGGCTTTCAGCCACAGCTCCTTCGCCTAAATCAGGCATTTCTGCTTCCGCGACGGCTGCTGCCAACGCGGACGGCAAAGAATCGAATTCAGACTGGGCAAACGAGTCAAGCTGAGGCATCGAGGCATCTCCATTGGCAAAAATACGGCAAATCTTGGCCAAACAATCCTAACGGAAGCAGTTTCGGGCCGATTGCGAAGGCTACCGACCCGGAAGCTCCATTGCTAGACTACACTCTGCTGAGGCGATTGCTGCGGCCCCACGCGGGGGAATCATCCCCTTGAATTGCCCCAGCAAGCCGCACGAATCAAATACGGCCTGCCGTCTGCATGGCACGTGAAGGTAATGCTCCATCTGAAAAGGTACCCACCATTGGAAAAAATGGTCTACCTTGAATGATTAGGCACTACCTGCGCACGAGCCCTGTAGCTCCCATGCGGGAGCGTGCACAGCGGCATCCCTGTAGATACATACCAAATTGACCAGTCTTCATCCCTCCTCCACTTTTCGACGAAACAGATGAGCAGCGGCGACCAAGCCCCCACGGACGGCCAAGAAACAAACAACGCATCAACTCCCTCCGCTCCGGTTGCTTCCGAAGCCGCTGAGCCGCAAGCCACGAAAGCTTCGGATGAGAGTCATTCTGAAATGCCAGAAGATGCAACGGCAGCAGGGCCTCCAGCAGAACCCACGGAGACAAAACCTGCGACTCCGCTGGCGAAACGAGCTCGTGTTGCGGGGCCTTTGGCAGCCAGGGGGTTGGGCGTGGCCAAGCCGGCATCTCCCTCCGTAAGCACCGAAGCTCTTGAAGCCGCTGATCAGGCTGGGGTAAGCACTTCGGGCAAAGGAAAGCCAGGCAACAAGAAGTCGAATCCACGGCCACGATTGGCGGGCGACAAGCCAAAGCCGAAACGACCACAGAAGGCACCTACAAGCAAAGTTGCCATTCCAAACGCCCGCCACGCGCTGCCAGACGACATTCAGGCAGAATTGGACGCCGAGCTTGCTGCAACCGATGTTGAAGCAATGCTTAGCGGTCCTGCGGGAATGGCCAGCCGCGCTGAGCCTCTGAGCGAAGGTGCCAGCGTTCAGGGTCAGGTCCTGAAAATTCATGACGACAACGTCTTCGTGGCACTTGGCGGTCCCGACGAGGGTGTGGTGGCGTTCGATCAATTCGAACAGGAGCCAGCGATCGGCGATTCAATCGAAGTCTTAGTGCGGGGTATCAGCCGTGAAGACGGCCTGTACGCCCTCGGCCTGCCCGGCAGCGCCATTGAAGCTTCGGACTGGGAAGATATCGACGAGGGCTCGGTAGTTGAAGTGACCGTGACGGGCAGCAACTCCGGTGGATTGGAATGCAAAGTGGGCGGTGCGAAGGGATTCATTCCCATCAGCCAAATCAGTGAGTATCGCGTCGAGGACACGACCGAATTTGTAGATCAAAAATTCCGCTGTGTTGTGACCGAGTCGAGTCAAAAGCGAGGCAACCTAGTGCTGAGCCGGCGAGCAATACTTGAGCGTGAACGCGAAGAGAAACGCAAGGAACAACTCGAACAAATTGAAGCTGGCGACGAGCTACAGGGAACGGTCCGCACCATCAAGGACTTCGGAGCGTTCGTTGACTTGGGTGGTCTAGACGGCTTGATTCACATCAGCAAACTCAGTTGGGACCGCGTCAAGCATCCCAGTGAGGTGCTTGAGATCGGCCAGCAAGTAACCGTCAAACTGGACTCCGTAGACAAAGAGACCGGCAAGATTTCTCTGTCTTACCGCGATCTGCTTGAAAACCCGTGGGATACCGCGGAGCAAGAGTTTGAGGTGGGGTCGGTCCACAAAGGAGCCGTCACTCGTATCGCCGCGTTTGGTTGCTTCGTGCGACTCGCAGCGGGCGTTGAGGGACTCGTACACATCAGCGAACTGGCTCACCACCGGGTTTCCAAAGTGGGTGCCTTCGTTACCGAGGGTGAGGAAGTGGAAGTCAAAGTTTTGAGCTTCGACCGAGATGCGCAGAAAGTAAGCTTGTCAATCAAAGCTGCTCAGCAAGCCCCCGTCGATCCGACCAAGCAAGCGGAGAAAGAGGAGGTGGACGAACCCCCTCGTGAAGTTGCCATCAAGGCATCACATACGGGCCCTCTGAAGGGTGGCAATAATCAGGACACAGGTGGTGCACAATTTGGGCTCCGCTGGTAGTCCAACCCGCGAACTGGCTTTACAAGGCACCCCAAAATCGTTGCCGCCTGATTTGTCGTTATTCCTACATAATCGGCACAAAACCAACTTGCAGTGATTAGTCTGCATGGGGTGCTGCAGCCGTGCATGTCGAAGTCATGCGTGGCAAGTAGCCGCTCCCCGCGTATCATGCTTCCGTCTGAACGGTGTTCTGCTGAGAACAAAGTTTCAGACCAAAGAAGGTTCCTTCCTTAGCATGGACACCCGCCTGGGAGACGTTATGCCCCGTGATGTGGACGGTCCGATGCACTTGTATTTTTTTCTACTTGTTGTGCTCTCGTTGAGTAGCATTTCGCTTCCTCCGGTCACCACATCGCTGCAGCAAGCCAGCCTTGCGAGTGGGTGCATGCTGACAGCGTTGGTTCTTCTGTGTCACATCGCAGCGAGAATCTGCGCAAAACAAATCGCGAGTGAACAAATCGACGCTCGTCTGGGGGCCGATCTGCTGGATCGGCAAATGAACGCTTTTCGTTGGCTTGGCTTGGGTATTGTGATTCTTTGCCTTGCTGGCTTTGGCCTTGCGAACGCTGCAGTGCAGGCTCCCTACCTGAGTGACAGTCTTTTTCTGCAAGCGGTGGTCCTACTCACTCCAGGGCTCACGATCACGGTGGCAACATGGTCAGCAGAGCGGTATTACCGTGGACTCACAGGCCTAGTCGAAAACCATCCAAGCCTGCACGCACAGTACATTTGGCAACGTGTCCGTGGAACCATCGCATGGCTCATACTGCCAGTTCTGCTGCTTCTGGGAATGACCGATTTGATCGCTGGCCTACCGATTGGCGAGGCATCAGCAGCAATCATCACTACAATTCTTTTGCTGCTGTTCGTGCCCTTAGGATTACCGTGGCTGATTCGACATCTTTTCAAAACCCGTCGTCTCGACACGGAAACCGAGCAGTGGGTAGATGAAATCATGAGTGCGGCTGGGCTTAGACGCACACGTATCGTTTGTTGGCAAACCGGCAATCGATCATTCAATGCCATGGTTGCCGGGTTTGTGCCTCCGCTGCGAACCTTACTGATTTCCGACCGTGCTCTGAATGAACTGCCTCGATCCGAGTTGTCGATGGTCGTGCTTCACGAAGCCGCTCATCTACGCCGCTATCACGTTCCTTTGCGGATGCTGACGATCGTTCCAGGCTGGCTATTGGGAGGGTGTGTCACTCGGCTCGGCGAAGAGCATTCATGGGCGATGGCGGCCGGTAGCGGCATCGCGATCGTGATGACGTTAATCACGTTGCGGATCGCAGCGATTCGGACGGAACTCGATGCAGACGTGCAAGCCTGTCACATGGCAACCAGGATCGCAGATCGCGTTCCGAATGTCCCCAGATGCTACGACGATGCATCAGACGCTCTTTCCAACGCGTTGCTTCGCATTACGGTGGAATCACCATCAGCCAGAAAGGCTAGTTGGTTACACCCAGGAATCTGCCAACGGCTTGCCAATATGCGGTCGCATGCTGTGCCCGCCT
>DOPG01000198.1:0-2852 GCA_003513555.1 Rhodopirellula sp. | reverse complement strand
TTGCCCGCCGTATCTTTTTCGGAGGACAGCTCATCCGCAACGGCAAAAACTGCTCTCGTGCACCAAGCCTGACCAACCGAAGCCCGAAATTACAGGCGACCAGGGCATTCCAACCGGCGAAACCAGAAAGTTACAGAACAGGCCTACTGCGAACGCCGCTGCTGGACTGGCAGCCACAAACGCACAGGTAGCCGCTGGCAAACAGTTGCGTCAATCGCGCCCCATTCACTCAAACCTGCTGTGGCTTCATAATCGAAGCTAACAGCCGACCGGATCATCCGGACAGCTACGCCCCGGAGAACGTTCCGGCGAGCACGATCAGCCAACAATTCAAAAGTAACGGAGAGATACTCATGGGACGCTCAGGAATCATAACTTTCAAAGGGAATCCAATGACGCTCGAGGGCGAAGACGTTGCAATCGGCAGTAGCGCCCCGGACTTCACCGTGCATTACGCGGACGCGGGAATCCAGTCATTAACACTGAATGATCTTAAGGGAAAACCTACCATTATCAGCGTGGTGCCAAGTCTGGATACACCTGTGTGCGCGATCCAAACCAAGAAGTTCAACGAGGAGATTGCGTCCTTGGGAGATAACCTCAATGCGGTAACGGTCAGCCGTGACTTGCCCTTTGCTCAGGCTCGCTTCTGTGGTGCCGAGGACGTATCGATGCGAACCGCAAGCGATTACCAAAGCCATCAGTTTGGGACCGCCTTTGGCGTCACGATCGAGGAACTCAAACTATTAACACGGGCAGTCTTTGTATTGGATTCCGAGGGAAAAGTTGCCTACAAGGAAATCGTCGCTGAAGTCACTGAGGAGCCAGATTATTCGGCTGCGATGGCTGCTTTGCGCATGCTTATGTAGTCAGAACAGAAACCCAGCCCCCACTCAGGCATGTTATCCTGAGTGGGTTGCTGCGTTGACTTTTCGCACGAGCATGGATCGCCGCGACTTCACTTCCCAGTGCATCGAAGTGATTCATGTGTCCAGCAGGTAATACGATGTCAAAATTTGTGGTTGCTGCGTTATACCGTTTTGTACGGTTGGATGACTTCGAAGATCTGCAGAAACCGATTCATGACCACATGGTCAAATTCGGTGTCTGTGGGAGCTTGCTTCTCGCCAGCGAGGGAATCAATGGCACCGTATCTGGCAGCCGTGACGGAATTGACAAGCTACTCAGCTATCTACGAGAGGACCCGCGTCTGCGCAGTCTTGAGGTCAAGGAATCTTTTGCTTTTGAGGCACCTTTCAAACGCACCCGCGTACGTTTGAAGAAAGAGATCGTGACCATGGGGGTCGAAGGAATTGATCCCAACGACTCCGTGGGGACCTATGTTGACCCGCGGGACTGGAACAAACTGATCAGCGACCCCGAAGTGACCTTGATCGATACACGGAACGATTACGAAGTCGCCATTGGCACCTTTGAGGGAGCGGTGAATCCCGAAACGCAGTCTTTCCGGCAGTTCCCGTCCTTCGTAGACGATGAGCTTGATCCGCAAAAGCATCGTAAAATCGCGATGTTCTGTACTGGTGGAATACGCTGTGAAAAATCGACTGCATTCCTTCGAAAGAAGGGGTTTGAGGAGGTTTACCACCTCAAAGGCGGAATTTTGAAGTACTTGGAAGAAGTTCCAAAAGAGGAATCAAAATGGGAAGTGGACTGTTTCGTGTTTGATAAGCGGGTTTCTGTCGGTCACAATTTGCAACTTGGTGAGCATGTGATGTGCTACGGTTGCGGCTGGCCGGTTGCTCCCGAAGAACAGCACGAAACGAGCTTTGTGCCGGGGGTCCAGTGCCCGCACTGTGCCGATCAGATCACCGAAGAGCAACGCACCCGCTTCACCGAGCGACAAAGACAGATCGAGCAGGAAAGGGCGAAGCCAGAGGTTTAGATTGAATTTCCGTCCCCAAGACGAGGTTTCCTGGTTTTAGCCGTATTTTGGGAATCCGGCCCGGTCGTTAGACTAAGGGCAACACTCAACCGTTTTTCCATTCAGGAATTTTCATGACAGCTGTAGAACTACCACCTGAGATCGAAGTCAAACTCAATCCCGCAGATCAAGATGAGGATGGTTTCGTCAGCATTTGGAATATCGCATCCGCCTCCACTGATGGTGATCTGGAGCAGACACGAGCCTTGGCTGCTCAGTTCATGTGCTTTCTGTGCAAGCGAAACTGCGATTTTGTTGTGACCAGCTCAACAAACGCGGAATATCTGGATGAGTGGTTTGAGCGGGACAACAAAATCCTGTACGACTGGAATCTGGAGAGCGAGAAGGTCGATGTCATCGCGCAGCAGGCCGAAGTTCCCTATGAGCCATTTGTGTCATTCCTGGGAAATCAGAAATTCAATCCAAAAACAAAATATGCTCCTCGCCGCATCGATCGCGTTGAGTGGTTCCAAAACCAGTGGAGCGTCGGTTAGCCCGACAGCATCGGGAAGAATCAACATGAGCCGACCGCAAACCGTGATTGAAACCTCAGTCACGCGGAGTGGAAGACACGAACGATGCTTTCAGCGTTGCCCAGCTTTCAGTTCCTATGTTGCTTGCTCGCAATTTCCCAACCGCTACTCTCGGCCGCCAATGCATTGTCAGGTATGACAGGCTTGTGCCGGTTGGTGTGGGTTGATCGGTTCGCTGCCTAAAACAACTGGAGTTTGCTCAAACGCCAACGCTTCAGTGGTAGTGCTTCGGCTGTGCCGCATGAGAATCGTTTTGAAAACCGCCACGGGCTGATCTCCATTCCATGCCGCTAGAAAGCGAGCAGCATGCCGCGAGCCTGTTTTCTAACAGATCTTGCCGAACCTCAAGGCGGGCTCTCCGATGCTCACGCCATATC
>DOPG01000312.1 GCA_003513555.1 Rhodopirellula sp. | reverse complement strand
ATGAGTCATCAATTCGATTCCTGCAGATGATGCGATGGAGAACGGAAGATGCCGAAACGGGCTTCCGAAAAACACTTTGAATCACGCAGAATAACCAATCTCTCTGGGCAAGTGGGGATACAAACTCATGCCGATCATCAGTTACCGGAGGTAGATCACGAATCTACCGTGCTACGCTACAATGCCGCTTTGCAATACCGGTCTGCCGTGCTGTTCTCTGGCAAGCCCCTCCCTTCACTGCGATTGCACGTTGCCCTGGCTTGGCATTTCTCCGAACAAAATCAGAAGAGACACCAAGAAGATGATTTCAAAGATTCACGTCTCAGCGATCACCATGATCGGGCTCATGTCGCTTTCCATGTGCCTGAACATCGCATCGGCGCAAACGAGTGCGACGAAGCAAAAGCGTTACGAACTGAGTGCGAGGGCGAGCGAAATCGACCCGCGGGTCAAGTCGCATCCGAAAATCAACTTTTTGCTTGAAACAGCAAGTGGCAGACCTGCTGACATTCAAAACGCGATTGTGGACACCTCGGTACCTCAGCGTGGCAAGCTTGTGATCTGGTTGATGAGCCACAATCGGAATCTGTTTGATCGTCTTGCGGACTATGGCCTGCACGCGATCCAAGTGCAGTATGCCCGATCATGGTTCTCAATTTGTTGTCAGGACAAACCCGTTGGCCCGCACTGCCGTGGCAACATTCGCTTGGAGGCGGCCACTGGACAGGATTTCAGCGACGAGGTCAGTATCCCAAAGCCCGACGGAATGATGGAACGCGCCTACCAATTTGTGAAGTGGTTGGAACGCAGCAATCCCGAAGGAAACTGGGGACAGTTTCTGAACGCTGACCGTAGCGGTCTGAACTGGGAAAAAGTCATCGTGTCGGGCAGTTCCCATGGTTCAACCACCGCTGCCCGCTTTGCAAAATATGTCAAAGTCAGTCGTGTCGTCGCATTGTGTGGTCCGCGTGATCAGTATCAGGCTTGGCAGGCTCTGCCGTCGGCAACACCCGCAAATCGCTTTTTCGGATTTTCTCACGTTCTCGACGGTGGTTGGAAAGCAGACCACTATTGCCGCAGCTGGGAACTGCTGGGAATGAACCAATTTGGACCAATCGTCAATGTCGACCAAACCAAACCGCCTTATCAGAACACACGACGACTGATCACTGATTTTGATGTTGGCGGCAACGAAAAAATCGCGCATAGCAGCGTGCAACCAGGCAGTCGTGCCTTCAAAGGCAAGGACGGTCAGTTCATGCATGAAGCAGTCTGGCGTTACCTTTACACGCATCCAGTTGACATCGTGGGCAACCCCGTGCCTGCCGACAATGACTGCGAAAAGAATCAACAGCAATAGGTTTGATGATGGTGATCTATGGAACCGCGTTACTGGCATTCTGCATGCTGGTCGGTCTGGTCATTGGGCAACTGCTCGGCATCACGTTGGGAGTAGGCAAGAACGTGGGTGGTGTGGGAATTGCCATGCTGCTGTTGATCGTGCTATCGGACTGGCTACGCCGTCGTGATCGCCTGCCAGTCCCCACGCAGCAAGGCGTTCTATTCTGGAGTTCCATTTACATTCCTATCGTGGTTGCGATGGCGGCCAGCCAAAACGTGGTCAAAGCTGCGAGCGGTGGTTGGCTGGCACTGGTGGCAGGAGTAGCCACGGTGCTAGCGTGTCTGGCATTGGTGCCCGTGCTGAGCCGAATCGGCAGCAACGCTGCGGATCCAACGGATTCACCCCCGGGAGACAAGGCATGAACTGTCTACCGGACTGGCAAGCCATGCTCCTGAGCAAGCATTCGCTGGTCGTGCTGCTGGAAAAGAACTCACTGATCACTGCCCTGTTCATGGTGGGTGCAATTCTGTGGGTTTCCAGTGTCATTTCCCGCAAGCTGACCCGTGGCAGAATCCACGCCTCAGCGATTGCCATTTTCATGGGTCTGGCCTTGGCCTATCTGGGTGGAATGATGACCGGTGGCGAGAAGGGACTTGCTGATGTCCCGTTGCTTGCGGGCATCGGACTTCTCGGTGGCAGCATGTTCCGCGACCTCGCAATTGTGGCCACTGCATTCGGAGTCCGCTTGCAGGAATTCATCGCTACCGGTCTCAGTGGGATCATCTCTCTGATGCTTGGAATCTTCGTCTCTTTTCTGATCGGGGGATTGGTGGCGTATGCGTTCGGATATCGCGACGCCGAAAGCATCACCACCATCGGAGCAGGTGCAGCGACCTACATTGTGGGCCCCGTGACCGGAACAGCTCTGGCTGCAAGCAGTGAAGTCATCGCACTGAGTGTTGCCGCAGGCTTGGTCAAATCCATTCTAGTGATGATCCTCACTCCCTTCGTTGCTACGCGAATCGGCTTGGACAATCCGCGGTCGGCATTGATTTTTGGAGGTCTGATGGGAACAACCAGCGGAGTCGCGGCAGGCCTGGCGGCGACCGATGAAAAGCTTGTTCCCTACGGTGCCATGACAGCAACCTTTTACACAGGACTAGGGTGTTTACTCGGTCCGTCCTTGATCTTCATGATCGTTCAGTGGTTCGTCTGATGCATGACTGCTTACTTATGACGGCTGACTGCTGTGCAGCCCCAACGACGCCTCGCTTTTCCCAAATCAAACAATTTTGACACAACCAGCAATGAAACTGATTTCCCACGCTGAATCTTACGGTGATTCCATTGCGATTCGGCAAGCACAAACCGAATACACCTACCGACAATTGCTGCACCGCTCGGCAGTGGTTGCTTCTACCATTTCAGGCAGTGCCGAGGATTTACAGGAATCACGCGTTGCCTACCTGATCCCGGGTGGATTCGACTACGTGACGGTCCAATGGGGAATCTGGCGTGCAGGAGGCGTTGCGGTGCCGCTGAGCCTGTCTGCAACGGAACCGGAACTTGAATATACGATCACTGATTCGGACACACAGCGGGTGATTACCAACACCGAACTGAGCACGAAACTTGCCCCCCTGTGTCAAAGGCTGGGCATCCCACTGACCGTGGTCGATGAAATATCCGATGGTAATCCCAAACCATTGCCCATGATTCTGCCTGATCGTCGAGCGATGATCCTGTACACAAGTGGAACCACCAACAAGCCCAAGGGCGTGGTCTCAACGCACGCGAATGTTGAAGCACAAATCGAAGCTCTGGTGACCGCGTGGCAGTGGCAAGAAAGTGATGTGATTCCGCTTTTCCTGCCGCTTCATCACATCCATGGCATCATCAACGTGCTTTCATGTGCGTTGTGGTCAGGTGCTACCGTTGACACCTTCAGCCACTTCGATGCTGACGCAATTCTTGATCAAGTGGCAAAGAACCGATATTCCGTTTTCATGGCGGTGCCAACCATTTACGTCAAGTTGATTCAACTGTTGCAAACGATACCGGATCAACAACGCCAACAAATCGTGCAGGGGTTTGCGGAAATGCGTCTGATGGTATCGGGCTCTGCTGCGCTGCCGGCAAGCGTTCATCACGAGTGGACCAACCTGACCGGACAATCCCTGCTTGAACGATACGGCATGACAGAAATTGGCATGGCCTTGTCCAACCCGTACACCGGAGAACGAAGACCGGGCGCTGTCGGACAATCGCTTCCGAATGTGAGGATACAACTCAAAAGCGAAGCTGGGGAAATCATTCAGACGCAGGGCACTGCGGGCGAGATCCAGGTTCAGGGCCCCTGTGTATTTCTTGAATACTGGAACAAGCCGGATGCAACAGCAGACTCATTTGACGATGGTTGGTTTCGCACAGGTGATATCGCAGTCATCGAATCAGGTTACTTCCGTATCATGGGTCGTCAGTCAGTCGACATCATCAAAAGTGGCGGCTACAAACTCTCAGCCCTGGAGATTGAATCCGCCTTGTTGGACCATGAGTCCATCGATCAGTGTGCGGTTGTGGGCGTCGCAGACGATACCTGGGGTGAAGCAGTCGCGGTCGCCTGTGTGCTACAGCCAGACTCGGAACTGGACCTGAAAGAACTCAAAACCTGGTGCCTCGCCTGCATGTCCACCTACAAGATTCCCAAGCAACTGAAAATCGTGGAACAGCTGCCACGCAACGCCATGGGCAAGATTCAGAAACCCGCCGTCACCCGCATGTTTTCTGAAGAGTAAGGCTGACTTACACCTTTCGGCAGGCGGAATCAGGCAATCTTGAGCACGTACTTACCAAACTGCGGTGATGAACGCATTTGATCAATCGCCTGGTTGGTATCTTCAAGCGAATAGACTGCGTCGATCACTGGCTTGATCTGATACTTCTCAACCAAGTCCACCATGCCACTGAAGTCGTCAGGCGACCCCATGGTTGATCCTTGCAGACGCAACTGCTTCCAAAACAGCTTGAACATGTCAATCGATTCCGGAGCGCCGGCTGTCGCCCCATAATTAATGATGCGACCACCGGGTGCAGCAAGTCCCATCAAACCACCGTAGCCAGGGCCACCCGCACTATCGATGATCAAATCGGGTGCCCCAACCTTTGCGGCAAAACGTTTTTCCCATCCCTCCTCGCGATAATCAAACCCGCCTTTGGCTCCCAGCCTGATTGCCCGATCAATTTTTGCTGTCGACGACGAAGTCACCCATACTTCTGCTCCAATCGCAGTTGCGAATTGGAGTGCAAACGTAGCCACTCCTCCCCCAATGCCAGTGATCAGAACCCTGTCATCAGGCTTTGCGTTGCCTTGTGCGAACAACGCTCGATAAGCTGTTGTGCCGGCCAAGGGAATGGCGGCTGATTCTTCCCATGTCAAACACTCCGGCTTGCGATGCAGTTGTTCCACAGGCACAACGACCTCGGATGCAAAGGTACCGTCTTCAGGCAACCCGAGGATATGAAACTGTTCGCTCTGCACTGACGGATCATTTCCCCAACCAATACCCGGATTCAAAATGACATCCTGCCCTTCCCAACCACGATCAACACCATCACCGCAAGCAAGAACAACACCCGCGCCATCAGATCCCAATACAACAGGAGGCTTGATTCCCGGGTACAACCCCACCGTTATCCAGTAATCGCGACGATTCAGTGCAGCGGTGCTGAGCCTGACGACAACCTGTCCCGCATCCGGGGTCAGATCTTCCCGTTGCTGCAATTCAAGAGGAACCTTCTTACCGACAAGTGTCATTGCTTTCATGTATTTCTCAATCTTTCAATTTGGTTCTCTGACTTGTCGCAGTCAGTGTGCTTTCACCGCGAAGGTTGGCAGTGAATGACGCAAAAAAACGTCACGACAGCCAACCTCTTCAGGACATGCTTGTGACGACGCGTTCGCTAACGATCACGAACAACTGGCGGCAATGGACTATCGTCCGGAATCTGCCCTCTCAGCATTCTGCCTGCTTGTCCAGTGACTCGCAGGTAGTAATCGGAGGGCAACCCATCGTAGGTTAGAAAAGCAACATTTTCACCGACCGGCGGATCATTGCTGCATTTGAATATTGCCGTTCCTTCATCAACTTCATCAAACATGGCAACGTAAATCATTTTTGCCCCAACTTGCTTTGCCGCAGTTATCTGCGTCCACAGGAAGTCACCTTTCAACCTCGGAATGTCATCAAGTTTTCCACCGTGCAGATTCTTCCAACTGAAACCTGGAAACACAACGGGCAGAAATTCGAGTTTCTGCTCTGCACACCAAGCCAAATCAGGCTTCCAAACGCGGTTGGCATGCGACTTTGCCTCACTTGGCGATCGATAGCGTCCTATCGTCCAAGGGCTCAACACGTCAGCTTTTTTAAGAATTTCATGCAGTGACGCATCAGCAACTGCATCGCGTTTCTGATCTCTCCACCACGATGGTACTCCCAGCATCACAGCGCAACCCTCTGCCTTCAACGCATCAATCAGATCAGCACACTCGGCCAAACTGTACTTACGATCCCCGCTAAAGCCGACGCCCCAAACGGCCACCAGCGGCTTACCCTTGTGTTTGAGATACCTGCCGCCCCCAGTGATGCCATCACGTTTCAACTGCTTCCAATCATCACTCACGCGAGCAACCTGTCCCTTTCGCAGGCCGGACAAATCGTACATCACGGCCAACACTCTCCCTGTCTTCGATGCTGCATCGTGAGCATGAAAAAGCACCTTGTCTTTCTGTGCTTTCAGACGCGGCGAATCCAGCCCATTGGCAAACCGCTGTATAAAAACTCCATCGATGCCATAGTCACGCATCCAGCGAAAGTGACGACCAATCGTCTTTTCATTTGCGCTGCTGTAAACCTCGGCGGGACGACCATCTGAGTGATTGAATCGGGTCCGAAATCTTTCCTGCGGACTCAGTTCACGCACATCCGGCCACAAATCGACGGTAACATTTCCCGGCCCAAATGGCCGACGATTCGTGCGAGCCCAGTGGGTCCACCCGAGTTGTCCACCATCGTCAGGACAACTAAACCAACCTTGATAGCCACAGATCACCTTTCCAGTGAGGGTGGTAGCGTCGACCACTGCATCAGGTGTTCGTGAATCCCCCGCTGGCTCTGCCTGCTGCCCCCAACCTGCCTGCCCTGAAATCAGCGACAGAAAGGGAATCAACAGAAACCACTTCAATTTTTGACATCGCTGGCCCACCATTTATGACTCCTTTGCCCTCAATCAACACATGAACACGAAACCCGGACGACTTGGCTACAAACAGCCTGGCCAACGCGACCTGGATCTTTCAAGTAAATTGTTGGACGTATTGATGTTACCGGCAACCTGCCTTGAACCGGAAAGATAAACGCCATGGTCCCGAACCACCAACACAAATCCAGGACGGATCTTTGCTTGAGCCTCCTGACAGGAGCTTGCCTGGCATTCCTGTCAACGTCAACGATTTGCTTTGCCGACAAAGGTTCTGCACGTCCCAACGTGGTGATTCTCTTCACTGACGATCAAGGAACACTTGATGCCAATTGCTTTGGATCCTCGGATCTCCATACCCCCAACATTGATGCATTGGCGGCACGGGGCATCCGTTTCACCCAGGCTTACGCGCACACGGTTTGCTGTCCCTCACGTGCGGCGTTGCTCACAGGTCGTCACCCACAACGGGGAGGTGTGCGACATTGGACCCAAGGTAACATGAACGGCCCCAGGGGAATCAACATGTTCCTCGAGGAAGTGACGCTGGCTGAGGCACTAAAAGAAGCTGGTTATCGAACCGCGTTGTTTGGAAAATGGCACCTGGGTGCCCACCACGACTACGGTCCCAAGAAACAGGGTTTCGATGAATTCTTTGGGATCCGCGATGGTTTCATCGATAACTACAACCATTTCTTCCTGCATCGAAATGGATTTCACGATCTTTACGAAGGCACAGACCGAGTTGAGGCTGATGGAAAATATTTTCCGGAAATGATGACCGATCGTGCCGTTGAGTTCATTGATCGCAATCAGCACCAACCATTCTTTTTGTATGTGCCGTTCAATATTCCGCACTACCCGGAACAATCACTGGCCATGCACCAAGACCGATATCGCGGAATCAAGGATGCCGCTCGCCGCACCTATGCTGCGATGATCACGACGACGGACCACTACATTGGCCGCGTCCTCAAAGCTCTCGAAGCAGCAAAGATCATGGACAACACTATCATTGTCTACATGAGTGACAACGGACATTCCAATGAAACGACTTATCGCATTCGCGGCAAAGAGCACCCATCGGGTTTCCCCGAAGGTCATTTCTACGGGGCCAGCGGTGGCGGCAATACGGGACGCTGGATTGGACACAAAAGCAAATTTCTTGAGGGCGGAATACGCGTCCCTGCCATTTTGAGCTATCCATCGAAAATTCCCTCGGGCGAGGTCCGCAACCAGATCGTGACGGCCATGGATTGGTATCCGACGATACTGGAACTTTGCAACATCAAACCCGCCCCACAGTCACCTGCAATCGATGGTTTCAGCGTGCTGCCAATCTGTAGTTCTGCAAACGCCCCGTCACCCTACGGAGGTGTCCTTCACTTCCACTGGGGCTCAACATGGGCTGTTCGGGATGGCAACTGGAAGCTCATGGGCACCGATGGCAAACAGAACTATCAGCTTGTTAGTCTGGCCGACGAGAAACCAGAAACGATCAATCATGCAAAAAACAAACCTGAATTGGTCAAGCGACTGCTAAAATCGCACCAAGACTGGTACAGCAGCGTGAAGCCTGCGAGCCCAAGCAGCTCGGAATGAATCAGCATGTGTGGGCAAAACCCAACGCACTTTTCTTCGTTTTAACGAATCCGCCAATCCTCGCAAACCCAGCAAACCCAACATGATGAAACCCGTCACCTTACCCCTCATCGCTTTGATTCTCTGTTGCAACATCGCGCATGCGCAACTGGAAGTACCAACTATTTTCAGTGATCACATGGTCATGCAGCGCAACCAGAACATCAAAGTCTGGGGCTGGTCCAAGCCAGGAGACGAAATCACGTGTACCCTGGCCAGCCAAACATCGAAGACAAAAGCATCTGATGGCGGAACATGGTCCTTACAGTTCAAGGAATTCCCGGCTGGCGGCCCCCATGAATTGAAGATTCAAACAAGCAAAGAATCGATCACCATCAACGACATTTACATGGGCGAAGTCTGGCTATGCTCCGGACAGTCAAACATGGCAATGAAAGTCGGTGGTGTGCTGGATGCGGAAACAGAGATATCAACTGCCAACCAACCTGCGATTCGGATGTTTACTGAGTCGTCATCGCACGCCACTGAGCCTCAAGATCGCTGCAAGGGTACTTGGCAAGTGTGCAGCCCTGAAACCGTCAGCAGCTTTTCTGCAACGGCCTACTTCTTTGGACGGAAACTGCAACAGGAGCTAAATGTCCACGTTGGACTTATCAATTCTTCTGTGGGTGGAACTGCAATCGAGGCTTGGACCAGCATGCCAGCTCAAACATCAAGCAAGGCCCTCAAGCCGATGATGCTCGACCTCGCGGGACAAGATAAAGAATTCGACGCAACAGCTGCCAAGGAACGTTATCAACAAGCATTAACGCGTTGGGAAAAAGCAAAGGCGGACAATGCAAAGATCAAAGAAAAGAGCCAGAGGAAACGCTTGCCGCGGCGACCGTCGTTACCAGCAAAACCATCCGCCGGAAAAAACTATCCAAGTAATCTGTTCAATGGTAAAATCCATCCGTTGATCGGTTACGCAATTCGCGGAGTCATCTGGTATCAGGGCGAACGCAACTCGAACGGGAAGTTCTCTGACCTGTACGACAAACAACTCGAAACGCTGGTTACCGACTGGCGGCAACGATGGAGTGCACCAGAACTTCCGTTTGCATGGGTGCAGCTCCCCAATTTCCGGGCACTGCAAACCGAGCCTTCTGAACCCAGCGGATGGGTCAACGTCCGCGCGGGGATGCTTCGCGCTTTGAACATTCCTGAAACCGGGATGGCAATCACCGTTGATGTCGGCGATGCAAAAAACATCCACCCCAAAAACAAACAGGCCGTAGGAGCACGACTGGCAAGATGGGCTCTTGTCGATGTCTACGACCGAGGCAACAAGTTGCCTGGAGGCAATGTGGCGATGGGACCATTATTGAAGTCATCACAGCCAACAGGAGACCGGATCAATTTGACCTTCTCGCAAGTTGGAACAGGCCTGAAATCCTCAAACGGTCCACTACGTGGGTTTGCGATAGCTGGCGAGGATCGCGTTTTTCAATGGGCCGAGGCCACAGCCACGGGCGACCAGGTGTCAGTCAGGTCGCCGCGAATACCAAATCCGGTCGCCGTTCGCTACTCATGGGCGGCAAACCCGTTAGGCAATCTCACCAACAGCATTGGCCTGCCAGCCTCACCGTTCCGGACCGATCACTGGACCGATTCGCAATAGGAAACAATCTATCAACGAGGCGGTTGCTGTGATTAAAATGGAGGAGTCCATCATTTCCCCACCTGGTGACCCTGCCTGCACGCCATTCCAACGAGCCCACCCGTTGTCGCACCGTCTGTCATTGCTGTGGATCTTCATTGGCCTGGGCATCACCCTGCCTCTACCCAGGCTTTCCGCAGACAACGAGCAGGACAAAACAAACTCGGCAAATTCAGCTCATTCCGCAAAAGATCCAACGCTGAATTACCAGATAACGATCCGACCGCTACTAAGCAAACACTGCTTTCAATGCCACGGTGATGGCGACGAAGTCCACGGTGAAATCAACTTGAGGGAACTCGAGACTGAACAGCAAATCAAAGCGGCCTTTGAACTCTGGTCCGATGTACTCGAGGTCATTGATTCAGACACGATGCCACCCGAAAGCCAGCCGCGGCTAAGTTCAGCTGAAATTGCACAATTCAAATCGTGGTATCAAAAGACATTGGTGGACACGATCCAGCCACTTCCGGATGTCCTTCGCCCACGCCGCCTATCAGCGCACGAATATCGGCAAACACTGCGCTCTATCTTTGGATTCGACCTTGAAGTTTCGATTGCAGAAGCCGAACAGACCATCGTTGAAAAATCGTTGGTGATGAAACTGCTGCCGGTCGACCCACCAGGTCCCAGCGGCTTCAAAAATGACACATCAGCCAATCCCTTGACCACCAATGTGTGGGAGCAGTATTCGTTCCTCATCGACGATGCTCTGGAACAGTGGCTTGCTCCCGGACCAAGAGACCACCTTGAAGTGGTCACGGGCCCGATCGCAGGTGAGCACATGACTCCGAAGCAGGCAAACCAGGTTCTGCAATGGATGTTACGTCATGCCTACCGCCGTCCTCCCGATGCCGACACTGTTGCCGCATCGCTTGCGACCATTGACGGGAAGCGGGGAGCAGAATTGGAATCAGCACTTCGCATTGAATTGAAATCAGTGCTGATGTCACCTCCGTTCATTTACCGCAGCCTGCTTGCAAAGGTTGACGATCCCAAGAGCACCAACCAGGTGGGTAAACCAGTGCTGTACGGTCGCGTCGATGACCATGAACTCGCTGAGCGGCTCAGCTATTTTCTGTGGGGTGACATGCCTGATGATCACCTGATGCAGTTGGCAACTCGGGGTAAATTGCGTGATCCAGACATTTATGCAAGGGAAATAGCTCGCATGCTGGCGGACCCGAAATCTCAGAATCTCGCGCACAACTTTGGAGTGGAATGGTTCTCACTCAACGAAATATCCAAAGTCTCGAACAACCCGCCTGTCTCCCATGCTTTGCGTCAGCAACCCATTGACTTTCTGAACTATCTGTTCACAGAAGGCCGCCCACTTTTGGAACTGATCGATTCCAAGGTAGCATTTGTAAATCCACACACAGCCAAATATTACCCCGGTGACCGAAAACGGATGACTGCGTACAGGAAACAGCGGGGGATTGAAGTCGAAGCTGTTCCCAACCAACGGCTGGAATTGACCAACACTCCCGAGCGTGGGGGTCTACTTACGATGCCAGGCGTTCTGGCCATGAACAAAGGTCCGGTGATTCGCGGAACCTGGATGCTGGAAAGGGTGATGGGTGAACATCTGCCCGATCCACCTGCGAACGTTGGGCAAGTCAAACCCAATCAGCGAGGTGAGAACCTGAGTTTTCGCGAGCGTTTTGAAGTGCACCGCAGCAACACAACTTGTGCGATCTGTCACAACAAAATCGATCCGCTGGGATTCGCCATGCAGTCATATGACGCTGGCGGCAACTACCAACCCGCTGGTTCGACCAACTCCAATGGCAGCAAAAAACGCAAGCAGAAAGATAGCAAGCAGCCGCAAGATCAAAACACTCCTACTGCTTTGAAACCACTGGACACCAGTGGCCAGCTTCCCAGCGGAGAAAGTTTTGAAGACTACCGCGGATTACAACGAATCCTCGTCAAGTCCCAACGTCGAACTGTGATCGAAAACATTGTCAAACGCATCCTGTCCTATGCACTTGCACGTGAACTCCGTGTCAACGACATGCCGACGGTTGATGCCATCTGCAGTGAACTTGACCGGCATGGGAACCTCAAGCAGCAAGAAGGAACCTATCACGATTTAATTCATCTGGTAGCCAATAGTTTGCCGTTCACACACGCACAACCACAGCACATCAAGCACAACTGAAGAAAGAGCAACACATGTCCTGGCAATTAGATCGACGACGATTCCTGCGTGGTGCTGCCGGTCCACTTCTGCCTTTGCCGTTCCTGAACCTGATGGAACGCAAAGCATCAGGGGCGGCAGCCGATGGCCCCCCCATTCGATTCATGACCCTGTTCAAACCCAACGGGGTACACCCACCCAGTTGGAGCATCAATGGTGGCACCGAGTTTGATTTCCGGATGTCGCCTCTCATGCAGCCATTCGCGAAACACAAACAGGACCTGCTGATCCTAGACAACATGGGTGACTTTGGTTTTTCATCCCACGCCAACTCCACTCGTCGATTCCTGAGCGGACACCACAGAAACACCAAATCCGCATCCGTCGACCAGTTGATCGCCAGCAGAATTGGCAAAGGAACGCCACATCGCTCGCTTGAATTGACCACTGAAGGACTGTTCCCGAACCAGATTGGCTGCAGTTACATCTCTTATGATTCCAATGGAGATCCCATCCCGCGCGAGAGTGATCCGCAACTGATCTTCGATCGAATCTTCCGCAGCCCGATGCGAAACCAGGCCAAGCGTCGTGAAATGAAAAGCGTATTGGATCGTGTATCCGAGGACGCAAAATCACTTTCACGCACAGCGGGTGCAGAAGACAAACAGACGCTGGATCAATATTTGTCGGTGGTTCGCTCGACGGAAAAAAGGATCGACAACATCGCTGCCTCGTCCAACGACATTCCCAAAGCAACGATGGAACGTCCGCTGGCGCCTGCCAACCTGAACGAGCAGGTTGAATCGATGCTTGACTTGATCTCTCTCGCCTTGTGGACTGATTCAACTCGATGCGTGACCTATATGCTTGGCAACAGTAACAGTCGAATGATTTTTGATTTCCTGGGTGTCAAAGAACAACACCATTACCTGTCTCACTTCTTCCGGAACTTTTCGCGGCAGAATCTCGATGCACTATTAAAAATCAGCTTGTGGCACATGGAGAAATTTGACTACCTGCTGACTCGCATGAAATCCTACCGGGATCACCATGGCAGCCTCCTTGACCACAGTGTGGTGCTGTATGGATCTGGTATGGGACACAGCGACAATCACACGGCGACTCGAATCCCAATCATTCTGGCAGGGCAGGGCGGAGGGCTGTTAAAAACAGGGCGTTATGTACGTTACGACGAGAACCAGCAACTGGGGAGATTGCACCTCGCCCTGCTGAAAATGTTTGATGCCGATCAGGATTCCTTCGCCTATTCAACCAGCCCATTACCTGGACTCAATGGTTCCGACTTTACCCCCTATAGCGAACAGCCGTTTGAGAGCTGGGTCAAACAAGGTGACGGAACCATCACCGTGCAAGGACGGCTTCGACTGTCGGACAATCTCGATGAAGCACGCATTTTTTTGATTGATGTGCAGGGCCAGCCATCTGTGCGAATCGATGTCGCCTTCAGAGACTTCCATGACTTCAACCTCGCCTACCATTGTGGCACCGCCGTCAAAATCACAGGTACCGTAACCGAGAAGAATGGACAATCTGTGATCACCAAGGTGCACAAGCTGGATTCTCTGTTCGGAAAAAAACCGGGATCCGCCAACGGATAAATAGAAGTTCTGCAGAGAACTCAATTCTCCATCCGGTTCCATAAGCCGGTTCGGTAGTTGATGCGATCTTGAACAGATCTGATTTGCTGCAAGAACGTGCTGGATTAGTTGAACCGCTCGCTGACACTCCAAACGGCTTAACATTTCATGGCATCGCTGACACATCACGGTGGCTCGGCGGCAGGCAAACACCAATGAATTGGCAGCACTCTTACAAAGAATCCATACCCGACAATCGCCTCGGGGTGATGGTGATCTAGACCAACGTAAAGTCTTGATTGAGCAAGAGCCCGCACTCAGCAGACCGAGGGGTCAGCCCAGATACAAACCGTGACTTAATTTTCGAAAAATGTTTCCTTTGCCGCTAGCCCCCACTAAGGTTTAGCTTGACCAAACGCCATGCAAATCGTAGGCTCGAAAGAAATCCAGCCTCGATCTTGAATCCTGCAGGCGCCGCATGAGCAAATCTGCCAATCTACTTTTAATCCTTCTGCTGCTCTGCTGTCTGCCGCCAACACTACTGCGACCTGCTTCGGCTCAAGAATCCGCTGCGCAAGACGGCGACAGCAAGACACAACAAGCCAACGAGCAAGCAGGCGACATTGCCTCTGGGAACTCCGCGGAAGAAGAATCTGAAGAGCTCGATGAATTCGCACTCGAATTACGCAAAACAGAAGAAAGGCGCGAACGTCTGCGGGAGCGACTTGGATTCCTCGACAAGCGTCTTGGTCTGCTCAAACAGCGACAACAGTTAGAACGAAAACGGCTCAAACTGGAACAACAGATCCAGGATGCTGAAGAAGGCGATGTGGAGCCCGAGGATAAGTTTGAAGAGCAATGGGATCTCATCGAGCTTGAGTCAGAGACAATTTCGATCAACTTGGAACTGCTTGACAAACGCGTTGAATTATCAGAACTGCGGCAAAAGTTCTCGGAGGAGGAGGTGGAATCAGGGGCTCTCGATTTTCAAAAGATGGATGCCACCTTTGCTGAAGCGGACAAGCTCACAAAGCAGTTCTTTGAAAGTGTTGAAAAGGGCGACGACAGACGGACTGAACAGATTGAAATCCGGCTGGGAGAACTTGAGCACGAGTACGAAATACGCAACGAATTCCTCCAACTGAAACTTGAACTGCACTATGCAGAAGAAGAAGGAGAGGAGGAGTGGATTGAGGAATTGAAACTTGAGCTTCGAGAACTTGAACGTGAGCTTGAACCGGAGAGTAATCGCGGAGAAAAACCCGAGGACTCAGGAGAAGACAGAAAGCCCCTTGGCAGTAACATGCCCAAGCCTGTGTCAGTTGATGCAGCCACCGTCGCGGCGGCGGAGAACTGGAACTATCAGCAGCACATTGAACCGCTTCTGAGGCGGCATTGCCATGAATGCCATTCAGATGAGTCGGCCTCTGGTGATCTGGATCTGCTTTCTTTAGCCGAAAAGAAACCATGGGTCATCAACCGGAGCACCTGGAAAAACATCAGTCAGCAAATCAGAATGCGAACGATGCCTCCGCCTGAGGCTGAACCCATGCCAGATGCAGACCGGTTGATCATCGCGGGATTTTTGCAGCACAGGATTGATGATTTTGAATATGAAACCGTAAGGCAACCTGGCTACGAACCTGCCCGCCGACTGACGAACGAAGAATACAACCACACCATCCGTGACTTGTTTGGCATCGACTTGCGTCCTGCGGATCGATTCCCCCGTGAATTGACTGCGTCCAGTGGATTCGCCAACAGTGCGAACAGTCTGTTTTTGCAGCCGATCATATTGGAGCGTTATCTGGGTGCCGCAGAGCAGGTCATCGAGGCTGCGATGCCCGACCAGGCTGACACGGCCGAATTGCAAAGAACACGCAACTTGTTAGTTGGTTCGAAATCAGCCCATGCGGCGATCGCAAATTTCGCACGACGCGCGTTTCGTCGGCCGGTAAGTGAACAGGAGTTAATGCCACTTCTGAACTACTACACAGAACTTACGGGACAAAAATCTGAATCCGTCATTCATGAAGATATTTCCTACCAAGCTCTTGGTAAGGTCTTCGAGGTGATTCTCGCTTCGCCCAGTTTCCTGTTCCGCAGCGAAAACAGCCAAAGCAAACAAACCGGACAGGCGTTCAGAATCACCGACCACGAGCTTGCCAGCCGACTTTCATATTTCCTGTGGGCAAGCATGCCTGATGGTCAACTGAGTAAAGCAGCAGATGAGGGGATCCTGAGCGACCCGCGTGTACTTGCCACCGAGGTAAAACGCATGCTGGCTGACCCGAAATCAAAAACCCTGGGAGAAATTTTTGCTTCCCAGTGGCTTGGTTTCAGTGCCTTGCCCCACGCCCCACGGGATCCAATTGATAATCCTTGGGCAACCGACTCGCTGGTCGATGCGATGCAGCGGGAATCAGCACTCTTTTTCTCATCGCTGGTAGATGAAAATCAACCTATCGAGCGTCTGATAGATGCCCAATACACATTCGTCAACGAGGAATTGGCTCGGCATTACGACCTTGAGCAAGTTCGTGGACCAGAAATGAGACGAGTTTCACTGGAATCCACTCCCCGCGGCGGGATTTTGGGTCAAGGCAGTATTCTGGCAATCACATCCTTCCCAAATCGGACCAGCCCGGTGGTACGTGGCAACTGGATTCTGACTGAGTTGCTGGGGACACCGCCACCGCCACCGCCACCAAATGTCAGCGAATTTGATGATCGAGTTGCCGAGCGTCGGAATCTCACCCAACGACAAAAACTGGAACTTCACCGCAACAACCCGAATTGCTATGCCTGCCATGCACAGATCGACCCACTTGGTTTTGCGTTGGAGCAATATGACTGGTTTGGACGCTTCACCAGATCACGTCGTGGCCGTCAGCCCGACATTCGCGGCACCCTACCGGGCGGCACCGAGTTTCGTGGTTTGACAGGTCTGCAAACTGCCTTGGTGGCCGAGCGGCGCGACCAACTGGTAGAACAAATCACGCGGAAAATGATGACTTATGCTTTGGGCCGTCAACTTGAATATTTCGATGAGCCGGTCATCCGTGAGATCATTGGGCAAGTCGATGCAGACAACAGGCGACTGCAAACGCTGATTCAAGCCATCGTCAACAGCGACACATTTCAAATGAAACAGCTTGGTCCCTGAACAGGGAACTGACTGGCAAACTGAGTACCCAACTGACTGGTAAACTGTGGCATCTGATCAACACAGCACGAGTGGCCCAATGGTAAAACCTGCACCGAACCAAACCCGCACTTCTGGTGCTTGGCGAATTCCACGACGCACGATGCTACGAGGCATGGGAGCCGCCATTTCGCTTCCACTGCTTGAAGTGATGGATTCTCCTGCAGTAGCAGTCGAACCCGCGACGGGCAAAACCACGCGGCTAGCCTACCTGTACATTCCCAATGGTGTTGCTGACGGAGCATGGTTACCTGAGGATTCAGAGCCAAACGGCAAACTCAAGAAGTTGAATCCCTGGATGAAGTCGCTGCAACCATTCGCAAGTGAATTGACCCTATTCAAGAACATCTGGACGCCACGCGGCAATGGCCATAGTGCAGGTACAGCAACATGGCTGACTGGAGGCGGTTTTAACCACGAGAACATCAACGTGGGTGGACCATCGGCGGACCAGATCGCTGCCAAACATTTTCGATCCACAACGTTGCTGCCATCTCTGGAGATGGCAATGCGTGGAGAAGGCTATTTCAGCAGCAGCCTGTCTCGCAACTCCATTTCATGGGCAGACGCGCAGACACCTGTCCCGCGTGAAATCGAGCCTCGAGCTATTTTCGACCGCATGTTCCGCGCCGGCGAAAGCCAGATGGCGCAACGTTCGGTACTCGACATGGTGATTGCCGACGCACGCCGTATGAAAAACTCAGCCAGCGTACAGGATCGTCAGAAAATTGATGAGTATCTGGAATCCATTCGCGAGATTGAACGCAAAATCGCCTTCGCTGATCGTCAGAAGCAGCGATCCGATGTCGCATCTGGACTCGGCAAAGCCATGATCCGGCCTGCCGCCGAGATACCAGAAGATCATGGTGAATACGTGCGTGTGATGATGGATATGATCGTGCTGGCATTCTGGGCCGATGCCACCCGCGTGGCAACGTGCATGATGGACCACGGCCAAAGCAACCGGTACTTCAACTTCATTGATGGCGTGACAGGTACCTGGCATGCACTTTCACACTGGAAGGACATCAGTGGCAAGACAGAGGATGATGATGGGGTCACCTCATGGAAATCACGTGACGAAAAACGTGACATGTACAATCGCGTTACCGCGTGGCACACCCAACAGGTGGCCTATCTGATCAGTCGCCTCAACGAAATCCGGGAAGCTGACGGAACACTACTCGATCACAGCACCATCGTGTATGGCTCCAGCCTGGGTGATGGTCACGAACACGAAGAAAAGAATTTGCCACTGTTGTTGGCAGGCCGGGGTGGCGGAGCAATCCGTCCGGGGCGACTGATCAGTGGACGACGCGACCTGTCGATGTCCGACTTACACCTGACTTTGCTGCGGGCCACCGGGGTTCCCTTGGAAAGATTTGCCGACAGTGATTCCCCACTCTCATTGGCCTGATTGATTCCGGCAGCAGACGAATCTCCAGCAGAGCCGATCATTCTGCACCTTTCGCCACCTCTTCCCCCCGCAGCGTGCGAGCGAAAAAGCTGACCATCTCATTTTGAAAGGCGTGCCTGTTTTTCTGGAAAACAGCGTGCCCGGAACCGTCGGTCATACGCCGGTAGGTCACATCGGTTGCTCCTGCCGCCTTCAAAGCTTTGACAAAATCATCGGAATGACCGATATCCACCAGTCGGTCCGAAGCTTCGTGAAACAGAAGGAAAGGAGGCGCCCCCTTGGTCACGTAATTGATCGGCGCAACAGCGGCGAGGCCGGGACTGGCTTCGCCCAGCCTCATGGGGCGAGTCGGCGTGGCCGAAGCAGCGACAGCTTGAATCTGGCTGGAATAGTCTTGAAACGGCCCGTCTCCCTCAAGCTCCCGGTTACTTGCTGAAACACCCAGCATGCTGACAAGATGCGCTCCCGCCGAATTCCCGTAGGCTCCGATTCGCTTGGGGTCAATTTGATATTCACCTGCGTGAGCCCTCAGCCAACGCACGGCGCACTTCACGTCTTTGACACACGGCAATCTCGAAGCATCAAGGCGATAGTTGACCGTGATACAAACATATCCTCTGCGAGCAAAATCGATGGCCTGCTCGAGAAATAATACTTTGCGTTTATCGCCACGGACCCAGCCACCACCATGAACGAACACCAGCGCCGGCCTCAACCCATCGACCTCACCAACCGGCCTGAACAAATCCAGTTTCCAACGCTGGTGACCCTCACGATAAGGCACATTCAAATCACAGACAATTTGATCGCCTGCTCTTCTTTTGACCTGTTCGTCAGTCACTTCGTTGTCTGGGTTACCTCCCTGCCTTGGATTCCCCCGATTTCGATTCCCACGGTTTCGCATCAAACGCTGGGCAAGTGCAGCCAACTCTTTGATTTCCAGAGATCCGTCAGAGTTGCTGTCGACCCTTGCAAAGTTTTTCTGCATCAAGCCGGTTGATTCATTCAACGCGATCCGTAGATCCTTGTTCTTATCCATCTGGCTCAGCCACTGCTGAACCATGGGCTGGTTTCCATTCCCACCACGTGGTTGTTTCCCCGAGCCTTTCCCAGTCTGTCGCTTATCCGTGTCGCCCATTTCGTTTTGGACGAGTGGTATGGAATCCTCAGACGCCTCCTGTGCCACGACGATCCCATACGAGCCAAGATGCAGGAACACAAGAATCAGACGGGCCCACATAACATTCTCCTCTCGACAAGAAACTTCAGAGGCAATTCATAGCCTCAGGTTGCCCCGTCCCACTTTTGCCTGGAACACGAATGCTTGAAAAGGGCAATCTTCGCACAAGCGGGACAGCATCCATCCCATCAGTGACCACTTCAGGCGATCAGCGAATCGATGACACCCTTGCTATCAGCAAACTCATCTACTTCCAGCCCCATCAACTGAGCCTGAGTCAACCACAGGTTCGCCAGAGGTGTCCCCTCACGCATGTTAATGTGTTGGCCAGATTTCACCTGCTTGCCGCCACCAGCCACGATGATTGGCAAGTCATTGTATTGATGTGTTGCTCCATCACCGAGTCCCGAACCATAGGTAACCAACGAACTGTCCAGTAGTGAAGAACCGTCAGCTTCCTGGATCGAGTCCATGCGATTCAAGATATGAAAATACTGTTCCATATGAAAGCGATCAACTCGCAACAAATCATCAATGAACTTGGTCTGATTGTGTGACATCTGGTGATGACTTCGTGGCTTATCGAACAGGCTGTCAAACATGAATGGAGTATCCCATCGCTCGGGTCCAATCATGAAGGTTGCCACGTTGGTCAACCCGGTCTGTAACGCGACCACCATCAAGTCTGCCATCAACCGGATGTACTCACCTCTGGGAAGATAGGTTTCAGGAGGCTCAGGAAAATCAACGGTTGCCAATTCTTTTTTCATGTCCTGCAGTCGTTTCATCTGCGTTTCGATCGTTCGCAACGCATCAAAATACTCGGTAAATTTCTGCCCATCAGAATAGCTGAGTTGCCGCTGAAGAGACTTCGCGTCTTCAAGCACGAGATCGGTGACATCACTCGCGCGCGCGGCTTGGCTGGTCCCGAACAAGCGGTCATACATTTTCCCTGGGTCACGAATGGATGGAGCAAGGTGCCCTGTCCCGAACCACGAAATGTTGTCGAAGTGAATCGACTCTTTATTGTCCCGATGGCTGTTGCAACTGAATTCCAGAGTACTGAACGGCGTTTCTTTCCCGACATGGTCAGCAACCACATGATCAAGCGTCCGTTGAATCGGCCATGCCGAACCTTTGACGGTGTAAGGCTTGGCGCTGCTGAGGTAACAGGACGCGCACTGTGCGTGCACATCGGTACCCTGCTGGAAAGTGCGATCCATCCCAGTGATCAGATTGATCTTCTTGACCAAAGGCATCAACGGTTCAAGCGTTGGTGTCAGATGTTCAAGTGGCTTGACGCTGAAATTTGGATCCTGTTCTCCTAAAGAGCGAAAGAAATTCCCTAGATTCCCCTTGGGGATCACGTGATCCGCCTCACCGGGAAAGAAGCCCCGCCGAACCACGCCAATGGGAACGTAATAGTGCACCATCCGCTTGGCAACGGATGCCCCCGCCTCTGCGTTGGCGACACTCTCAAGCCACGGCAGTGCGAGCATGGCACCACCCACGCTTTGCAGAAAATTTCTTCTCGAAGTTGATTTCATCGACAAAGGCTCATGAAATATTCAGGGACGTGTGGTCAAACGCTGGTCAGACAATTCGACACCACGAAGAAAAGGCTTACTGAAAACCACCTCCCGAAAGAGGGTCTGTATACGATAATCATCAGCGATGGTTGCCGCTGCAATGCGATCCAATTCGCTTTGGTCCTGAGGCCCCAGTTCGCGTGCCATGGCAAACGAAAGCAGATGCCCGGCAAAACCTCGCACGAAGCGGTCTTTCTCTGCGAGAATCGCATCCTTGAAGCCAACCACGTCCGAAAACTTATGTCGACGAAACAGTCGCCCGGAAGCATCTATCTCTCGTCCATTTTCGTATTGATCACGCCACTTTCCAATGGCATCAAAATTCTCCAGGGCGAATCCCAATGGGTCAATTTGCTCATGGCAACCGGCACAATCAGCCCTCTCACGGTGTAAGGACAGACGCTCGCGGAGAGTCAATTCAGACTCCTCACTCGACGGTTTTTCTTTCAATGGTGGAACATCCGCAGGTGGTGGCTCAGGGGGAAGATTGAAAATCACACTGGAGACCCACGCGCCCCGTGTGATCGGTTTAGTACGGTCAGTCCCCGAAGTCATCGTCAACGTCGCAGGATTGGTGATCACTCCCCCCTGTCGTCGATCAGTGATCGGCTGACGCGTGAAATTCAGCACCGTCACGCCACCTCCGCCTTTCCCACCTGCTGTTTCTCCGTACACGCGGGTCAACAGGGGAGAGCGATAGGTGAAATCGGAATCAATCAGCTGGGTCAAGGCCCTGTTTTCGATCAACACGGCCTCGAACAGCAGCAACGGTTCCAACATCATGTGCATGCTGTGACGGTACTTGGACATGTAAAAACCCGGGAATTTTTCCCGATTGGGCACCGAGGAAATGATCCTCTCTAATTGCAACCACTGAGCCGGGAAACTGTCACAAAAACGTTTTAGCTTGGGGTCCTCGATCAGTCGGCGAAACTGTGCTTGCAACACATCAGGATTCTTCAACTGTCCCGTCGATGCCAGATCAATCAATTCCTGATCCGGAAGACTGCCCCACAGAAAAAACGACAAACGAGATGCCAAGTCAATTTCTTCCTGATGTGTCACTGCGTCCAAGTCAGGTTGTGTGGCGGCGCTGACTGAATCTCCGGACATTGAATCACTCGTACCAGGAGTGGAGTAGAGATACAGGAATCGAGGTGAGGCAAGCACAGCACTGGACACACTTTTCATCACCTCAGTGAAGCCAACCCCACTTTCCAATTGGCGTTTCGCATAAGCAGCATATCTCGCCAACGACGTTTCACTTACCGGCCTTCGAAAGGCCCGTGTCAGAAAGGGTCTCAGTCGGATCCTTGCTTCATCAGGCTGCGAGACGCTTGCCGTAGGTTCCGCAAAGAATTCCTTCCAGATGCCAACATTGGCTGGTGTGAAGTCAGGGCTGCCAACAATGGACTGACTCAGACTTAGAAACGCCTCCATTAGCAGCGGCGATAACGAAAGTTGATCGCCCCGATTATCAAACCCATGTTCAGCTCGCAGGTCCTGAGGGAAAGCTGCGACCCCGGCGAGTCGCTTTTCGATCATTTGCGATTTCCCGAGCGGTCGACTCCCGACCCGAACGGTGCCGGGCATTTTTCCGCTGGCAGGATCAAAGTATTTGCTGTGTTGCCGCATCATCCGTTCGGGCAAGGTAAAAACGATCGACTTGAGTTGGAACAGATCTTTGACGGCATTGTTGTACTGAAACCGATTCATTCTTCGAATTTCAGCATGCTCAGGCTCTGATTCTCCGGCGACCACCTTTTCGAATCGAGTCTTCAGTGCTTTGACGAGCTTTGCTTGCACCGCTGGTATAAGCTCCCCTTCCTCTTCAGGAGGCATCTCTCCGAGATCGACAACACGAATCAGGTCCTGAAGCAACTCAGGTTCAGATGTTTGATCTGGACGTTTCAGAAACTCGACCAGATCAACCTCCCCCATCACCTCGCCTGATTCACCATGACAATGCACACATCGGTCACGCAAGATCGCCGCGATTTCTTTTTGAGCTGCGCTGTGCTCTGCCGTTCCTTCGTTACTCACGTCGTCGGCTGCCAAGATGGACCCATCCCGTTGTCCCAGCAGGGTAATTGCAAGCAGCACTAGCGTCATCCGCCCAAGTCGTTTCATCTGTTGAGCTCGCCCAGAAAACCGAAACATCATGCAAACAATTCCTCGATAACCCCTGAACTGTCACCATGAGACGCGACATCGATTCCCACACCCCGCAACAGGCTGAGCCACAGATTCGCCAAGGGTGTGTTTGGGCCAAGTACCAAATGCTGGCCAAGTTCAATTCCAGCACCGCCGCCGGTGATGATCGTCGGACAGTTGGTTAAGTAGTGGATCGAGTTGATATTACTTCCATAACTCAAGGACACATGATCGAACAAACGACTACCATCGGCTTCGCGGGTAGCTTTGAGGCGATCGATAAAATAGGCCAGCAATTCTGACTGTTTCTGATCGCGTGTTTGGGAAACAGATTTCCGATCGCCATTGGTGTAGTGGCTCATGTTGTGCCCCGTGATCGTAGCTCCAAAACTTTTCAACAAGCTTTCCACGGGTTGCCGGTAGGTGAATACGCGTGTCGCATCAACCTGCATGGCAGCTATCATCAGATCGTACATGACCTTGATTTCTTCATACCCGGCTACTGCCCCCTGTGGCTCGTCGGGCAATGTCGCTGGACGGGACTTCGGAACATCCAACCATTGCTCCTCTTTCGAAAGTCGCGTTTCAATATCTCGAACCGACTGCAGATACTCCCCCAATTTGTCAGCATCATTTCGGCCAAGTCCGCGGCCGACATCCTTTGCATCTTCCATCACGGCATCGAGAACACTGCGTTGTTTCTTCAACATCAACTGGCGCTGCGCAAGAGGGGTTTTTCCGTCGGAGAAGAGTTTATGATAGGCAGCAACAGGAGTATCCAAACCTGCGACTGGTTTTCCCTGACGATTCCATGCCAACGATAAACCAGGACCGTGCCCCGAGTTTTCTGCATCATTGCAACCGAGCTGAATGGACGTGAACCGGGTAGCCAAACCAAACTTTTCTGCCGCAACCTGATCTGCAGAAACACTGTTGTGAAAACTTTTTCCCGGCTCGGCGTATCGATTGGCACCGGTCAGATAGAAAGTACTTCCCCAATGTGCCTCGCTGCTAAATTGGTTGCTCAAATTCTGCACCACAGTGATGTCCTGCTTGTGTCGTCGTAGCGGCGCCAAGCCAGAAGGCAACACGTAGTCAGCGCCGGGCACTAACTTGTCAGGAAACCAGTCATCACGAGTCACACCCCATCCAAAGCTCAAAAAAACCATCCGCTTTGGTGGGACATCTGCGCGTTTCGCACTAGCAAACTTTCGCCAACCTAGCGACTCCAAAGCGGGAATCGCCATCACACCAGTGCCACCTCCAAGAAAGTGACGACGCGACAGATTCATCTGGTTTCTCATTTAACAAAGACTCAAACAGCACGAACGACACAAAGCAACGGCCAGCTCCAGTGACCAACTTTTGACAAGCCAAGACAGGAGCCGATACAGGGCATTGCGAGGACGACGTTCCTGTGCTGTGGGACGTCGTCATGGGGTAGGATGTGAATCACGGGCAACAATTTGATGCAACCGCTGCACAGCAACCACAACATTCTACCCGATAGACCGCATTCCCAAAACGAAAACTACGAGACCAAGCAACCTTCCTCAGAACGAATTGCTCAGCCAATCAAGTTTAACAGAGCTGCCTGCGAAAGTCCTACGAAGCGTAAGATGCCATTGGAAAATCAAGTAACACAACACCTTTCAGCCGGCAAAACCGACAGTTTTTCCGACCTGCAGCACGCTAACAGCCAGGCGTTCTGTGAATAACGCCCGCAAAAGCTGATTCAATGTTGCCGCAGAGCCCCCAAAGCGAGTTCGCTGGCAGAGACAGGTCGCAACGGAAGAATCATGCAGGACTCTTCGGCCCCAGGCTCTCACACGGCAAAGTTAGATGCCGTTGCTTCCCCGGTGCGGCACAAAGATGCAACAGCTGCAGGTGAAACCGGATCGACATGCCGAAGGCATACCACCGGTGCCAACGATGCCCTCATCTTAGCGAGGCTTACTCATTAGCAACTTGTAATGTCCGCTGCCCAGCAGGTCATCGATTCGATCGCGGAGTTCCATCGTAATTTTGACGCGATACTTGTCGCTTTTCAGATGAACTGTTTCTCCTTCGCGCAACTTCATACTGAATAACAATTCCTGGGACCCCGGATAACCCCGCACAATCTCTCTCAAGCGACTTACCGTTTCACCATCATGTTCTGCCTCATCGAGCCGCAGCCGCATGCCATGTGTGTAGCGAGTGTCGAGTTCATCCAGCGGGGTCAATTCATCAATGATCAGGTTGGCCTCATCACCACCGCCTCGACGATCAACTTTGCCGCGAGCCAGCACGACTGCGTCGGGTTGAATCCGATCCCCTACATCAACAAACCCTTTGGGCCAGACGATACATCGTATTGCCCCTTGCATGTCCTCGAGATCAAAGTTGGCATATTTTGATGGCGCGCCGACTTTGGGATTCTTGGTGTGGGCAAACTTGATCGAACTGATCATGCCTCCCAAAACGATTTCTCCGCGATCTTTGACATCCCCGAGTTTGTCCGTGGTGTGAGTTCGAAAGGTTGCCAGTTTCTTTTCATACTCAGCCAACGGATGGCTGGCCAGATAAAAGCCAAGCACCTCTTTTTCGGCGATGAGTTTTTCACGTTCTGGCCACTCTTCCATTTCAGGCAAAGGCGCAGCCACAGACTCATCACTGGCCTCACCCTCTTCTTCAAATGCGCCGAACAGGCTTGCCTGACCACTTTTTTTGTCGGCTTGAACAGCAGCTCCTGCCTGAATCGCCCTTTCGATGACTGCAGTCAATTGACTGCGATTCGCTCCGAAGTCATCCATCGCTCCAGCTTTAATCAAAGTTTCAATGGAACTTTTGTTGCAGGCACCGGCATCCACGCGTTCACAGAAATCAAAGATATCGCGAAACGGACCATTCTTTTTACGTTCTTCTTCGATACTGATGGAAGTCGATCCCCCACAGCCTTTGATAGCAGAGAGTGCAAAATGGATATTGCCATCCAAGACGGAGAAATCGGCAGCACTCGTATTGACCGAAGGTGCCACGACTTCGATCTGCATACGATCGCAATCTTCCATATGCTCAACCAAGGCGTCTTTGCGTTTAAAGTTACGTCCCGAAATATCACTCGACAATAATGCCGCCATGAATTCGACCGGATAATGCGCTTTCAGGTAGGCAGTCTGATAAGCCAACAAGGCGTAAGCGGTTGAATGGCTTTTATTGAATCCGTATCCGGCAAATTTGACGATCAGGTTCCAAATATCATCAGCATCCTTCTCCGCCAGTCCGTTTTCTACAGATCCGGTGATGAATGCTTCATGATTCTGGTTGATCAATGATTCTTTCTTCTTACTAATCGCTTTGATACAGGTGTATGCTTTCGCCAAAGGAATTTTCCCGAGGCGGTTGAGGATCCTCATCACCTGTTCCTGGTAGACCATGATCGAATTGGTCTCTTCCAGAATTTCTTTGAGAACGGGGTGTTTGTATTCGGGCTCCTGCCGACCATGCTTGATATTGACGTAATCATCCACCATTCCACCCTCAAGTGGGCCTGGTCGATAGAGTGCGGCGGTTGCGATGATGTCCGTAAAGTGGTCAGGCTTCATCCTCAACAACAAGTCACGAATGCCACCGGACTCCAATTGGAAAACCCCTTTGGTTTCGCCGCGTTGCAGCAGCGCGTAAGAAGCTTTGTCGTCGAGTGGAAACTTCAATGGGTCGACGGCTTGACCGGTGGTCTGCTCAATTAACTGGACGGTACGACTGAGAATCGTAAGATTCCGCAGTCCCAGGAAGTCCATTTTCAGCAGCCCCGATGCTTCCACATCTCCCATCGGCCACTGCGTGATGACATCCTGTTTTCCTGGCACACGCCCCAGAGGCACATACTCGGTCAACGGCTTATCTGCGATCACCACTGCGGCAGCGTGCGTGCCGACATTCCTGGCTAGCCCTTCGATCTTCATCGCCAGATCAAGCAGTTCCCGTATTTCCGGATCGCCATCGTAAGCCATCTTCAAATCAGCACTTTTGGTGAGTGCTTTGTCGAGCGTAATCTTCAGCTCATCGGGTACCATCTCAGTGATCTGGTTGACCCGTGCCAGCGGCACACCAAGCGCACGCCCGGTGTCTTTGATCGCTGCCCGGGCGGCCAACGTACCGAAGGTCCCGATCTGACAGACCATTTCACTGCCATAACGTTCTTTCACATAATCAATAACCTCGCCACGACGTTCTTTTTCAAAGTCGATATCGATATCAGGCGGTTCCGTTCGACTTTCATCGAGGAAACGCTCGAACAGAAGGTCGTACCGCAACGGACACACATGCGACATGTACAAGGCATAACAGACGATTGCCCCCACTCCGCTACCACGTGCAGTTGCTGAAATCCCCTTGCTTCGTGCATGTAGCACAAAGTCCCACACGATCAGAAAATAAGTGGGATAGCCAAGTTTTTCGATCACGTCGAGTTCGCGATCCAGACGAGCCATCACCTCGTCGCTTAAATCATCACCCTTGAAGCGTTCCGGTTCATCTTCGTATCGTTCCTTCAGGCCCTTGATGCATAGTTCACGCAAATAGTCGATCGGTTGTTTCTGTTCGGGACACTCAAAAGAGGGGAAGTAATACTTTCCAAGCTCCAAATCGATGTCGACTGTATCTGCGATTTCCTGACTACGAGCAACCGCATGCTCCAACCCCGGAAACTTCTCGTACATTTGATCAGGACTGCGAAGAAAGAACTCATCGTTCTCCATTTTCATTCGTGACGTATCTGTTCGATAACGCCCCGTGTTTATGCACAACATGATGTCTTGTGCTTCTGCGTCCCCACGATCGACGTAATGACAATCGCTGGTGGCTACCAACGGCAGACCCATTCGGTTAGCAATTTCAACCGCGTTCTCAAGCTGTGCCTTCTGAATATCAACGCCGTTGTTCATGATTTCGATGAAGTATCGATCATCAAAAACATTATGGAACCAACCGGCAATTTCTCTTGCTTCTTTTTCAACTTCTGCCGTATCGACTCCCTTGATCACAGCACGGCTGAACTCACTGCTGACACAGCCCGAGAGACAGACAATTCCCTCGTTGTATTTCTCAAGAATTTCCTTATCGATGCGAGGCTTGAAGTAGAAACCCTCCAACGAAGCTGCACTAGCAAGCTTGATCAGGTTACGAAATCCAGTGCGATTTTTTGCCAGCAGAGTGAGGTGGTAACTGGCTGCCTTGCTGCTACTGGCACCACCTTTGTCAAAGCGACTTCCGGGTGCAATGTACGCCTCGTAACCAATGATCGGATTGATACTGGCGGCCTTGGACTTTCGATAAAACTCCAACGCCCCATGCAGGTTGCCATGGTCGGTCAAGGCCAGCGAGTTCATACCATGCTCGACACAACGATTGACCAGCTTGCCAATATCACCCGCACCATCCAACAAGCTGTAATGACTGTGGCAGTGCAGGTGCGTAAAGGGGCGAGCAGGAGCTGGCGTTTCCGTCACGATCTGGTTCATCGTCGTTTCTTCCTGAGTACGAAATGCAATGGCATTGCGAAACGTTTGGTTAGGCAAGCGATCTTCAAGCCTGATCAACCTGGATCGGTCGCTCTCAAGCATCACGGCGACACTTCCTGCCAGTTTCCTCAGCCGTTTAAGGTAGCGAACAGAAACCGGTTGGCAATCATGCCGCATCCACCACCTCGGAGCTCGTGAGCACCAAATTTCTGTTCTCCATGGCAACGATGAGACGGAGGGGCTCGTTGTCAGGGATTTTGTTCCTCGCGATCCAATTCATATGGCCTTCGGAAAGTCGCATTTTATGGAAAACACTCGATAATTCCTCGAGATAACCCCCACAACGAGGGCTCCAGCGGCATCACATCGCATGACCACAGGGGGTGACAGAACTGAAGCTTCCGAGCTGACGTAACCGGACTGCTATCGACGCTTGATGTGCAAACCCTCGTTTTTATGGGGATAGTGGCGTAATCTGCGCCGATTGGTGTAAGCTAAGGGACTTACGTTGACCTTGTATCCTGCGACTCGCGGGCCGAGGAATCCCCACCAACTTTCCCACCAACGGATCGCCTGTTTCGTGCTTAAGTTCGTACTCTCACCACTCCGTCTCTGCGTAGGCTGGAGCCTTTCACCTCGGATCTTGGGTCTGACCGGTGCCGTCATGCTGGTTCTGCTACGCCTTACCGTCGGCTGGCACTTTTACAGCGAAGGGATCGACAAAAAGGCAGCCGGAGACTGGACGGCAGCTCCGTTCTTC